>DATGKD010000212.1:0-16118 GCA_035294855.1 Acidimicrobiales bacterium
CTTACGTGCGGCCCTACTGGCGCGAGTGCGACAGGACCAGGGCGCTTGCACACTGGCTGCATCGCTACAACTATCACCGGGAACACACCGCTATCGGGGGTCCGCCTGCGTCACGCGTCACCAACCTCCCGCGGAAGTACATCTAGCCCGCAGCCCGGCCCAGTCGGCTCTGCGCCGCGCGGGGCGACAGGATCCCTTCCAGGCAGAACGCCACCGCCGCGTCGGCCGCCTCGACGGCGGGACGGCCCTGCTCGAGCACGAGCACGCGCGCCAGGCGATCGGTGACGCCGAGGATGGCGTGCGCCAGCACTTCGGGGTCGTCCCGGCGGATCAGACCCGCGGCGATGCCCGCCTTCACGTGCGGCAGGGCGTCGGCCACGGCCTGCTCCTCGCCCTGGCGGATGAGTGGCGCGAAGCGCTCCTCGGTGCGGGCGAACTCGAGAAGGACGAAGAGGTGTCGGTTGTCGTCGAGCCACTCCACCGAGGCCCGGATGCCCGACTCGATGCGGCGCACCGGGTCGGGCTCGTCCTCGATGGCCTGGCGCTGCGCCCGACGCAGGTCACGGTGGGCGTCGGCCAGGATCTGCCGGAAGAGCTCCTCTTTCGAGGCGAAGTACCAGTAGAAGACGCCCTTGCCGACACCGAGGCCGTCGACGATGTCGGTGACCGACGTGGGGTGGTACCCCTGGGAGGCGAAACGCCGGGCCGCGAAGTCGAGGAGCTCCTCCCGCCGTCGCTGGCCCCGCGCCGTCAGGCGGCGTGCCATCGCACGACGACGCTATCGCCACCGGTCGCCACCAACCGTTCTGAGAGTCGTGGCTCCGAGCTCTGGCCTGGGCTCTCCGTGCCGCGGGGCGCGCTACCGTGGCCAATCGTGGCCTACTGGGCGCTGAAGGCCATCCTCAGCCCGATCTTCCTCGTCGTGTGGCGCATCCGGGTCGAGGGTCGGGCGCACGTGCCCCGTCGCGGCCCCGTCATCCTGGCCCCCAACCATGTGGCGTTCCTCGACTCGATGTTCCTGCCGCTCGTGGTGCGCCGGCGCGTCACGTTCGTGGCCAAGGCCGAATACTTCGACTCGTGGAAGACGGCGTGGTTCTTCCGGGCCGTCGGGCAGATCCCCATGCGACGCGAAGGAGGCAGCGCGTCTGAGCGCGCCCTCGCCGCGGCGCGCGACGTGCTCGACGGCGGCGACGTTCTCGGCATCTACCCCGAGGGCACCCGGTCTCCCGACGGGCGGCTGTATCGCGGCCACACCGGGGTGGCCCGCCTGGCGCTCGACTGCGGCGTTCCGGTCGTCCCCGTCGGCCTCGTCGGGACGTCGGAGGTGCAGCGCCCGGGTTCGAACCTGCCGCGGCCCTTCAAAAAGGTGACCGTGCGCTTCGGCCCTCCCCTCGACTTGGGCCGGTTCGAGGGCGCGTCACGTGACCCCATGGCCCTGCGCGCCGCCACCGACGAGCTCATGTTCGAGATCCGCGCTCTCACCGACCAGGAGTACGTCGACCGCTACGCCAAGCGCCACGGCGTCGTGGGTGGGTCCGACGTCGCCCGGGTCCGCCACGACGGCGAGCACGAGGCGGCGGAGCCGACCGTGGAGCTCGTCAGCCGAACGTGAAGTCGTAGGCCTCGACGCCGGGTGAGAAGCGCAGCACGATGGTCGACGCTTCGAACGTGGGGGAGCTCACCAGGGTGTAGAGGCGCGGGATGCCCGACACCGGCACCGTCTGCGACGGCGCGCCACCCACGCTGACCTGGACGGTGCCCGTGCCGCCCAGGACCAGGTAGACGCGGTTGGCCTGGAAGGCGAGCTCGAGGCGGGCGTCCGGGCCCGCGGTGGCCTCCTCGGATCGCACCGTCCAGGTTCCCGAGAGAGCGAGCGAGTCCGGAGGGAGCGTCGAGGGGAACTGGTACGACGCCGCCTGGTCCGGGGTGATCGACGGCCCGGCGAAGTTCTGCAGGCGGTTGTACCCGAGGTACGACTCGGGTGTGAGGGCGCCGTTGGGCGTGACGTCCGCCACCCGGCTCGATCCCGGCAGGCGCAGGCCCGGATGGGCGGCCACGAGGAGCGAACGGATGAGGGACTCGGTCGTGCCGTAGTCGCCTTCGCCGAAGACGACGTGCCGGACCCGGCCCGTCGCGTCGATGAGGTACTCGGCGGGCCAGTACTGGTTCTGGTAGGCCGTCCACGTCTTGTAGCCGTCGTCGACGGCAATGGGGTAATGCACGCCCAGCTGGCCGGCGGCGGCCGACACGTTGGACACCACGTGCTCGAAGGCGAACTCCGGCGTGTGCACGCCGACGACGTCGAAGCCGTCGCCGTGGTACCTCGCATACCAGGACTCCACGTGGGGCAACGCCCGTTGACAGTTGATGCAGGAGTACGTCCAGAAGTCGACGAGCACGACGTGCCCGCGCTCACCGGCCAGCGTCAGGGGGGCGTCGTGCGGCGTGTTCAGCCACGCCGTGATGCCGGTGAAGTTCGGAGCTGCGCCGCAGTCCAGGAGGCTGCTCGAGCTGGGCGGGCACGATGCGAGTGCCCCTGTCGGCGTGCCGTGACCGGTGAACGAGGCCAGCTGGTGCTTGGCGAAGGAGTTGCCCTCGATGTGCCGCTGCAGGGCGCTCGTGTACCCGGGCACGTCACGCTGCAGCCCGTCGGTGAGGTTGGCGGCGATCACCGCCATCATGAGGAGAAGGACGACGCCGCCGAGACGACGCGCCTGGGGGGCGTGCGAGCGGAACGCGGCCACGCGTTGGGAAAGCTTCTGGCCCGCCAGCGCGAACACGAGCAGCGGCACGGCGACCCCGAGCGCGAAGTCGAAGGTGAGCACCACGGCCTCGAGCCCCACGTGGTGCATGGCGCTCACGACCGCAATGGCCGCGAGCACGGGGCCCGCGCACGGTACGAACACGACACCCAATCCGAGCCCGAGGACGAACGCCCCGGCGTCGCCCTTGGGTTGGCGTCTGGCCAGCCGGGCGAACGGCCGCTCGAGGACGTGACCGATCACCGGGAAGACGAGCCCCAGACCGACGAGACCGAGGACGGCGAGACCGGCGTTGCGGAGGAAGTCCTGCGGAAGGCCGACTGTGCTGAGGAGCGACGAGCCCACCAGGGTGAAGACGCTGAAGCTCACCACCAGCCCGGCGATCACCGCGAACGGGCGGTAGCTACGGCGCCGTGGCGGGGCGCTCGCTTCCTGACCTTCCGCGTGTCCGTGCTCGGGCTCGACCTCTGTCTGGGTGCCCCGCTCCTGCGACGTGGCGCCCGCGACGAGGATCACGGGAAGCACCGGGAGGATGCAGGGCGAGATGCCGGCCACGAGCCCTGCTACGAAGCCGATGAGGTACAGCAAGACCACCGGGTGGCGTTCCTCCCTCGGGTCGGCCGTTCGCCACGGCCGAGGTCACTTGACGAACGGTCATCGTAGGGAGGACGGCCGCCAATTCGGCGTCGCGCGGCACGGCCGTGCGTCAGGTGGCCGGCACGGCCGTGCGTCAGGTGGCCGGCACGGCCCAGCGCAGCGAGCGTTCCACCGCGCCGCGCCATCCGGCGTACGCGGTGTCCGCAGCGAACGGCGTCGCCTGGGGCTCGAACGCCGCCTCCTCGGACCACAGCGCGGTGAGGTCGTCCAGGCTGCCCCACACACCTTCGGCCAAGCCGGCCAGGGTCGCGGCGCCGAGCGCGGTGATCTCGGTGGTGGCCGGGCGGGCGACGTGCACCCGCAACTGGTCCGCTTGCAACTGCAGCAACAGGTCCTGCGCGGACGCCCCGCCGTCCACGCGCAGCGTCGACAGGTCGCCGCGCGCGTCGCCTTCCACTCGGCGCATGGCCTCGACGACGTCGCGCACCTGGAACGCGATCCCCTCGAGGACGGCGCGCGCCACGTGCGGCGCGCCGAGACCGCGCGAGAGCCCGGTGATCGTCCCGCGTGCATAGGGATCCCACCACGGGCTGCCGAGGCCGGTGAACGCGGGCACGACGTAGACACCGCCTGAGTCGGCGACCTGCGACGCGAGCGGCCCGATGCCGGCCGCGTCGTCGATGATCCCGAGCCCGTCGCGCAGCCACTGGATGGCGGCGCCGGTGACGAACACCGCGCCCTCCAACGCGTACGCCACCGGTGACGAGCCGCCGCGCTCACCGAGGTCCCACGCGACGGTGACGAGGAGCCCCTCCGGAGGCGGCGGGCACCGCTCACCGACGTTCAGCAGCACGAACGTCCCCGTCCCGTAGGTCGCCTTGGCCATGCCGGGGGAGAAGCACGCCTGGCCGAAGAGCGCGGCCTGCTGATCGCCGGCGACGCCGCTCACGGGTACGCCCGCGAGGGGCCCACGGCGCCGCCCGAGCTCGCCGCCCACCGTGCCGAACCGCCCGCACGACGGGCGCACCTCGGGCAGTGCGCCGAGCGGGACGCCGAACACATCGGCGAGCTCGTCGGACCACCGCAGCGAGCGGATATCGAAGAGCGACGTGCGCGCCGCGTTCGTGGCGTCGGTGGCGAGGACGCCACCGGCGGCACCGCCCGTGAGGTTCCAGATCACCCAGGCGTCGACGGTGCCGAGCACGAGGTCGTCGTCGGCCGCCACGCCGCCGGGCCCGAGGAGCCACGCCATCTTCGTGGCCGAGAAGTACGGGTCGAGGACGAGGCCGGTCTGCTCGCGCACGAGCGTCAAGTGGCCCGCGGCGCGCAGCTCGTCGGTGTGTTCGGCCGTCCGCCGGTCCTGCCACACGATGGCCCGGTGGCGGGGACGGCCGGTGAGCCGGTCCCAAGCCACCACGGTCTCGCGTTGGTTCGTGATGCCGATCGCCGCCACGGTCTCGCCCACGGCGCGCAACCGGGTCGCCACGTCGGACAGGGTGAGCTGCACGAGGTCCCAGATCTCCGCGGCGTCGTGCTCCACCCATCCGGGCCGGGGGTAGTGCTGGGTGAGCTCGCGATGGGAGGTGTCGGTGACGTCCCCGGACTCGTTCACGGCGAGCGCCCGGACCCCGCTCGTCCCCGCGTCCACGGCGATCACCCGCCCCACGGTCCCGGAAAGCTACCGGTGTCCCGGTCGCGGTGAGGGGCCGAGAGCGGGCTCCGACGGCGCCCGGTGGACCGCCCGGTGCAAACCTTCGCGAGCGCCCCGCGACCAGGGAGGACACCGCCCGCGGGCCGTTGACAGGGCTGTAACTACAGTGCTGTAATGGCCCCCGCATCTGGTGGGGCCGCACAGGGGGACCACAACATCTTGTGGTTTGGCGGCCGCTTCCGGCACGTACGCTAGAAACTTAGGAAAGGGTGGGAGAGGACATGGCCATCGCCCCGCAGCGGACCTCGATCGGCATCAGGCGGCGGTTCACCACCGAGGGGGTCCACCCCTACGACGAGGTCGTCTGGGAGCGGCGCGACGCGCGCATCACCGACTACCGCGACGGCTCGGTGGCCTTCGAGCAGCTGGGCGTGGAGGTCCCCGCCGGCTGGAGCGTGAACGCCACCAACATCCTCGCCCAGAAGTACTTCCGCGGCACCCCGGGCACGCCCGAGCGCGAGTGGTCGCTCAAGCAGGTGTCCGACCGCGTGGCGGACACGATCACCGGTTGGGGGACCGCCGACGGCTACTTCGAGGACACCGCCGAGGCGGAGGCCTTCCGTGACGAGCTGAAGCACATCATCGTGACGCAGAAGGCCGCCTTCAACTCGCCGGTGTGGTTCAACATCGGCGTGCACGGCGTGCCGCAGCAGGCGAGCGCGTGCCAGCCGTACCACGCGCTCGTGAGCACGCCCGATGGGTTCGTGCCCATCGGTCGGCTCGTGGCCGACCAGGCCGTGGGGGCGGCGGTCTTCGACGCCTCCGGCGTGACGCACGTGGTGGCCGTGAAGCACAACGGCCAGAAGCCGGTGCTGCGCATCCACACCGAAGCGGGACACGAGCTGGACGTCACGGCGGACCACCTCGTCTGGCGGTGCGCGGACGACATGGCGTGGGACGGTGCCGATGGCTCGGCCGGTGCCGCGCATTCGGCGGTTGCGGGCTCGGTGGAGACGGTGGGCTCGGTGCTCGTCGCCTCCCGGCCCGGGCTGTTCGTGCCCGCCGGCGACCTGCGCCCCGGTGACGAGCTCGAGTGGTGCGACGTGGAGTCCTTCGGCGCGCCGCGCGACCGCACTGCCGTCGTCGGCATCGAAGAGATCGGCCCGATGGACGTCTACGACATCCAGACCGAGAGCGGTGAGTACCTGAGCTCGGACCTGCGGGTCCACAACTGCTTCATCCTGGCCGTCGAGGACTCGATGGACTCCATCCTCAACTGGTACCGGGAGGAAGGGATCATCTTCAAGGGTGGCTCGGGCGCCGGCGTCAACCTGTCGAGCATCCGCGGTTCGACCGAGCGGCTGCAGGGCGGCGGCACGGCGTCGGGCCCCGTGTCGTTCATGCGGGGCGCGGACGCGTCGGCCGGGACGATCAAGTCGGGTGGGAAGACCCGTCGCGCCGCCAAGATGGTCATCCTCGACTCCGATCACCCCGACATCGAGGACTTCATCTGGTGCAAGGCGATCGAGGAGCGCAAGGCGCGGGTCCTGCGCGACGCCGGCTTCGACATGGACCTCGACGGCTCAGACTCGTTTTCGATCCAGTACCAGAACGCCAACAACTCCGTGCGGGTCACCGACGAGTTCATGCAGGCCGTCGTGGACGACGGCGACTGGACGCTGCTCGCCCGCACCGACGGCTCAGCCGTCCGCACGGTGCGCGCCCGTGACCTCTTCCGCCAGATCGCGCACGCCGCGTGGGAGTGTGCCGATCCCGGCATGCAGTTCGACACGACGATCAACCGTTGGCACACCGCACCCAATGCAGGTCGGATCAACGGAAGCAACCCGTGCAGCGAGTACGTTCATCTCGACAACAGCGCGTGCAATCTGGCCAGCCTGAATCTCCTGAAGTTCCTCCAGAGCGACGGCACGTTCGACGTCGAGGGATTCAAGGCGACCGTCGACGTGATCTTCACCGCTCAGGAGATCCTCGTCGGGAACGCCGACTACCCGACCGAGAAGATCGCCGAGAACTCACGCCGGTACCGGGAGCTCGGCATCGGCTACGCCAACATCGGCGCCCTCCTGATGGCGCAGGGCCTGCCCTATGACTCGGACGAGGGGCGCACGTGGGCGGCCTCCATCACCGCGCTCATGACCGGACAGGCGTACGCCACGTCGGCACGGACCGCATCACGGATGGGGCCGTTCGCCGGCTTCCACGCCGACCGGGCGGCGATGCTGAACGTGCTGCGCATGCACCGCGCCGAGGTCGCCAAGATCGACGAGGAGCTCGTGCCGACCGAGCTGCTCTCGGCGGCCCAGGAGGCGTGGGACAGCGCGGTCGAGCTCGGCGAGCAGTTCGGTGTGCGCAACTCCCAGGCGAGCGTGCTCGCCCCGACCGGCACGATCGCCCTGCTCATGGACTGCGACACGACCGGGATCGAGCCCGATCTGGGCCTCGTCAAGACCAAGAAACTGGTCGGCGGGGGCACCATGTCGATCGTCAACCAGACGATCCCCCGCGCGCTCGCCCGGCTCGGCTACTCACCCGAGCAGGTCGAGGACATCGTCGCCTACATCGACCAGCACAAGTCGATTGTGGGAGCCCCGCACCTCGCGGCTGACCACCTGCCGGTGTTCGCGTGCTCGATGGGGGACAACACGATCCACTACGAAGGCCACGTGCGGATGATGAGCGCCGTGCAGCCGTTCATCTCGGGCGCGCTCTCGAAGACCGTCAACATGCCCGAGGACGCGACCGTGGAAGACGTCGAGCAGCTCCACATCGACGCGTGGCGCATGGGCATCAAGGCGATCGCCATCTACCGCGACAACTGCAAGGTCGCCCAGCCGCTGTCGACGACGAAGAAGGAAGGTGTCGTCGTCGGCGAGGGCGGCGACTTCTCGATGCCCGGGTCGGAGGCGGAGGCGAAGGACCGCGAGGCGGCGGCCAAGATCGCCGAGCTCGAGGCGGCGTTGGCCAGGGAGCAGGGACGGCCTCGCGACACGGTCCTCGTGGGAGCCGTGCGCGAGCGCCTGCCCCGCCGGCGGAAGTCGAACACGTTCGCCTTCCGGGTGGCGGACTGCGAGGGCTACGTCACGGTCGGCGAGTACGACGACGGCCGGCCCGGCGAGGTCTTCATGAAGGTCTCGAAGCAGGGTTCCACCCTGGCCGGGATCATGGACGCGTTCTCCATCTCGGTCAGCCTCGGGCTGCAGCACGGCGTCCCGCTGGCCACGTACGTGCGCAAGTACACCAACATGCGCTTCGAGCCGGCGGGCATCACCGACGACCCTGACCTCCGCATCGCCACGAGCCTGGTGGACTACATCTTCCGGCGGCTGGCGCTCGACTACCTGACGCGCGAAGAGCGCGAGGAGCTGGGCGTGCTGTCTGTCACCGAACGCATGCAGCCCACCCTCCCCGGCGTCGAGGAGGCCGCCACCCCCGAGCAGGACCTGGTCGAGGACGCGGGGGTCAGCTCGGTGCCGCCCACGTTGTTCGAGCCTCGGGGCGACGAGCCCGCGTCGGCCAGCCAGCCCGCGTCACCGGCGTCGGGCCGTGTGGAGCGCGCCGAGCCGCGCGATGCGCCGCTGTGCTACCAGTGCGGCATGGTCATGCAGCGGGCAGGGTCGTGCTACGTGTGCTCGAGCTGCGGGACGACGAGCGGCTGCTCGTAGGTCTGCGTCGCCGGTCCTGCGCGCGGGCCGGGGGTGTCGAACAGTCCGGACCCCGATGGTGGGGGCCGCGCGGCACCGCTGGGACAGCACCGCCTGACAGCACCGCCTGACGGCACCGCCTGACGGCACCGCCTGACGGCACCGCCTGGATGAGCGCCTCGTGCGTTGTGGGGCGCGCCTACCGCCACGCTGTCGGGCGACGGCTCGACAGGTCGCACCAGACCTGCTTGCCGTTGCCGGCGATCTCGTCCCACCCCCAGCGCGACGCGATGCGGTCGACGATGACCAGGCCGCGCCCGCCCTCCGCGTCGACGGCGTCGGCGCGCGGCTGTGGCGGTCGGGGGTTGTGGTCCTGCACTTCGATGTGGACGGACCCGAGTCGCTCGTCGATGCGCAGCTCGATGGTGGCGCCGGAGTCGTCGGTGTGGACGATGGCGTTGGACACGAGCTCGCTCACGATCAGGGCCGCGGCATCGCCGTCGACCCTTGTCCCGTGAGTGTCTGCCAGGAAGTCACGGATGGCGTCGCGCGCCAGGCGCACGCTCGACGCGTCGCTGCTCAGCGTCCAGCGCCCCGCCTTCACAACAACAACTCTCCGGGCGGCGGAACCTCGTTCTGGGTGACCGCGGTGGCCGCATGCGAAACGGCGATCGATGCCCGGGTCACGACCTCCGGAAAGGCCGCAACGCCCCCCGGGGTGGCATCGACGATCCCCAGGTCGGTCCTCACGTCGATCGTGTGAGCTTCGGGCAAGGCCACGTTCCTTCGAGGGGTTCCATCGACTTGTCTCCCAGGTCTATACGTGCAACTACCCAGGTGGATCAGACGGTATGCCTGGCGGTTTGCGCTCGTCGACGAGACAGGTCCCGGCCGAGGCGGTCTCACCGTGGTCCCGGCCGTGGTGAGGACACCGTTTTGGGGTGACCGACCCACGGTCTGTCGTCGACGGGAGTTCCTGCCATCGGACAGGATGTTCCCCTGTGCTCGAGCCGCACGAGGTGGCGTTCCCTTCACTGCCCTTGGAGCGCTTCCGAGACCTCATCGGCGAGCGGCGGTATTCGGATCTCCAGACCGTGGCGGCGGATACGCGCGCCCTGATGGGCGACGGCACCATCTGGAACGTCAACTCGACCGAGCGTGGCGGGGGCGTGGCCGAGATGCTCCAGGTGCTGCTCGGCTACAGCCGCGGTGCCGGGCTCGACGTTCGGTGGATGGTGCTCGCCGGCGACCCCGAGTTCTTCTCGATTACCAAGCGCGTCCACAATCGCCTCCACGGCGCGCCCGGCGACGACGGAGAGCTCGGTCCGGCCCAGACCGACCACTACCGGAAGGTGGTCGCCGCGAACGCGGGCGCTCTGGTCGCCATGGTGCGGCCCGGAGACGTGGTGCTCCTCCACGATCCCCAGACCGTGGGGCTGGCCGATGCCATGCGCGGGGCGGGGGTTTCGGTGGTGTGGCGATGTCACGTGGGCTCCGACCACGCCAACGACTGGACCGAGAATGCCTGGGCGTTCCTCCGTCCGTTCGTCGAGGACTGTCATGCATGGGTCTTCACGCGCGACGCGTTCGTGCCGCACTGGCTCCCGAAGGACCGTGTCGCGGTGATCCCACCGTCGATCGATCCGTTCTCGCCCAAGAACGAGGACCTCTCTCCGGACGAGGTGCGCAGGATCCTCGTCGGCATCGGCGCCATCGCGGGCGGCCACGACGCCAACGGCCGACGCGGCGAATTCATCCGGCGCGACGGCTCGGTCGGTCACGTCGTCCGCCGGGCGACCATCGCGCCCGAGGGCGAGCCTCTCGATCCTGCGGTTCCCCTCGTGGTGCAGGTCTCGCGCTGGGACCACCTGAAGGACATGGCCGGCGTCATGGCAGGGTTCGCCTCCCAGGTGGTGGGGCGCGTCGACGCTTCTCTCGCCCTGGTCGGGCCGTCGGTGGCGGGCGTGAGCGACGACCCCGAGGGTGCCGAGGTCCTGGCCGAGTGCGTCGCTGCGTGGGAGGCGTTGGGCTCCGAGGCCCGTCGCCGTGTCCGCCTCATCAGCCTGCCCATGCACGACGTGGACGAGAACGCCGCGATGGTGAACGCGCTGCAGAGCCACGCCTCGGTCATCGTGCAGAAGAGCCTGGCCGAGGGCTTCGGCCTGACCGTCGCCGAGGGCATGTGGAAGGCGAAGACGGTCGTGGCGTCGGCCGTGGGGGGCATCGTCGACCAGATCACACCGGGAACCGGCGTGCTGCTCGACGACCCTCGTGACACCGACACCTTCGGCACGAGGTTGGCGTCGCTGCTCCAGCGTCCCGACGAGCTTGCCGCCATGGGGCAGCGCGCCAGGCAACACGTCATCGACGGCTTCCTCGGCGACCGCCACCTGGTCCAGTACGCCCGGCTGATCGGCGAGCTGCGGCGCCCACCGGGGTGACGTTCAGGCTCCTTCGGCTGCGAACAGCTGCCGGAGGCGCACTCGGCCGCCGGTTCGGAGGATGGCTCGCATGTAGACGGAGCTGGCGAGGCGCGCCACGGCCACGATGGCGACCAGCATGATCGCCACCGAAAGCGAGAACTGCCACCAGGTGGCGTGGCCCAGACCGAGGAGCACGGGCATGGCGAACGGCGCGGTGGGAGGGACGTAGGCGAGCACCTTCACCAGCGTCGACGGATCACTCTGACCGAGGCCCGTGATCGACGTGATGTAACCGAACAGGATCGGCAACTGCAGCGGGAACAGCACGCTCTGGAGCTGCTCCTGCCGGTCGGCGAGCGACCCGGCCGCCGCGTACACCCACGAGTAGAAGGCGTAACCGAGCACGACCCACACCAGCGCGGCCAAGACGCCGGAGGGGGCCGTCCCGTGCAGGAGGTCCGATCCCACGGCGGCGCCGAGCCCGAGGGCCACGCCCACGAGGAGCGCGGCCTGGGCCAGGGCGACCAACCCGATACCGATCACCTTGCCGGCGAGCAACTGCGCGGGGCGCAGCGCGGCCAGCAGGACTTCGACCACGCGCGACGACTTCTCCTCGACCACACCCATCACGATCCAGGTGCCGAACTGGGTGAGCAGGACGTAGGTGAGGATCAGCGAATAGACCAATGTCGTCCGGGCGGTGTCGTTGGTCGGCGCCGGCTCCAAGCTCGTCACCGGGAGGGGTTTCGGGTGGGCGAGGGCGGCCGCCTGTTGCGGGGGGATGCCGGCGTGCTCGAGCCCCGACTGCAGTGCCAGGCTGGCCGCCAGCACGCGCACCAGCAACGTGGTCGTGGAAGTGCTGGACGGATCGAAGCCTTGCTTCACGACCAGCCGTCCGGCGTCGACGAGCACGACCGCCACACGCCCGGCGCGCAGGTCGCGTTGCGCGGCGGCGAGCGAGGATTCGTCGACGAGCGTGACTTTGGTGCCCACGGCAGGGCCCGTCGCCACCACGGCCACACGCAACGGAGGGGACAGGGCGCCGACCACGCCGATCCGTTGGTGATCCTGGGCGCCCTTGCGGATGACCGGGATGACGACCGCGGCGGCCACCACCAGGAGGATGATCAACGTGCCGATGCGGAACGTCCTGGTTCGGACCCGTTCGCGGATCTCGCGGCGCGCCACCAGGCCGACGTCACCGGCCACCGAGTCGAGCGCGGCCTGTATCCGGCTGCCTCCCGCCGCCCCTGCGCCCGGCGCTGTCCGACCTGGTGCGGACGGCGACCCCTGTTGTCGACGCCGGCGGCGTCGCACGAAGAGCCAGATCCGGAGGCCGACGACGGCGACGACCACCGGGACGAGGGCGTACTTCCACGGCCCCACGGCCTGCGTCTTCGCCACGAGCTCGTTCACGACCAGGCCGCCTTCACGCCCCGACTGCCTCGCGGAACACCTCAGACAGCCGGCGGCGTTCGAACCCGAACTGCATCACCGCTCCCGCGTGCATGGCGGCCGCCAGGACAGCCTGAGGATCGGTTCCCTCGTCGAGCACGAGGCGCACCGCGCCCCCCTCGACGCGCGACACCCGCACGCCGGGCACACCTGCGGCCCAGTCGCCCGACCAGTCGCCCTCCACCTTGACGACGAGACGGGGTTGTCCGCCCGTGGTGAGCTCCTCCACCGAGCCGGACGCCACCAGCCGCCCGTGATCGATGATCGCCACCGCCTGGCACAGGTGCTCGACCAGGTCCAGCTGGTGGCTGGAGAAGAGGACGCCGCGCCCGGCGGCTGCCTGCTCCATGAGCACCGACCCGATGGCGTCGACGCCGGCCGGGTCGAGGCCCGACATCGGCTCGTCGAGGATGAGGAGCTCCGGCTCGTGCACGAGGGCCGCCGCCAGCTGCACGCGCTGCTGGTTGCCCATCGACAGCGCTTCGACCTTGCTCTCGGCGCGCCCACCCACACCCATGCGCTCGAGCCACTGGCGGGTGGCGGCCGCGGCGTCGGCGGGGTGCAGGCCATGCAGCCGGGCGAGGTACTCGATCTGCTCCCGGACGATCATCCCCGGGTACAGACCACGCTCTTCCGGCATGTAACCGAAGCGGCGCCGCTCGGTTGCGGTGACCGGCGCTCCCTTCCACCGGACGGTCCCGGCCTCGAGGCCGACCAGACCGAACACGGCGCGCATCGCGGTGGTCTTGCCCGCGCCGTTCGGGCCGAGAAATCCGAAGACCTGTCCCGGTGGCACCGTGAACGAAAGGTGGTCGAGGGCGACGACTTCGCCGTAGTGGCGCGTCAGGCCGTCGAACTCGAGCATCAGCCCGCCACTCGCTCGTGCCAGCGGTCGATGGCGCTTCGCACGTGGCGGAGCGCGAACAGGCCCTTCACCAGTCCGGCCACAAAGTTGCCCGCCGTGTCCGCCACGACCCGTACGACGACGAGCCGCTGCGAGGCCATCGAGCGCGCCACCCACGCGGACTCCATGTCCACGGCGAGCGCGCCCGTTTGCGCGAGCGCCGCTCGCCGTTCTCCGTGCACGATGCTCGTCGCCGACGCGATCGGTCCGACATGCACCCGGTGACCGTCGCGGCGCAGTTCCTCTGCCATCTGCGAGGCCTCGGCGGGCGACAACTCGATCTCGGCGCCGCCGGGGTCCCGGACCGCCGTCGCCACGACGACGTCGCCCGGCACGAGGTTCGCACCGAGGCCGCCGGAGATCCCCACCAGCGCGACCGGCGTTCCCGGCGCGAGCGTCGACGCAAGTCGCGTGGCGACGTGCTCGGCGCGTCGGTGACCCATGCCTGTCCGGACCACCCGTCCGCCCAGCGCGAGCGCCTCGAGGCGCATGGCGGCGAGGACCGTCGGCCGGAGAGGATGGGGAGGCCGCGGAGAAGGCATCGGGCCATTCTGGTCGCTGAGAAGCCGAACGAATGTCAGCCCGGTGCCGCGTTGCAGGCCAAGCAGGCCAAGCAGCCCAAGCAGCCCAAGCAGCCCAAGCAGCCGAAGCAGCCCAAGCAGGCCAAGCCGGTCACTCCGCGCGCAGCAGCACGGCCGTCGGCGTCCGCGCTGCGATCCGCCCCGGGATCGCGGCGACGAGGTTGCCCGCGACGAAGGCGCCGACTGCGACGACCGCCGTCCAGACCGCCGGCACGACGGGAGCCGGCACGGCGTGGATCTCGTTGGCGAAGAGGTCCCACAGGACGCGTCCCAAAACGATCCCCAGCGGCACGCCCACCACGACGCCGACCACGACGGCGACGCTCGACTGCCAAGCCACCGTGGCCGCGAGCTGTCGACGCGTGAGCCCGACGGTCTTGAGCATCGCCAGCTCGCGGCGACGCCGACGGACCGAGGCGACGAGGGTCAGCGCGAGGCCCGCGACCGCACCAGCGGCCAGCGCCCCGCCCAGGATGGCGGGTGTCGTTCCCAGGGATCTGTAGTTGACGATCTCGGCCGGGTGCGCCACCGGCGCGATGAAGACGCCGAAGTTGAAGTTGTTGCTCAGACGAGCCGCGATCTGCTGGAGCGACCGGACCGCCGTCCTCCGATCGGCTCCGGGGCGGAGGTTCATGAAGATCGTGGACGGTCCCGCTGTCGGATTCGAGAACAGGTTGAGCTGGGACCCCGGGATCAGGTGGTCGTCGAGCAGCGCTCCGGTGCCCATTTCGAGGTGCTCGAGCCCACCGTTGCCGAGTGTCGGCATGGTGGCGGTTCCGACGACCCGCAGTGCGGTGGTGGGCCCCGTTCCGGACGAGACGACGACCGAGTCACCGATGTGCGTGTGCAGCTGCGCGAGCGTGACCGCACCCAGGACGACCTCGTCGGCCCGGCGCAGCCCGTGGCCGGTCAACACGGGCGGCTGGACGGACGTGCCGGGCCTGCCGCCGAGGACGGGGACGAGCTGTCCGTCGATCCGGAGCAGGCCGAAGTAGTACCCGGACCACGCCGCCACCGACCGGTCGTGGCCGAGGAGCGTCGCCGCCTGTTGCCCCGGGATGTCGCCGCCGGAGGCGAGGGCCTCGTCCCAGTTCCAGCCGAACAACCTGGGGGTCGACACGAGGGAATCGAGGCTCGAGCCGAAGGTGATCGTGCCCATCAAGACGAGGAGGGCGAGCGTCGTACCGAGGAGGGCGGAGCGGACCGGGACGGTCTCGCGTCCGGCGCGTGGTGCCAGCGCGAAGCGAATGCCGGTCACCGCCGGCACCGGCAGCCCCGAGACCGCCGCGGCCTGGGCGACCAATGAGTCGCGTTCCGGCTGCGCCTCGCGACGACGCGCCGCGCGACCGGGGTCCCAACGGAGTGCCAATCCCACCGCCACCGCGCTGAGGACGACGATCAGCGCCGCGACCCCGGTCCCGAGCACGAACCAGTCGAACGACACCCCGAGCGACGGATAGACGGCGCGCACGGGCCCGAGCGGAGCCAGGGGCGACAGCGCCACTGCGACGATCGCTGCCAAGAGCGCCCCGACGACGATGGCTGCCATCAGGCCGATGAGCGCGTCGGCGGCGGTCATGATCGGGCTCGACCCGAGCGCGCGGAGCGTGGCAGCTTCGTTCGAACCGAGTCGCAGGGCGCGGCCGATGACCTGCCCCGCGATGAGCAGGCCGGCCAACGCGGCGATCCCGCCGAAGACCGTCAAGGCGATCGACTCGGGCCTGAGCGATCTTTGCCCTTTCGCCAGGTTGTCGGCGAGGGAGTTGCTGATCACGAGTGGGGTCCCGGCGGGGATCACCCCGGCGATCTCGTTCTGCACGGCCCTGTCGTTGCGGGCTCCCCCCGCGACCTTCACCGCCGTCTCGGAGTAGTTGACGCAGCACCCGAGCAGTTGGCGGGTTAGTGCCGGGGTGAAGTACGCCAGCTCCATCACCTGGCTGTCGACGTCGTCGGCAAGGATCGTATGGCTGTCCACCACCAGACCGACGAGCCGTGCATTCACCGTCCGATAAGGAGCGACGGCTGCCGTGCCGAATTGGGGAGACAGTGTCTGCGCGTTGGTATAGAGCCCGAGCAGGAC
>DATGKD010000213.1:0-2509 GCA_035294855.1 Acidimicrobiales bacterium
GGCGTGGCCCTTCATGTCCACGGCCCGCTGAGCACAGTCGAGGAACCGATACCGCACCGCGAGGATGAGGACGGTGAGCGCGGCGGTCTGGCGGACGCCCCACAACGTTGCGCGCATGGTGCCCAGCTTCATACGAACCGAACCTCGTCTACGGGGAGGGCAGCCAAAGGGAGCGGGATGCCAGCAACATCGCCATGGGGTCCATCATCCGACTCCGTGACCTGACCTCCCCGCGTCAGCGGCGCGTCCATGATGGCGCTGTCATCGGCACCGATTACCGAGGACCTCGATAGGTCGGGAGGCCATCGTTAGGAACCGCCGAGGCGGGCGGCGCATGACACCCTCTGTGTCAACCCTAGGCAGCCAAGTTCTTCGTCTCTTTCGCGCTCAGGACCTCAGCGAGGCGGGCGGCCGCGGTGTGGTTGGCCGCGTCGTAGGGCTTGGCGTCGGTCCAACAGCGCCAGATGACCCTGATCCAGGCGCGGGCCAGGATGCGTACAGCGTGGGGATGGTCGCAGCCTCTGGCGAGGGCGCGTCGATAGACGTCGGCTGCCCACGGGCTGGCGTGGCGAGAGTTGTCGGCGAAGGTCGTGATCGCCTTGCGGAAGCGTTTGTTGCACGCCCATCGGAAATGCACCGCCTCGTGTTTGCCGGACTTCTTGGTGACGGGGGTGACGCCGGCGAGCGCGGCGACAGCGTCGGGGGAGTCGTAGGCTTGGCGGCAGTCGCCCCACTCGGCGAGCATCTGGGCTGCGTTGATACGACCGGACCTTGGCAGGCTGGAGAAGATCTCGCCGTCCGGGTGCTCACCGAGGTGGGCGGCCACGGAGCGGTCGAGGTTCTTGATCGAGGCGTTGAGCGCACGGATGACCCGCACGTAGCCGAGCACGGCATCGCGGCGGGCTTCGACCTCGGGCCCATTCGCGATCCCGTCGGGTGCGCCGCGGAGCCGTTCGAGGAGCTCGGCGGCGGGCCTGCGGCCCGAGTAGCCGTGCTTGACCAAGAACGCTGCCATCCGCTTCTCGCCGAGGGTGCGGGCCGAGGCGGGCGTCGGGTAGCGCTCCAAGAACGCGAGGGCGATCTCGCTGCACACGTCGGCAAAGACCGCTTTGGCGCCCGGCCAGAAGGCGTCCAGGCAGGCTTCGAGCTGGTTGTTGGCCGCGACTCGCTGCTCGACGAGGTCGTCGCGGGCGCGCACCACAGCGCGCAGCGCTCGGGTCTCGTCGCTGAAGGGCGCCAGCACGGTGAGCTTGTGAGCACGCAAGCGCAGGTACTCGGCGATCACCTCGGCGTCGCCTGGGTCGTCTTTGGCGCCCGAGAGCACTTCGGACTCCCGCCACGCCTTGATCGCGTTGGGCGACACCGCCACCACCGGGTGGCCCGCCTCCAACAAGGCGTCGACCAGGCGTCCGTCGGGTCGTTCGATCGCGACCGGCACGTCGCCGGCCGGGCCGAGGCTTCCGAGCCGTCGGATCAGCTTGGCGAACCCGTCTTTGCTATGGGTGATGGCGAACGCGTCGCTCTTGCGTCCGTCGAGGCCGAGCACGCACACGGCGTGCTCCTCGCTCGCCCAGTCGACGCCAACGAAGGCAATCGGGCCCAGGCCCGCGACTGTCTCCACCTCTCTTATTCCTCCTTCTCATCGTCAAGCGTGGTTGTGTTCGGTGAGCGGAACCCCGCCGGGCGGTCACTGACTGGCGCTCTGCGGCGCTTCCCTCTGTTGCCGGTCCCGGGGCCCGGAGAAGATGGGGGGCGGCAGTGTCATGCAAGCCCTCGAAGGGCGACCGACGCAGGCCGTCACCCCCACCCTCACCGAGACCCAGGCAGGCTCGCAGACCTCACGAGAGAGATGGTGGACCAGTGACCGTGCGGGAACACCCCGCCAAAGAAGCGCCACGCCGCTTCGAAGCGTCGGGCACGATCCCGGCCTCGACCAGGCTGTGCAGGACGCCGACCTGCACCGCGCCGCGGCTCCCCCCGGCGGGGAACACGAACCCGACCTCAGGCGGCGTCGACCGATGCACCACTTGCGCTCCGTCCCGGCAGCATGCGCACGACGGTGAGACGTTCGACGGGGCGGCCGACGAGCGCGGAGAGGGTGCGGTTGGGCGTGCGCCCCACGACGCGCCCACCCGACCGTTCGAGGCTCGCGGCGCGGCGGCCGGCGATGGCGTTGATCTCCCCGTACCAGCCGGGGAAGCCGGCCCGCTGCGTGCACGCGTCGATGTGGGCGGCGAGCAGGCGCCCGCCGCTGCCGCCCCGGTGGCCCGCGACTGTGTTGAAGTGGGCGTCGACGGGCAGCGGCGGCGTGGCCCCGGCGCGCCACAACACCCAGCCGTCGCGCAGGCGCAGGCGCAAGAAGCGCCGCTCGAGCGCGCTGCCGCGCCGCGCGGCGAGGAGGAGCAGGGCACCCACGGCGAAGGCCACGCGGCGCCGGCGGGCCCAGCGGGCGCGGGCCGCGACGTCGGTGCACACGAGCGCATAGCCGGCGACGGCGCCTGTGGCGTCG
>DATGKD010000214.1:0-28315 GCA_035294855.1 Acidimicrobiales bacterium
CGTCGACCCCCGCGAGGCGGCCGCTTTGGAGCGCGACTGGAGTCGCCTGGGCCTGTCGCGCCTCCCTCTCGACATCATCGAATGTCCCGACCGTCGCCTGGCGCGCGCCGCGCTCGAGTTGTCCGCCGAGATCACCGGCGACGGCACGACCGAACTGACTGTCCTGCTGCCCCGGCGCGGGTACGCCGCGGGCTGGCGCCGGCTGCTCCACGACCGCAGCGCCGACCGGATCGCGGCGGCGGTCGGCGAACTGCCGCACGTCAACGCCACCATCGTGCCGTTTCAGCTTCAGGGCGGGTTCGCTCGGCGGCGTCCTCGACGCGCACCGCTGGACGCGGCGCCCGCGGGGCTCGACCGGGACTCCGGCCGCCCGCGTGGCCAGTTCGACGCCGCGGTGGCGGGCACGACACCCATCGGGGAGGCGCAATGGCGTCAGCGCGTCCGGATCGGCGGACGGGTCAAGGTCGTGCGTGTGCCGACGGCGGGGGCGACCGCCAACCTCGAATGCACGCTCGTGGACAGGACCGGCGCCATCTTGCTGGTGTTCCAGGGGCGGCGCCGGATCCCCGGGATCCAGCAGGGCGTGCGACTCATGGCGCAGGGCATGGTCGGTGCGTGGGAGGGCCGCCTCGCCATCTTGAACCCCGACTACGAGCTCATCGGCGGACCCGAGACCGAAGACGTCGAGCTCGGGCGGTGACGGCCCGGGCGACGCGGCGCGCCCGCCTTCCTTGCCCGATGTCGAGGCCAGTCGGTATCGTCGGCCCCCGTTTGTGGGGGGCCGGGGACGTCCGCGCCATCTGGACGTGCACGACCAGGCTGACCCCGCTGGCGCTGCCCACAGCCCGCGGCCGACCGAAGGAGCAGAAGACTGAATGACCCACCTCCTTGCCAGTGAAGGGGGGTACCAGGGCTTCGTCCTCACCAGCACCGAGAAGTGGTGGCTCGTGGTGGTCCTCGTCGCCGCCGTATTCGGACTGGCCGTCGGCGTGCTCCTGACGCGAGGGGTGCTGCGAGCCGACACGGGAACCCCGAAGATGCGCGAGATCGCGTCGGCGATCCAAGAGGGCGCGGTCGCATTCCTCAGGCGTCAGTTCCGGGCCATCGGGATCATCATCGTTCCGCTCGCCGTGCTGATCTTCTTCACCGCCACGAAGGTCGTGCGGCCGGGCGGCTCGGTGGCGCTTTCCTTCGGGGCGGCGGGCGGCTTTCGCGTCCTGTGCTTCCTCTTCGGCGCCGCCTGTTCGGGTCTGACGGGTTTCATCGGGATGAGCCTCGCCGTGCGGGGCAACGTGCGGACGGCGGCGGCGGCGCGCGGCGGGGAACTCCCCGGTGCATTGAAGGTCGCGTTCCGCACGGGTGCCGTCACCGGACTGCTGTGCGTCGGGCTCGGGCTGCTCGGCGCCACGGTCATCGTCTTTGCGTTCCAGAACACCGCGACGGCGGTGCTCGTCGGCTTCGGGTTCGGGGCGTCGCTCCTCGCGCTGTTCATGCGAGTCGGCGGCGGGATCTTCACCAAGGCGGCCGACGTGGGCGCGGATCTGGTCGGCAAGGTCGAGGCCGGCATCCCCGAAGACGACCCCCGTAACGCGGCCACCATCGCCGACAACGTGGGGGACAACGTCGGCGACTGCGCGGGGATGGCCGCGGACCTGTTCGAGTCCTACGTGATCACCATCGTCGCCTCGATCATCCTCGGGTACGCGGCGTTCACGTCTCTCGGCGGCTCGTTCCGCGCCCACTCGGCACGCGCCGTCATCTTCCCGCTCATCGTCCCCGCCTTCGGCATCGTGGCGTCGGCCGTCGGGGTGTTCGTGGTGCGCGCCCGTCCCTCCGACCGCACCGCCATGGCCCCCATCAATCGAGGTTTCTGGACCGCCGCCGCGCTCACGATTCTCGCTGCGGGGCTCGTCGCCGGCCTGTATCTCCATTACATGAAGGCGTTCTACGCGGTCCTCACCGGCGTGGTGCTCGTGCTCGTGGTCAGCCAGATCACCGAGCACTTCACCTCCACCGAACGCAACCCCGTCAAAGAGATCGCCGAATCCGCTCGTACGGGCCCGGCGACCACGACGCTCGCCGGCATCTCCATCGGGCTCGAGTCGACGGTCTGGGCGATCGTCGCGATCGCGGTCGCCATCTCGGTGTCCGTGGGCCTCGCGCACGGCAACGTCGAACTGTCGCTGTACCTGGTGTCGCTCACCGGGATCGGGATGCTCTCCACCGCCGGCATGGTGGTCTCCGAGGACAGCTTCGGGCCGGTGTCCGACAACGCCGCCGGTGTGGCCGAGATGTCCGACGAATTCACCGGCGAGGCGCAGCGGGTGATGGTGAGCCTGGACGCGGTGGGCAACACCACCAAGGCGATCACGAAGGGCGTCGCCATCGGCTCGGCCGTCATCGCCTCGGTGTCGTTGTTCGGCTCGTTCGTGGAGACGATCGCCCAGCAGCTCAACCTGCACGTCTCGGGCTCCGCGCTATTCGGCCTGCCCCAGACGCAGATCAACGTGGCGATACCCACCACCTTCATCGGCCTGTTGATCGGCGGCTCGGTGGCGTTCCTGTTCTCGTCGCTCGCCATCCGCGCCGTCGGGCGTTCGGCGGGGACGGTCGTCCACGAGGTCCGCCGCCAGTTCCGCGAGCACCCCGGCATCATGGACTACACCGAAAAGCCGGAGTACGGCCGGGTGATCAGCATCTGCACCGCCGCCGCGCAGCGCGAGCTCGTCACGCCGGCATTGCTCGCCGTCCTCACGCCGGTCATCGTCGGGTTCGGCATCAACTACCTGGCGCTCGGCGCCTTCCTGGCGGCCGCCATCCTCACGGGCCAGCTCATGGCGAACTTCCTGTCCAACTCCGGGGGCGCGTGGGACAACGCCAAGAAGTACATCGAGGACGGGCACGAGGGCGGCAAGGGCTCGGAGGCGCACAAGGCGGCGGTCATCGGCGACACCATCGGCGACCCCTTCAAGGACACCGCCGGCCCCGCGCTGAACCCCCTCATCAAGGTCATGAACCTGGTCTCGCTGCTCATCCTCCCGGCCGTGATCACCCTTCGCCACCACACCGGTGCGCGCCTCGGGATCGCGGCCGGCGCCCTGGTCGTGCTGCTGGCCTCCATCGCGTTCTCGAAGCGCAAGTCGGAGGGCTTCGGCGCCGAGGAAGAGGCCGCACCGGCCGACGAGGTGACCGGCGAGTCCCCGGCCCCCCGGGTCCTGGAGGCCTGACCGGGCCACCGCCAGCGGCGCCTCCGCAGCCCGGTCGGACGAGCGCCCGTTCGGCACGGCGACAAAACCCCTGGTGGCGAGGCCCGGGCCCGGGGGGCGCTGCGGAGGTTGTTGACTAACGAACGGGCCAGCCCCCAGGCTCACTCCACCATGCCAGCATCGAGCTCCTCCCGGTCCCGCCGCAGCGACGCGGGAAAACCCCTGGTCATCGTCGAGTCACCGGCGAAGGCTCGCACCATCGCGTCGCTCCTCGGCCCCGACTTCGTGGTCGAGTCCTCGGTCGGGCACATCCGGGACCTGCCCCGGCGGGCGAACGAGGTCCCCCCGGCCTACAAGTCCGAGGGGTGGGCGCGACTCGGGGTGGACGTGGACAACGGCTTCAAGCCCCTGTATGTCGTGGCGGCGGAGAAGCGGCCCGTGGTGACCCGCCTGAAGCAACTCGTCAAGGACGCCAGCGAGCTGTACCTCGCGACCGACGAGGACCGCGAGGGCGAGTCGATCGCCTGGCACCTGACCGAGGTGCTGGCGCCCAGGGTGCCGGTCAAGCGCATGGTGTTCCACGAGATCACGCCGGCGGCCATCCAACGCGCCGTCGAGGAGTGGCGTGATCTCGACCGGCGGCTTGTCGACGCCCAGGAGGCGCGCCGCATCCTCGACCGCCTCTACGGCTACGAGGTCTCGCCGGTGCTCTGGAAGAAGGTCATGCCCCGGCTGTCGGCGGGCCGCGTGCAGAGCGTGGCCACCCGGATGATCGTCGAGCGCGAGCGCGCCCGGATGCGCTTCCGCTCGGCCACGTGGTGGGACCTCGAAGGATCGTTCGTGGCGGCGGGCTCGCCGTTCGCGGCCACCCTCGTGGCGGTCGGGGGCACCCCGATCGCCACCGGCCGCGACTTCGACGAGTCGGGCCGGCTCACCAAGGCCGACGTGCGGTTGCTCGACGAGTCCGAGGCGGGGCGTCTGGCCCGAGGACTGGCCGGTCAGCCCTTTACGGTTCGATCGGTCACGGAGAAGCCGTACCGGCGCTCACCCGCTCCGCCGTTCATGACCTCCACGTTGCAGCAGGAGGCCGGCCGCAAGCTCCGCTTCGGGGCCCAGCGCACCATGCAGGTCGCGCAGGGGCTGTACGAGCAGGGGTGGATCACGTACATGCGGACCGACTCCACGACGCTGTCCGACGAAGCGCTCGCCGCGGCCCGCAGCCAGGCCACCGCCCTCTACGGGGCGTCGTATGTCCCCGACAAGCCGCGTCGGTACGAGCGCAAGGTCAAGAACGCGCAAGAGGCCCACGAGGCGATCCGCCCCGCGGGTGAAGTGTTCCGCACCCCGGACGAAGCGGGCCGCACGCTGCACGGCGACGCGCTGCGGCTCTACGACCTCGTCTGGAAGCGCACGGTGGCCTCTCAGATGGCCGACGCCACCGGGACGAGCGCGCAGGTGCGCCTGGTGGGCGTGCCGGCGTTGGAACCGCGCGAGGAGGCCGAATTCCAGGCGTCGGGCACGGTGATCACGTTCCCGGGCTTTCTCCAGGCCTATGTCGAAGGATCCGACGACGCCGACGCCGAGGCGTCCGAGCGCGACGTGCACCTGCCTCGCCTGGCAGAGGGCGATCCCGTCTCGGCCTCCGAGATCGAGCCCCGTCCTCACACGACCCAACCGCCGGCCCGCTACACCGAGGCGTCGTTGGTGAAATCCCTCGAGGAGCTCGGCGTGGGGAGGCCCTCCACCTACGCGAGCATCCTCGGGACGATCCAGAACCGGGGGTACGTCTGGAAGAAGGGCACCGCCCTCGTCCCCTCGTTCACGGCGTTCGCCGTCGTCGGACTGCTCGAGCGGTACTTCGCGGACCTGGTCGATTACGGGTTCACCGCCGCGATGGAAGACGACCTCGACGACATCGCCCAGGGTGAGCAGGAGGCGCTGCCCTGGTTGACGCGCTTCTACTTCGGCGAGGACGGTGCCGAGCTCAACGGCGAGGCCCCGTCCAGCGGACGGTCCACGACGTCTCGGGCGAACGGCAGCGGGGGCAACGGACAGAGCGCATCCGGCGACGACGGCCACACCCGGCGCGGGCTCAAGGAGGAGGTCGCCTCGCACCTCGGAGAGATCGACGCCCGGGAGATCAACTCCATCGGCATCGGCTCAGACGCCCAAGGCAACCCGCTCGTCGTGCGCGTCGGACGGTACGGCCCGTACCTCCAGCGCGGCGAAGAGCGGGCGTCCATACCGGAGGATCTGCCACCAGACGAGCTGACGATCGAGCGCGCCGAGGAGCTGCTGGCGGCGCCCTCTGGCGATCGCACCCTCGGCACCGATCCCGAATCCGGGCTCCCGGTGCTCGTGCGGTCCGGGCGGTTCGGGCCCTACGTGCAGCTGGGCGAGGTTACCGACAACGGGCCCAAACCCCGCACGGCGTCGTTGTTCTCGAACATGAGCCCCGACACGGTGACGCTGCCCGAGGCGTTGGAGCTGCTGCAGCTGCCCCGCTTGGTGGGCATTGATCCATCGACGAGCGAGGAGATCCACGCCCACAACGGCAGATTCGGCCCGTACCTCAAGAAAGGCACCGACACCCGGAGCCTCGAGTCCGAGCCGCAGCTCCTCACGGTCACCGTCGACGAAGCGCTGGCGTTGTTCGCGCAGCCCAAGTTGCGACGCGGCCGTACAACGCAAGCGCCGCTGCGCGAGTTGGGCGAGGACCCCGAATCCGGGGGGGCGATCGTGGTGCGTTCGGGTCGCTACGGCCCGTACGTCACCGACGGCACGACCAACGCCTCGTTGCGCAAGGGCGACAGTCCCGAGGCGATCACACTCGAGCGGGCCGCGGAGCTGATCGCCGAGCGCAGAGCCGCGGGCCCTCCGCCCAAGCGGGCCGGTCGTGTCGCGAAAGCGGCCAAGAAGACCGCCAAGAGCGCCAAGAAGACGGCTGCCAAGAAGACGGCTGCCAAGAAGACGGCAGCCAAGAAGACGGCAGCCAAGAAGACGACAGCCAAGAAGACGACCGCCAAGAAGACGACCGCCACGAAGGCGGTCGCCGACGACGTCGCCAGCGTGGCGAGGCCATCGACGGACGCCACGGCGTCGGCCGACGGGACAGCGGGCTCGACGCCGCAGGTCGCCCCCGACCCGACCGGCGACGGCGAAGGTCCGTGAGCAGGCGAGGACGCTTCATCGCCCTGGAGGGCCTGGACGGGTCGGGGAAGACGACACAGGCCCGGCTTCTCGTCGAGTCACTTGGTGCGCTCTACACCGCCGAGCCCGGTGGGACCGATCTCGGGATCCGACTGCGCGGCTTGCTGCTCGACCCGGCCTCGCCTTTCGTTTCGGGGCGCGCCGAGGTGCTCTTGCTGTTGGCGGACCGCGCGCAGCACCTCGACGAAGTCGTGTCGCCTGCGCTCGAATCCGGTCGCTGGGTGGTAACGGACCGGTTCACCGGGTCGACGCTCGCGTATCAAGGTTTCGGCCGCGGTTTTGCGCGCGAGGACCTCGTCGCGCTCGACGCGTGGGCCACGGCAGGGACAACCCCCGATCTCATCGTGCTCGTCGACGTGACAGCCGAAGTTGCCCTGGAGCGCCGCTCCGGCGCCCCTGACCGCTTGGAGCGCCTCGGGGACGACTTCCGGCAACGCGTGCGCGAGGGATACCTCGCATTGGCGTCCTCGGACCCCGAGCGCTGGGTTGTCGTGGACGGCTCGGGGGCCGAAGGCGACGTCGCCCGGTGCATCTACGACGTCGTGTCCGAGCGCCTGTCGCCATTACCGTCGGTGCCACGATGACCATCGTGGCGACGCGCGCCGACGCAGAACTCCCCGCTCTCGAGCTTTTCGGCGAGGTTGTGGGCCAACCGGAGGTCGTCGCTCAGCTGCGCGCGGCTGCCCGCCGGCCCGTCCACGCATACCTGTTCGTCGGCCCCCCCGGACTCGGGCAGCGCCTCCTCACCCGGGGATTCGCGGCTGCGTTGCTCTGCCCCAGGGGTGGTTGTGCGGCCTGCGACGTCTGCCGACGCGCCATGAGCGGCATTCATCCCGACCTCGTAGAAGTCGAACGGTCCGGTCCATTCGTCACCGTGGACGACGCGCGCAGCGTGGTTCGCCTGGCACAGCGCCGTCCCCTCGAGGGTCACCGCCAGGTCATCGCGGTGTCGGAGATCCACCTCGCCCGCCTGGCGGCCCCCGTCCTGCTCAAGACCCTGGAGGATCCGGCGGGTCCGACCGTCTTCGTCCTGCAGGCCGACTCGGTGCCCGCCGAGCTCGACACGATCGCCAGCCGATGTGCTCGCATCGAGTTGCGCCCTGTGTCCGAGCAGACGCTTCGAGCCTGGCTGGAGCGCCAGGGGGTCGCGCCGGACCGGGCCGCCCAGATCGCCGAGGCCGCGGGTGGGAGCGTCGACCGCGCTCGTCTGCTCACCCACGACGAGGGCTTCGCGCAGCGTCGGCAGCTGTGGCGGTCGGTCCCGACGCGCCTCGACGGCACAGGCGCAGCGGCCGCGGTGATCGCTTCCGAGCTGATCGACGCGGCCGAGGCAGCGGTCGAGCCCTTGCGAGCCCAGCATCTGGTCGAAACCGAGGCGCTGGCGGAAGAGGCCAAACAGTTCGGGGAGCGGAGCGCGTCCAGGCGCAAGGCACTCGAGGACCGGCAGCGTCGTGAGGAGCGACGGCTTCGGACCGACGAGCTGCGAGCGGGACTTGCGGTCCTCGCCGCTGCATACCGGGATCGCATGCTCGCCGCGGTGACCAGTGCCGGCGACCGGCACGGCGCCGCGCTGAACGAGCGCATGCGCGAACTGACCGCCGCCGTCACGGCCGTCGAACGTGCCGGCGCCGAGCTCGTGCGGAATCCCAACGAGACGCTGTTGCTCGAGGCCCTGTTCGTACGGCTGTCGGCGGTCCCGAGCGGCTGACGCGCCTCGATTCTCCGTTGGAGCGTCCGACCGGTCCGGTATCGTGTCGCGTCGCCTGCCTGGGTAGCTCAGTCGGTAGAGCAGCGCACTCGTAATGCGCAGGTCAGGAGTTCAAGTCTCCTCCCAGGCTCTCCATTCCGGCCTTTTTCGAAAGCCGCCGCCACCTAGATTGCGGCGGTGCCCGGACCGCAGAGCGACAACGACGACGATCTCGTCGCGGCCTCGCCGGGCATGTCGGCGGGCGCCGACACGCCGACAACGACGGCACCCGGTCCAACGGGGGAACTCCCCGCGGGGGACCACCCTGTGGGTACGGTCGCCGGGTCGGGTGGGGACGCACCGCCGCCCCGGCGTCGCTGGCGGCGACGCCTCCTGTGGACCGGCCTGGGACTGGTGATCCTCGTCGTCCTCTTCGGTGCCGCCGGTGCGGCGTTCCTCTGGTACGAAAACGGCCGGATCCATCGCGTCGACGTCAAGCACCTCGCCGGGGTGCAGGCCGGTGGCGCCCAGAAGGACGTGCAGAACATCCTGCTGATCGGCTCCACCACCCGGTGCGGCCTGAAGCAGCAGAACCAGGCATTCGGGCTCTGCAGCCAGGGAGTCACCGGGGTGAACAGCGACGTGGTGATGATCCTCCACCTCGACCCCGACCACCATCGGGCATCGATCCTGTCGATCCCGCGTGACACGTTCGTGCCGAACGCGCGCCCCGAAGGCGTGAACAAGATCGACGCCGCACTGGGTGCGCCCGACGGTCCCGGCCAGCTCATCGCGGCGATCTCCGAGGACTTCGGGATCCCCATCCAGCACTACGTGCAGCTGAACTTCGACAGCTTCCAGGGGGTCGTGGACGCCTTGGGAGGCGTCAGGATGTACTTCCCGCTTCCGGTGTACGACGCACAGTCGTCGCTGTACGAGCCGAATGCGGGCTGCGCGACGCTCAACGGCTTCGAAGCGCTCGCCGTCGTGCGGGCGCGCCATCTGCAGTACCAGCCCGCGCCCGACCGGCGCCTTCCTCGCTACGACTGGCCGTACGACCCCGAGAGCGACTTGAGCAGGATCCGCCGCGACCACGAGTTCCTCCGGGTGCTGGCGTCAGCCGTCGCCAAGCGGGGACTCGGCAACTTCGTCACCGATCTCCAGCTCATCGACTCGCTCTCCGGCAACTTGGAGGTCGACAGCCGGCTCTCGGCGATCTCGATGGCGAACCTCGTCCTCGAGTTCCACGGCATGGACCCGAACGCAGTCCCGCAGTACACGCTTCCGGTCGTGGAAGACGGACAGGAGTACTACTACCGAGGCGGCGACTACGGAGACGTGGTCTTCCCCGTGCAGCCCCAGGACCGCCAGGTCGTGGGCGAATTCCTCCGAACGCCGCCGAATGCCGACGCATCGGGCCGGGCGCTTCCGTCACCCGGCTCGTTCACCGTCGCCGTGGAAAACGGCACCGGCGCGCACGAGCAGGGATCGAAGACGGCGACTGCGCTCGAACAGCTCGGCTTTCAGGTGACGTCGGTGACCGATACTTCTGCGCGGGCGTCGACGAGCGAGGCCACGATCTTGTACTCCGATCCCTCCCGACTCGACGACGCGCTCCGCCTCCAAGGCGCGCTCTCCGGCCTGGCCGTGGTGGGCTACGACCCTGGGCTCACCAGCTTGACGGCAACAGCCGGCGGTCCGAACTCGATCTCGAGCCCCACGACGATCGACGTCGGTGCCCCGCTTCCCTCGTCCCAGACGGCCGACGTGGTGCTGGTCACCGGATCGAACTTCGCGGTGAACGCTTCGCCCGCGACGGCCACGACCGTTCCGCGGTCGTCATCGACCCCGTCGACGTCGTCCGCAGGTGGGGGCGAGACACCGTCGTCCACGACCACGAGCACGCCGTTGTCGAACAGCCCGAACCTGTCCGCGCCGAGCGGAGCGACCGAGCCCTTGCAGCCGTGGGACCCCCGCTCGTGCACCGCGACCGGCGGGGCGGGTCCCTAAGACCGTCCGGTGGAGCTTGCCGAGCGCGCTCGCCGGCCCCGCGTGGCCACCACCGCCAGGCCAACGAGGCTCACCACGGCGAGGCCCATCGCGATGCCGGCAAGCGCCTCCGGCGTCGTGTCCGACGACGCCGCCGAGCGGTCCGATCTCGGAGCGCCGATCGTCGACGCGGTCGCCGGGGTGACGCTCAGGGTGGGAGCGGGGAAGTCGGGCGCGGGCTGTCCGGCCGCCGGGACCTCGATCCATCGCACGATCTCTCCCGAGGAATACGTCTGCAGGGCCTTGAAGACGAGCCGCGCGGGTCGGTCGGGGACGGCGCCCGCCGCCACCGGGAAGTCCTCGTACTGCCCGGGTGCGATGCCACCGTTGGTTGCCCTCCACGTGACGTCGGACACGACCTCGCTCACGGGGCCGTCGTCGGTCTGAAGCGGAGTCGCCAGGGCCTGGGTGTGCACGGCTGCGATCCAGCCCGGCACGGGGAGCACGTCGAGCGTCAGCAGGGGCGGGTTCGTGGGGAAGAACACTTGGAGCGTGACGGTGTTGGCGTTGTCGCGCTCGTTCGGGACCCGGAAGGTCAATTCGACGTCGCTCGATCCAGCGGGAACCGTCGCGGGGTGCACGGTCACATGCGCCCACGCCGGTGACGCCAGCACCATCACGCCGCCTGCGGTGATCGCCGCCGAGCCGATGAGGCGTGCCGCACGACGGGTCGCGCGTCGTCGTGGTACCAGCTTCGCCACGGTCGCCCCCTTCCCGCCCGGGACATCATGGTCGAGGACGCCGACGAAGGCTCGCCGCCCCGCGGCCGCCGCCGCTCCGTCGGCCCTCGTGTCGGCACACGGCCTGTTGGTCGGGAGTTGAGCCGCGCTTGGACGTGCGGTGAGCGACGGCGTTCAGGATGTTCGACGAGAGGGGCACGTCGTCCGGGCTCGCGGCGGCGCGAGCCGGGCGTCACGCCCGGATCGGAGGGTGGTCCGCCATGAGCATGGCAGCGGCTTCGGATTTCAGCGACGCAACGGGCGACGTCTCGCCCGGCCTTCCCGCCAGCCAGCTGGCCCCGGCGGTGGTGTACCTGGCCGCGGCCAGGAACACCTACGGCACCCGGTCGTACCGCAATGCCGTGCAGCGTGTGGTGGAAGAGTGGCCCGACGCCGTGGTCATGGACACCGCTGGCTGCGGTTTCGCGTCCAACGCGGACTGGCAGCTGCGGTGGCCGTTCATCCGCGAGGGCATCGACACGCTCGTCGTGCTGTCGGAGGACGACGGAACGATCAGCCAGGACACATGGCGCGAGCTGCTCGACGCGACCGACGCCGGCCTGCCCTGTTGGATCGCCACTGGCGACGGGCGTCTCTCGTCCTCGGAGTCGGTGCGCTTCCGCGTCTACCCGGCGGGCGCGCGCACCGACCGCCACTGGGCCCGGATCGAGGTGCCACCGGCGGCCTGACCGCCCGGTCGCAGTGTTTGCCAGGCGCACGGACCGCTGGCGCGACCCAGCTTTCGACGTGCCCGAGATCCGGGCGTGACAACCCCTGTGTATCGTGCAGGCCATGGCCGACCGGCAGCGCTTCACCGAGCTCGCCATGCCGCACATGTCGGCGCTGTACACGGCGGCGTTGCGCATGACGCGCAACCCGGCCGACGCTGAGGACCTCGTCCAGGAGACCTTCCTCAAGGCCTACCGGGCGTTCGACCGTTACGAGGACGGCACGAACATCAGGGCGTGGCTCTACAAGATCCTCACGAACACGTTCATCAACAGCTACCGGGCGGCCAAGCGCCGTCCCGAGAAAGCGGACGTCGAGGACGTGGAGGACCTCTACATGTACCGGCGCCTGGGCGAGCTGCCGACCGCAGGGACTGGCCGATCAGCGGAGGACGAAGTGCTCTCCGGATTCACCGACGACGAGGTGAAGAACGCCATCGAGTCGCTGCCGGAGTCGTTCCGCATCGCCGTCCTCCTCGCCGACGTCGAGGGTTTCTCCTACAAGGAGATCGCGGACATCACCGACGTCCCGATCGGCACGGTCATGAGCCGGATCCACCGGGGAAGAAAGGCTCTCCAGAAGGCGTTGATGGATTTTGCCGAGGCAAGAGGGCTCGTGGGATCGGCCGAGCCGGGGCGTTAACCTCGATACCGATGGGAGACCGCGAGATGGGGCCCGACGACGCGGAGCTCGACTGCGACGACACGATCGAGCGGCTCTATCGCTACCTCGACGGCGAGCTCACCGACGATCGCCGCGCGAACATCAAGCGCCATCTCGACGAATGCGCCCCATGCCTCGGGGCGTTCGACTTCGAAGCCGAGCTCCGGGTCGTGATCTCGAGTCGTTGCAAGGATCACGTCCCTGACAGTCTCCGCAAGCGCGTCCACGAGGCGTTGCTCGAGGAAGAACGCCGGCACTCGCTGGGCGGCTGACCCGCCGAGCCCCGGACACGGGGCTTGGCACGGCCCGGACGGCCCGCCCCACCCCAGGGGGACGCCCGGCTGATTCACAACGGATACACAACGACCCGATCCGCCCCTTCGGAGGGGCGCGCCCTGCGTCGATACGAACGCATCGTGCAGCCCACCGGCGGAGGTGGAGAGGGACATGGACGAGCGAACCGAGCTTGGCGAGCACTCCATCGGCGGAACGGCATTGGCGGGCAGCGGTCGGCCGGCGCGCACGTTCCGCCACGGCCGGATCTGCGCCGAGGCCGGCTGCGAGACGAAGCTGTCGATCTACAACGACGACGAGTACTGCTCGCTCCACGTGAGCCCGAGCACCCCCCGTCTCCGAGGCAAGAAGATCGCCTGACCACGTGATCGACGGGCTCGGGCGGCCTGCGGCCCCCGGTCCCTACACTGAGGTGATGTCCAGCCCGGTGTCGTGGGACGTGGCCGAACGTGTCGCCGTGTGGGTGGCCTCGCGCCAGCCCCTCATGGGCCCCACGCCGGGCACCCATGTCGATGCCGCCACCTGGGCACAACTCGAGAAGGACTTCGCCGCCGCCACGTCCCAGGCCGAAGGCTTGGTGATCGACGCCACCGGTCTGCGGCCGGCGACCGGGGGAGCGGAGGGGAAGGTCGTGGACCGGGCGGGTTGGGTCCGCGCCAACCTGTCGTCTTTTCGGCGACTGCTCGAGCCCGTGCTCGGCCAGCTCGACGCCACCACCCTGCCGGGCCCGCTGGCCGGGGCCGCCCGAGGTGCCACCGGGGCGCAGCTCGGCCTCGTGCTCGGCTGGATGGCCACCCGCGTGCTCGGCCAGTACGACCTCTTGCTCGCCGAGGGCGACGACACGGGTGGGGCTGTCTCTTACGTCGGCCCGAACGTGGTCGCGCTCGAGCGCCGTCACGGCTTCCCCCCGGCGCAATTCAGATTGTGGATCGCCCTGCACGAGGTGACCCACCGGTGCCAGTTCACCGGCGTGCCGTGGCTCCGGCCCCATTTCCTGTCCCTCGTCGACCAGGCGATGTCGGGCATGTCCCCCGACCCGAAGCGATTCGCCGAAGCGCTCAAGCGGGCGGCGGCCGCGGTGCGCGCCGGCCAGAACCCGCTCGAGGAGGCCGGCATGCTCGGCCTGGTGGCCCCGCCCGAGCAGCTCGAGGTCATCGGCCGGATCCAGGCCATGATGAGCCTTCTGGAGGGGCACGGCGACGTCACGATGGACCGGGCCGGAGCATCCGCGGTGCCCGACGCCGCGTGGTTCAGCCGTGTGTTGCGGGAACGGCGGCGCAAGGCGAGCCTGCCGGCCCGGCTGCTGCAGCAGCTCGTCGGCATCGACGCCAAGCTCCGCCAGTACGAACAGGGAGAGCGCTTCATCCGCGCCGTCGAGGCGTCGGGGGGACCGGAATTGCTGGCACGGGTGTGGGAGTCACCCGAGATGCTCCCCACCATGGACGAGATCCGCCATCCCGAGCAATGGGTGGCGCGCGTCGGCCCGGCACGACTCGCCGCGGGGTGATGCCGACGCCGCAGCAGGCCGGTGCCGAGCTCGTCGGCGCGCTGCTGGGGCGTTGTTCGTTCCCCGCTCCGGGGACGCCGCTCGTGTGCGCGGTGTCGGGAGGAGCGGATTCGCTGGCGTTGCTCGCGCTGGCGGTGCACGCGGGCCTCGATGCCACCGCCGTCCACGTCGACCACGGGCTGCGAGCCGCCTCGGCAGCAGAGGCCGATGTCGTCGCCGGGGCCGCCGCGGCGCTGGGCGCGCACTTTCGCGCCGAACGGGTCGAGCTCGTGCCGGGCTCGAATCTCGAAGCGCGGGCGCGCGCCGCGCGCCGCGCCGTATTGCCGCCCGCGCACGCCACCGGGCACACGATGGACGACCAGGCCGAGACGGTGCTCGTGAACCTCCTGCGCGGCGCCGGTTCCGACGGGTTGGCGGGCATGCGGCGCGGCCCGTCGCACCCGATCCTCGGGTTGCGCAGAACCGACACGCGCGCGGTGTGCGAGGCACTGGGTTTCGACCCGGTGCGCGACCCGACGAACGACGACACGGCCTTCGTGCGCAACCGCGTCCGCCACGAGCTCCTGCCCCTGGCGTGTGCCATCGCGGGACGCGACCTCGTGCCGATCCTGGCCCGGCAGGCGGAGTTGTTCGCCGACGAGGCTCGGCTCCTGGACGAGCTCGCCGCGGGCCTCGATCCCTCGGACGCGGCCTCCCTCCGTGACGCCCCGCGCCCCCTGGCACGGCGCGCCGTCCGCAGCTGGTTGAGGGACGGAGGTCCGTACCCTCCCGATCTCGCCGCCGTGGAGCGCGTGCTCGCCGTGGCGCAGGGGAACGCGGTCGCCACCGAGGTGGCCCCCGGGCGGGGCGTGCGGCGATCGCGCGGGGTGCTCACGATCGCTGAGGTTGGCGATCCCGGCGAGCAAGACGATCCGCCGGCGACCGCGCGGCGCCCGGTGGCCCGCGCCGGCTCCGGTAGTGTCGCCGCCCGATGACCGAGGGGAGAGCGGCGCCCCTCGGGGCGCGACCGTGATGCCGAGTCGCTGGGACGAAGACCCCGACCTCGGGCCGGTGGTGGTGCCCGAGGACGTGCTGCTCGAGCGCGTCGCCCAGCTCGGCGACGAGTTGACGGCCGACTACGAGGGGCGGCCCCCGCTGCTCGTCGGCGTGTTGAAGGGCGCGTTCGTCTTCATGAGCGACCTGGCGCGTGCCATTCGCCTGCCCGTCGAGATCGACGTCATGGCCGTGGCGTCCTACGGATCGTCGACCACCACGAGCGGCGTGGTGCGCATCGTCAAGGACCTCGACGTCGATCTGACCGACCGCCACGTGCTCGTCGTCGAGGACATCGTGGACAGCGGGCTCACGCTGTCGTATCTCCGCCGCAGCCTGTTGGCGCGTCATCCCGCGAGCCTCGAGGTGTGCGCCCTGCTCGTGAAAGAGAGCCGCCTGCGGGCGAAGCTCGACTTCCGTTACGTCGGCTTCCGCATTCCCTCGGACTTCGTGGTGGGCTACGGGCTGGACGTGGCCGAGCGGTACCGCAACCTGCCCGACGTCCGGGTCTACAAGGGGCCCGTCCCCGTCGACTGACGTGAGCGTCGACACCCAACGCGTGGAGCGCCTCGTGGCCGAGCTGCTCGAGGCGATCGGCGAGGACCCCCGGCGCGAGGGCCTGCTCGCCACGCCCGAACGCGTGGCGCGCATGTACCAGGAACTCTTCTCGGGAGTGGACGACGACCCCGAGCGCCACCTGACGGTGACGTTTGCCACCGAGCACGACGAAATGGTGATGGTGCGCGACATCCCGTTCGCCTCGCTGTGCGAGCACCACATGGTCCCGTTCATGGGGAAGGTGCACGTGGGGTACATCCCGGGCCCCGACGGCCGCGTCACCGGCCTCTCCAAGCTGGCCCGGCTGGTCGACTCCTACGCCCACCGCCTGCAGGTCCAAGAGCGCATGACGACGCAGATCGCCGACACCATGGAGAAGGTCCTCGTCCCGCTGGGCGTGCTCGTGGTCGTGGAGGCAGAGCACCTGTGCATGGCCATGCGGGGTGTGAAGAAGCCCGGCACCCTGACGATCACCTCGGCGGTCCGGGGGCTGTTCCGCGACGACCCCCGCACCCGGGCCGAGGCCATGGAATTCGTCCACGGCCGCTGACCGGGCCGTCGGGCCCCGAGGTGCAGGGGCCTAACCTGACCGGCCATGAGGCCCCTCGTCATGGGCGTGCTGAACGTCACGCCCGACTCGTTCTCCGACGGCGGCCGCTTCTTCGGCCCCGAGGCCGCCGTGGCCCACGGTTTGGACATGGTGGAGGCGGGGGCCGACGTGGTCGACGTGGGCGGGGAGTCGAGCCGCCCCGGGGCGGAGCCGGTGCCCGAGGCGGAGGAGTTGCGCCGGGTCGTCGGCGTGGTCGAGGCGCTGGCCCCGCACGTCCGGGTGTCGGTCGACACGGTCAAGCCCGGGGTGGCCGAGGCCGCCGTGGCAGCGGGGGCGACTCTCGTCAACGACATCTCGGCGTCGCTGTGGCCGGTGGCCGCGACGTGGCGCGTGGGATGGATCGCCATGCACATGCAAGGCGAACCCAAGACGATGCAGGCCGCACCCCGCTACGACGTCGTCGTCGACGACGTGCGGGCGTTCTTGGTGGCGCGGGCGAACATGGCGCGCGACGCCGGCGTCGAGGAGGTGTGGGTCGACCCCGGCATCGGCTTCGGTAAGACGCTCGACCACAACTTGAGCCTGTTGCGGCACCTGCGCGCGCTCGTGGCCGAGGGCTTCGGGGTCATGGTGGGGACGAGCCGCAAGAGCTTCCTCGGCCGGCTGGCGGCGCGCGCCGGCGAAGAGCTCGCGCCGGTGGATGCTCGTCTCCCGGGTTCGATCGCCACGGCCACGTGGGCGATGCTCGCCGGCGCCGCCATGGTGCGGGTGCATGACGTGGTGGCCACGGTGCAGGCCGCTACGTTGGTCGATTCGACGCGTCTCGACCCGCAGTCGCAGCCGGTCGTGGCCACGGCGGGCAACGGGCGCGCAAGCGGAGGTGGTGGGTGAAAGGGAAGTGGGCCGCGGGCATCCCGCCCCGCAACTTCACGTGGGTCGTGCGCGACCAGCTCGCGGTGAGCGAGCGGCCCGGTGGCTTCGCGCCCCACCACCGCCGGGTCCGCCGCCAGGAAGAGATCATCTGGCTGCGCGTCCAGGGCTTCAACCGCGTCGTGTCGCTGCTCGAGTCCCCGCACAACCTCGCCGCGTACGACGAGGGCGAGCTCGTGTGGTCGCACTTTCCGATGCCCGCCGCCGGCGACGTGCGGGACGTGCTGCTCGACGTGTACCGGAGTGTCGACGGCTGGCTGCGCGCCGGCGAACGCGTGCTGCTGCACCAGGAGGAGCTCGGCGACCGCATCATGGGCGTCGTGGCGGGATACCTCTGGTGGAGCGGCCGGCTGCCGGGCGGTCCTCAGGCCATCGCCGTGGTGGAGCGGCTGGTGGGCCATCAGATGGGCCCCCCGGGGCGCGACATGGTGGCGCGTGCTGCGGAGCTCGTGGCGCCCGGCGGCCCCTGACGCCGGTCCCGGGCGCGGCGCCATGACAGGGACCTGACGGCGATGGCGGACGACGCGGCCGACGAGCCGGAGGTCGACCGGGTCGAGGTGCGCGGCCTGCGTCTGTTAGGGGTGCACGGCGTCCACGAGGAAGAGCTTCGGGCGTCGCAACCGTTCGAGGTCGATCTCGACCTCGAAGTCGACACGTCGCGCGCCCAGCGAAGCGACGACCTGTCGGACACCGCCGACTACGGGCTCGTCCTCCACGCCGTGGCCGCGGTGGTGGCGGGACCACCCCGGCGTCTGCTCGAGGCACTGGCGTCGGACATCGCGGACGCCGCACTCGCGGTCGACCACGTCCGGGCGGTGACGGTCGCGCTGCGCAAGCTCGATCCGCCCGTGCCGTACGAAGTCCGCTCCACCGGCGTGCGCATCGCGCGCCGCGCCGCCCCGGTGGCCGGGCCGGCCCCGGGTTCGGAGTCCGGGTCGGAGTGATCGAGTGCGCGCCTTTCTGTCCCTGGGGTCCAACGTGGGGGACCGGGCCGGCCACCTCCGGCGGGCGGTCGAGTCGCTGCCCGACGTCGTGGGGGTGTCCCGCGTCTATGCCACCGAGCCCGTGGGAGGTCCTCCCGACCAGGGTGAGTTCCTGAACGTGGTGGTCGAGCTCGACACCGAGCTCGAACCGCGTGAGCTGCTCGAGGTGGCGCAGCGCCTCGAGCAGGAGGCGGGGCGCATCCGGACCGTCCGGTGGGGGCCCCGCACCCTCGACGTCGACGTGCTCCTGGTCGGCGATCTGGTGGTCGACGAGCCCGACCTCGTCGTCCCGCACCCGCGCCTCTGGGAGCGGCGGTTCGTGGTGGCGCCGCTCGCCGAGCTCGCCCCCGACCTCGTGCCGCCGGGCGGCGTGGACCGGGCTGGTGGCGCCGTTCGCGCGGACGGTACACTGGGGGTGTTCTGATCCGATCGCCTTGAGCGACCGGCACCCGGGTTCGGGGCCGGAGCGCGGGAAGGGGTCCGGTGATTTCAGTCCGTCTGATCGGCCCGGGCAGGGCCGGTCGTTCCTTGGCGGCCGCCCTGGCGGACGCCGGTCATGACGTGGCCGGTGTGCTCGGGCGCGCCGACGACGTCACCGACGCTGCCCGCGGTGTCGACGTGCTCATCATCGCCGCCCCGGACGCTCAGGTGGCGGCGGTCGCTTCGGCGGTCGCGCCGCAGGACAGCACCGTCGTCCTCCACCTGTCCGGCGCGCTCGGGCTCGACGTCCTGGCGCCCCATCCCCGGCGCGCGTCGCTGCACCCGCTCGTGCCGCTTCCGTCCGCGGAGGTGGGCCGGGTGCGCCTGCGCTCCGGGGTGACCTTCGCGGTGAGCGGTGACGACGTCGCCGGCGAGCTCGCCAGGTCCCTCGGGGGACAGGTGATCGAGGTGGACGACGAGCAGCGCGCCGCCTATCACGCCGCGGCCTGTATCGCAGCCAACCATGTCGTCGCGCTGATGGGACAGGTCGAGCGCGTGGCCACCGCTGCGGGCCTCGGGCTCGATCCGTTCGTCGGCCTGGCCGCGGCCGCGCTCACCGATGTGGGGGACCTCGGCCCGGCCCGGGCGCTCACGGGGCCGGCCGCACGTGGCGACGACGGCACCATCGCCCGGCACCGCGCCGTCCTCGCCGCCGCGGAGCTTCCCGGTTACGACGCGGGCGTGGCGCTCGCCACGCGACTCGCCGACGACCGTGCCGCGTCCGAACGCATCCACGCACCGACGGGTCGCGCCCTCGCATCCCGTTCCCACGGCGCTGTCTCGGGCCGGGGCCAACGCGCCACGGTGCCAGCGCCGACACGCCGGCGGCGCGACGTCGAAGTGGTCACGACCGGTGCGGAGTTCGCCGCTGCGCTCGACCGGGCCCGCGCCACCGGCCGCGATGTCGGCCTCGTGCCGACGATGGGCGCGCTGCACGCCGGTCACCGGGCGCTCGTCGAGCGGGCCGCGGCCGAATGCGACGTCGTCGCCGTCACGGTGTTCGTCAATCCCCTCCAGTTCGGCGACGCCGCCGACCTGGCGCGCTACCCGCGGGACCTCGACGGCGACGTGGCGATCGCCAGGGCGGCGGGAGCGTCCATCGTGTTCGCGCCCTCGGTCGAGGAGATGTACCCGGGCTACCCGAAGCCGGTCGCCACGACGGTGCACGTCGACGGCGTCAGCGAGGGATTGGAAGGTGCGTCGCGCCCGGGCCACTTCGACGGCGTGGCCACGGTGGTGGCCAAGCTGTTCGCGTTGGCGGGACGCTGCCGTGCGTACTTCGGGGAGAAGGACTTCCAGCAGCTTGCGGTGGTGCGCCGCCTGGCGGCCGACCTGTCGCTTGCGGTCGACGTGGTGGCGTGCCCCACCGTGCGCGAGCCCGACGGGCTGGCCCTGTCGAGTCGCAATGCCCGCCTGTCGCCGGACGAGCGGCGCGCCGCGTTGGCGTTGCACCGTGCGCTCGACGCCGGCCGCCGCGCCGTCGACGCCGGCGAGCGCGACGCCGGACGGGTCCGGGCCGCGATGTGGGCCGAGCTCGACGCGGAGCCACTTGTCGTCCCCGACTACGGGGAGGTCGTCGAACCCGCGACGTTGCGGCCGCTGGGGAGCCTGGACGGCGAGGCGCGCCTCCTCGTCGCCGCCACGGTGGGCTCCGTGCGCCTCATCGACAACATGCCCGTGACCGCCGTCACACGCACCGGCACACACACCGGCACACACACCGGCACACGCACCGGCACCACCAACCTCGGAGACGTCGTACCCGTGACGATCGCGGACGCGCTGGCGTCTGCGACCCGGAAGGAGCACTGACCCCCCATGCGCCGCCGCATGATGAAGTCCAAGATCCACCGTGCCACGGTGACCGACGCCAACCTCGACTATGTGGGTTCGATCAGTCTCGACCCCGAGCTGATGGAGCTGGCCGACATCCGGGAGTGGGAGCAGGTGGCCGTGCTCGACATCGACAACGGGGCTCGTTTCGAGACCTATGCCATCGTCGGTGGCCCCGGCGAGGTGTGCCTGAACGGCGCGGCCGCGCGGCTCGTGCAGCGCGGCGACAAGGTGATCGTCATCACCTACGCCGACTACGAGGAAGCCGAGCTCGAGGGCTTCCAACCCACCGTGGTCCACGTCGACGCCACGAACGCGGTCCTCGACGAGGAGACCGCACGTCTCGACGCGGCGCTCCGCCAGGCCGTCACGGGCTGACGGCGGCGCACGCCGCCTGGAGATCGGGCCGACCGAGCGCAGTCCGGGGACCCATGCAGACAGATCGCCGCCCGGGGGCCGGGCCCGAGGAGCGTGCCGGCGAGATGCGGCTCGACGTCCTCGTGCTGGGATCCGGTGTGGCCGGGCTGTCCGCCGTCGTGCGACTCGCCGAAGGTGGCCGCCGGCGCGTGGGGGTGCTGACCAAGGCCGACCTGGCGCAGTCGGCGACGCGCTGGGCGCAGGGGGGGATCGCGGCCGCCGTGGGCGGCGACGAGGACTCGGCGGACCTCCATGGCGCCGACACCCTGGCCGCGGGGGCCGGCCTGTGCGACGTCGACGCGGTGCGCGTGCTCGTCGACGAGGGCCCGGGACGTGTGAGCGAGCTCATCGCGCTCGGCGCCGAGTTCGACCGCGAGGCGAGCGGCGGTCTCGCCCTCGCACGAGAAGGTGGCCACTCCACCGCCCGCGTCCTCCACGCGGGGGGCGCGGCCACCGGACGCGAAGTCGAGCGCGCCCTGGTGGCGGCGGTGCGGGCGACCGCCGCCGCGGTGCTCGAGGGTTGGTTCGCCCTCGACCTCGTGGTGGAGGGCGGCCGTTGCGTGGGCGTGGTGGCGCTCGACCCCGGCGGCGAACGCCGACACCTGCACGCCGACCACGTCGTGCTCGCCACCGGGGGCGCGGGCCAGCTCTTCGCGGTGACGACCAACCCGACCGGGGCGACCGGCGACGGCGTCGCCCTGGCGCTGCGAGCGCACGTGCCCGTCGCCGACGTCGAGTTCTTCCAGTTCCATCCCACGGCGCTGCACCACCCGGCCATGCCCCGCCCGCTTCTCTCCGAGGCGCTGCGCGGCCACGGGGCGCTGCTGCGCGACGCGCACGGCGACCGGTTCACCGACGAGCTCGCGCCCCGCGACGTGGTCAGCCGCGCCATGGCCGATCGCATGGCGAGCGAGGGCGTCGACCACCTGTGGCTCGACGCCACCGGGCTCGAGGCGTTCGACGAGCGGTTCCCCACCTTGGCGGCGTCGCTGCACGCGGTGGGCCTCGACCCCGCCGTCGACTGGTTGCCCATCGCTCCGGCCGCGCACTACGTGTCGGGCGGCGTCGTCACCGACCTCGACGGGGCGAGCGCCCTGCCCGGCCTGTGGGTCGCGGGGGAGGCTGCGTGCACGGGCGTGCACGGTGCCAACCGGCTGGCTTCCAACTCGTTGCTCGAGGGGATGGTGTTCGGCGCGCGTGCCGCCGAGGCCATCGCCGCCGGTCGCCACGGGCCCACCAGCACCGGCGCCATGCGTGCCCTCCTGCCCGGCTCGGGCTCCGGCCCCGTCACCGGGCCCGGCGACGATGCCTGCGCCTCGGCTCACGAGGTCGGCGTGGTCGACGTCGGCGCCCTGCCCGCTGCTCCCTGGGTCACCTCCGATCGGGAGAGGCGCGCACCGGTCGAGCTCGACCGTACCGACGCGCCCAAGCTGCGTGACCGCCTGCAGCGTGCCATGACCGAGGGCGCAGGCGTCCTGCGCTCACCGGCGTCGCTGGCGCGCGCCGCGGCCGAGTTGCACGCCGTGGCGCACGCCGCGGGCGCGCTCGAGGACGGGCCCGAGGCGGCCGAGCTCGCCAACCTGGTCACCGTGGCGGAGGCGCTGCTCCTGGCGGCGCTCGCCCGGGAAGAGACCCGCGGCGCGCACGCCCGCCGCGACCATCCCGACACGTCCCCGCAGTGGCGGCGACGCATCGTGCACCGCGCCCCCGACGACACGGCCGGCGTCTCGACGGCCGCGACCGTCACGTGAACGACGACCGCCCCATCGACCCGGTGCACCTCCTCGCCGCTTGGCCGTCGAGCGGTCCGGCGGACCCGCCGCGCCACGCGGCGCGCCGGGCCGTGGCGTTGGCGCTGGAGGAGGACCTCGGTCCGCTCGGCGACCTGACGGCCATGCTCGTCCCCGCCGACGCGCCGGGCCGCGCCCGCGTGGTGTCGCGCCAGGAGGGCGTGCTCGCCGGCCGGCTGTGCGCCGAGGAGGCGTTCTCGCAGGTCGACCCGGGGCTGACGGTGCGGTGGGAGGTCGGTGACGGGGCGGCGCTCGAGCGCGGCACCGTGGCCGCCGAGGTGCACGGCCACCTGAGGTCGATCCTCACCGCGGAGCGCACCGCGCTCAATTTCCTCTGTCACCTGTCGGGCGTGGCCACCGCGGCTCGGCGCTTCGTCGACGCGGTCGCCCGGGCCAATCCCGCCACGCGCGTGCTCGACACCCGCAAGACCACTCCGGGCCTGCGCGCCCTCGAAAAGGCCGCCGTGCGCGCCGGCGGCGCGTGGAACCACCGCGGCAGCCTGTCCGACGCCGTGCTCGTCAAGGACAACCATCTCGGCAGGCTGGGGGTCGCCGAGGCCGTGAAGCTGGCGCGGCGTTGGTGGCCCGGGCGGCTGGTCGAGGTGGAGTGCGACCGTCCGGGGCAGGTCGCCGAAGCCGTGGACGCCGGCGCATCGGCGGTGCTGCTCGACAACATGACGCCGGCCGAGGTGGCGAACTGCGTGGCGCTCGTGCGCGAGCACACCGCCGAGTCTCCCGGCACCGTGCTCGTGGAGGTGTCGGGCGGCGTGACCCTCGACACCGTCGCCGACTACGCGGCGGCCGGCGCCGACCTCGTGTCGGTGGGGGCGATCACCCACTCGGCTCCCGTGGTGGACCTCGGCCTCGACTTGATGGAGGGCTGACCGTTGCTGTTGGCGATCGACGTGGGCAACACCGAAACGGTGATCGGCCTCTTTTCGTTGGGACCCGGGGACGAGCCGCCGCCGGGGAGCCGCCCCGCCCCGGCCGTGCCGCCCGAGCCGGCCGGGCTCACCCATCACTGGCGGCTGTCGACGGTGGACGACCGCACGCCCGACGAGCACGCCCTCCTGTTGTCGGAGCTGCTCGACCTGGACGGCATGGACGTGGACGAGGTGGTGACCGGGGTGGCGGTCACCTCGTCGGTGCCGCGCGTCACCACCGCGCTGCGCCAGATGACGAGTCGGTGGTTCAACGTGCCGTGCGTGATCATCGAGCCCGGCGTGCGCTCGGGCATGCCGATCCTCTACGACAACCCGAAGGAGGTGGGCGCCGACCGCATCGCCAACGCCATCGGGGCCTTCGACCTCTACGGCGGCCCGTGCATCGTCGTCGACATGGGCACCGCCACCACCTTCGACGCCATATCGAGCGCCGGCGAGTACCTCGGTGGTGCCATCGCGCCGGGCGTCGCCATCTCCATGGACGCGCTGTTCCACCACGCCGCCGCGCTGCGGCGCGTCGAGCTCGTCGAGCCGAGAAGCGTGATCGGCAAGTCCACCGTCGAGTCCATCCAGTCCGGCGCGCTCTACGGCTATGCCGCGCAGGTGGACGGCATGTGCCGGCGCATCATGGACGAGCTGGGCCGGGCGGCCGTGGTGTGCACCGGCGGGCTGTCCGAGGTGATCGCCCCGCTGTCGGAGTGCATCGACCACCGCGAGCCGTGGCTCACGCTACACGGCTTGCGTCTCGTCTACGAGCGGAACACCAAGGTGGCCGGGAAGTAGCCTGCGGCTCCGTGGCCGAGCCGCCGTACTCGTTCGAGCGCACGGCCGAGGCCGCCGCGCTGGCCGACCGCTACCAGGCGCTCGGCGCGGGTGAGGAGACCGACGACGAGGTGTCGGTGGCGGGCCGCCTCATGCTCGTGCGGCCCCAGGGGCGGGTGGCCTTCGCCACCATGCGCGACTCGTCGGGAGAGGTCCAGCTGTTCGCGCTGGGCAAGGTGACGCAAGACTTCGAAGGGTTCACGCGCCTTTCCATCGGCGACTGGGTGGGCGCCACCGGGCGCGTGGTGCGCACCCGGCGCGGCGAGCTGTCGGTGCAGGTCCACACCTGGGTGCTGCTCGCCGAGGCGCGGCGCGGCTTCGGCGACAAGTGGCGGGGCGTCACCGACCCCGAGACACGCTTCCGTCGGCGCGAGCTCGACCTGTGGACGGGGGAGCACACACGCGACGTCCTGCTCCTGCGCAGCCGCCTGGTGCGCGCCCTGCGCCGCCGGTTGGAGGAGCAGGGCTTCGTCGAGGTCGAGACGCCGCTGCTGCACGTCATCCCCGGCGGCGCCACGGCGCGGCCGTTCGTCACGTACCACAATGCGCTCGACACCGACCTGTACCTGCGCGTGGCGCCCGAGCTGTACCTGAAGCGGCTCGTGGTGGGTGGCTTCGAGAAGGTGTTCGAGATCGGGCGTGTCTTCCGAAACGAAGGCCTGTCGCCGCGCCACAACCCCGAGTTCACGATCTTGGAGCTCTACCAGGCGTACGCGGACTATCGGAACCTCGCCGCGCTGACCGAGGAATTGGTGAGTGGGCTCACGACCGAGGTGTGCGGCACGACGAAGCTCGTCTACCAGGGGCGCGACCTCGACCTCGCCCCGCCGTGGCGGCGCGCCACCATGGCCGAGCTCGTCACCGAGGCCACCGGTGAGCACGCGGACGTGCACACGCCGGTCGAGCACCTGCGCGACCGCGTGCGTGCCGCGGGGGTCGATCCCGGCGCGTCGTGGGGCCCGGGCAAGCTGCTGCTCGAGCTGTACGAAAAGACGACCGAGACACAGCTGTGGGGCCCGGTGTTCGTGACGGACTTCCCCGCCGAGGTGTCGCCGCTCGCGCGCCGCCACCGGGAGGACCCGGATCTCGTCGAGCGGTTCGAGGCGATCGTGGCCGGGCGCGAGCTGGTGAATGCGTTCTCGGAGCTCGTCGACCCCATCGACCAACGCGAGCGCTTCGAGGCGCAGGCCCGGGCGCGCGCCGCCGGCGACGAGGAGGCGATGGCGGTGGACGAGGACTACCTCGGTGCTCTGGAGCAGGGGCTGCCCCCGACGGGGGGGCTCGGCATGGGGATCGACCGCCTCGTCATGTTGCTCGCCGACGTGGCGAACATCCGCGAGGTGATCGCCTTCCCGACGCTGCGCCCGGAGCGGTGACGCGCCGGCGCGCCGGCGCGCCGGTCGGCTCGACGCTCAGGAGCGCGGGCCGAGGTCGTCCAAGAGCGAGCGCACCAGCGTGGTGAGCGCAGCGCCCACGGCGCGCTCGGGCAGTTCGCCGGCCGCCTGCGCGGCGCGCTCCACGTAGCGCTGGCCGGCCGCCACCGAGGCCTCGATCGCCCCCGATCCGGCGACGATGGCCCGCGCCTTGTCGCGCTCGGGCTGGTCCAGGGGCTGGCCGAGAAGAGCTCCCAGCTCTCCCGCGGTCGCCCCGTCTTTCAGAGCCAGCAGCACCGGAAGGGTGTAGATGCCCTCGGCGAGGTCCTGGCCGGCGGGTTTGCCCAGCTCCGCGTCGGTGGCGACGACGTCGAGGATGTCGTCGCGCAGCTGGAACACGACGCCGAAGCACGTGCCGAAGGTGGTGAGGATGTCGACCTCCGCCCGGTCGAGGCTGCCCGTGAGCGCCCCGATGCGGCAGGACGTGGACATGAGGGCCGCCGTCTTGCCCTCGATGGTGGCCAGGTACTCCTCCTCCGAGCGCGCCACGCTGAACGCGCTGCGCACCTCGGTCACCTGGCCCTGGCACAGGCGGCCCAAGGTGTTCGCCAGGAGCCCGGCGATTTCGGTGCCGAGCGAGGCGGCGATCTCCGCCGAGCGCGCCAGGAGGAAGTCGCCGGCGACGATCGCCACCAGGTTGCCCCAGCGGGCGTTGACGCTGTCCACGTTGCGGCGGACGAGGGCCTCGTCCATGACGTCGTCGTGGTACAGCGAGGCGAGGTGCACGAGCTCGACCGCCACGGCCCCCAGCAGGTCCTCACGGGTCGCGGCGCGCCGCCCCAGCGTGGCCGACGCCAGGGCCAGGCCCGGGCGCAGGCGCTTGCCGCCCGCGGCGATGAGGTGCGTGGTGACCTCGTCGAGGAACGGGTCGCCGGACACCACCGCCCCTACGAGCTCGTCCTCGAGGCGCCCGAGTCCGTCCTGGACGAAGGGAAGTGACAGGAGTGAAGTGGCGTCCACCAGGATGAACGATAGGCGAAGGGTCCGTCGGGACGACAACGCTGTGGTACCCCGGGTGGCCTGACAACATTTCGCTACCGTGCGTGGTCATCGGTCAGGCTCGGCACGGTTTGTGCCGAAGGAATTGGGGCAGGACCGGGAAGGATGCGGTCGTCGGGCCCGTTTCCGAGCGGTGTCGGTTCGAGGGGTGTGCCCGGTAGACTTCGTCGCAGGACTCGAACGTTCGAGGAGGCGGTGCGGTGTTCGAACGCTTCACTGACCGTGCCAGACGGGTGCTGGTGCTGGCGCAGGAAGAAGCGCGCCTACTGAACCACAGCTTCATCGGCACCGAGCACATACTCCTGGGCCTCATCCACGAAGGCGAAGGCGTCGCCGCCAAGGCCCTCGAGCAGCTCGGCATCTCGCTGGAAGCGGTGCGCGAAAAGGTGGAGGAGACGATCGGCCTGTCGGGCACCGCGCCCACCGGTTCGCCGCCGTTCACCCCGCGCGCGAAGAAGGTCCTCGAGCTGTCGCTGCGCGAGGCGCTGCAGCTCGGCCACAACTACATCGGCACCGAGCACATGCTCCTCGGCCTCGTGCGCGAGGGCGAGGGCGTGGCCGCCCAGGTGCTCGTCAGCTTGGGCGCGGATCTCGCCCGCGTGCGGCAGCAGGTCATCCAGTTGCTGTCGGGCTACCAGGGCAAGGAGTCGGTGGGGGCCGGTCCGGGATCGCCGGCGTCGGAGACGCCCTCCGGCTCTCCGGTGCTCGACCAGTTCGGCCGCAACCTGACGCAGTTGGCGCGTGACGGCAAGCTCGACCCGGTGATCGGGCGCGAAAAGGAGATCGAGCGCGTCATGCAGGTGCTGTCGCGCCGCACCAAGAACAACCCGGTGCTCATCGGCGAGCCCGGTGTCGGCAAGACCGCCATCGTCGAAGGCCTCGCGCAGCGCATCGTCGTCAACGACGTGCCCGAGACGTTGAAGGGCAAGCAGCTCTACACCCTCGACCTGGGCGCACTGGTCGCCGGCAGCCGCTACCGCGGCGACTTCGAGGAGCGCCTCAAGAAGGTGCTGAAGGAGATCCGCACGCGCGGCGACATCGTGCTGTTCATCGACGAGCTGCACACGCTCGTGGGAGCGGGCGCGGCCGAAGGCGCCATCGACGCGGCGTCGATCCTGAAGCCGATGCTGGCGCGCGGCGAGTTGCAGACCATCGGCGCCACGACGCTCGACGAGTACCGCAAGCACCTGGAAAAAGACGCCGCCCTCGAGCGGCGCTTCCAGCCGATCAAGGTCGAGCAGCCCACGGTGGCGCACACCATCGAGATCCTGAAGGGCCTGCGCGACCGCTACGAGTCGCACCACTCGGTCACCATCACCGATCAGGCGCTCGTGGCCGCGGCCAACCTCGCCGACCGCTACCTCGCCGACCGCTACCTGCCCGACAAGGCGATCGACCTCATCGACGAGGCCGGCAGCCGCCTGCGCATCCGGCGCATGACGACCCCTCCGGACTACAAGAAGCTCGAGGAGGACATCGA
>DATGKD010000215.1:0-45280 GCA_035294855.1 Acidimicrobiales bacterium
GGGTTGGACGGATCGGTCAGGCCGGTGCCCGGCATCGTTTCCCTGGTCGCCGCGCTCGCCGCCACGACGATCGTCGTGCCGGCCGCAACCGCCCCCCAAGCCGCGCTCGTCGCCGGAGACCGAGTGCGCCCCGCCACCGACTTGAAGTCGTTGACCGACGCCCTCCTCGGACGTGGTCCGTGGGCCGCCGTGGCAAGGTCGTCGAACGACCGTGCACCTGATCCGCACGCCCTCGACCTGTCCGACGTGCGCGGACAGCCGGTCGCCCGGCGCGCACTGGAGGTCTGTGCTGCCGGTGGGCATCACCTCCTCCTCGTGGGGCCTCCGGGCTCGGGAAAGACGATGCTCGCGGCGCGGCTGCCAGGGATCCTCCCGCCGCTCTCTCACGACGAGGCCCTCGAGGTCATCCGGATCCACTCGGCCGCCGGCGTTGCGCCGGCCGATGGACCGTTGCCTCGGCGCCCACCGTTCCGAGCGCCGCACCACGGTGCGACAGAGGTGTCGCTCGTGGGCGGGGGGACGGCGTCGCTGCGGCCGGGTGAGATCTCTCTCGCCCATGCCGGCGTGCTCTTCCTCGACGAGTTCGGGGAGTTCCCTGTTGGGGCGCTCGACATGCTGCGCCAGCCGATCGAGGAAGGGGTGATCCGGATCCGCCGCGCCCGAGCAGCCGTCGACCTACCCGCTCGGTTCCTGCTGGTCGGTGCGATGAACCCGTGTCCATGCGGCGAAGGGACGGTGCCCGGTTCGTGCCGTTGCACCGATGCGATGCGAGCCCGATATCGGCGGCGGCTGTCCGGACCGCTCCTCGACCGCTTCGACCTCGCCATCCACTTGGCGCCCCCTGAGGTCGACGACCTGCTCGGTGGCCGAGCCGGCGAGTCGTCAGCCGACGTCGCCCCGCGAGTCGCGTTCGCACGCCTGCGCGCCGCGACGCGCGGGTCGCGTTGCAACGCGCAGCTGGCGGCCTCGTCACTGGAGGAGCTGGTTCCCCTCACACCCGAGGCTGCCGGTCTCCTCGAGCGTCGCCTGCGGTCGGGCACCCTTTCTGCGCGAGGGCTGGACCGGGTTCGCCGAGTGGCGCGCACCATCGCCGACCTCGACAGCGGGGGCGAGCTCGTGGAGGAACGCCACGTCGCCGAGGCCCTGCAGATGCGGGCCGCTCGGGCGCTGCTGACCATCGGGTGACGGGGCTTGCCCCTGCCGTCAGGTGTCGTAGTCGAGCTGGGCGTACCAGTCGCCCCGGCCTTGCGGGGTCAGGTCGAGGACGTGCCAGGCCGGGGTGAGCAGGTCGATGCCGCGCTCGTTGATGTCGTCTGCCATCCAGGGGTGTGTGGTGTAGCGATGACGCGGCGTCCCGTCGGGGTCCAGGGTGAACACCGACACCGTCGAGTCCTGGTTACCGTCGGGGTCCTCGCTGTTCAGATCGAATTTGAACGTGTTGTCGCCACAGCTGAGCAGGCGCACACGGTCCCAACCGCGCGACCTCGCATGGGCGCGCAGCGGCGCGACGTCGGCGGCCGCCGCCACCACGAAATCGACGTTCTGGGAGATGTGACGGGCGACACCGTTGAACCCGTCGATCCACATGGTGCACATCGGACACGGGGAGGTCTGTCGTTTGCCGTACATGAGGTGGTACACGACGAGCGCACGGTCCGGTGAACTGAACAGCTCGCTCAACCGGACGTCGGTCACCGGTTCGTCCCCATCGTCCAGTCGACGGGGTCCCTCCCGGAAGACGTAGTTCTCGACGGCGACGCCCGGTGGAAGGCTGCGCCGTAGCTCGGCGACCTGCTCACGGTGGCGCATGAGCTCGATCTCGGCACGCCGGAGCTCCTCCCGGGCTTCGACGTATTCCTCGGACTCGCCAAGACGTGTTTCGCGCACGGATGCCTCTCAATCTGCTTTGCCGGCGGGAGTCGGCGACGGCTCCCATCTGTCATTTCTGTCAATCGTCAGATCGTGAAGAAGCGACGAGGACGTCTCGCGTCATCTCCATCTGACCGAGGTGCTGCGTCAGCTCCTCGAGGATGTGGAGTACGGCTCCTCCCTGTGAACGCCCGAGGGGGATTGCCGCATCGTCGTCGTCGACGTCACCGCGCGGAGGCGCCGTCGGGTCGAGGCCGGCCAGGTCCGCTGCGAGCTGGACACGCGCCCGGGTCACCCGGTCGGCGAGCGGGGCGACGGCCCCGCGTGCGGTGAATTCGGCGTCGCGGTCGCGTTCGATGCTTCGACCGGCGACCACGTGCCCACCCCAGTACTCCATGACCCCCAGGCAGTGCGTCACGATGGCATACGGCGAGTTCGCGCCGGGGAGATCGGCGTGCCGGTTCGCCCCATCGTCGCCGAGGTCGCGCAGGATCCCCACCATGGCCGCAAGGGCTTGATCGACGAACCACAGGAAGTCCTCGACTTCCACGAGCGACACGGCGGCTACCGGACCGTGCGGAAGAAGGAACGGACCTCGTTCACGAACAACTCGGGTTGCTCGAACGCGGGGAAGTGTCCGCCGCGGTCGAGTTCGTTCCAGTGGCGAAGATCGCTGAAACGTTTCTCCGCCCACCGCCTCGAGGTTCGCAGGATCTCCTTCGGGAACACCGAACAGCCAGTCGGGACGTTCACCGGGCCGAAGTCGAAGTCCGTGAAGCTCTCCCAGTACAGCCGGGCCGACGACGCCCCGGAGGCGGTCAGCCAGTAGAGCATCACGTTGTCGAGAAGCTCGTCGCGCGTGAGCACCTTGAGGGGATCGCCGTCGCAGTCCGTCCATGCCCAGAACTTCTCGAGGATCCACGCGCACTGCCCGGCGGGGGAGTCGACGAGGCCGTAACCGAGGGTCTGCGGACGGGTCGACTGCTGCTTCGAGTAACCGGAGTCCCAGCGGTCGTAGTTCGTCATCGAGTCGAGGGCTGCCTGCTCCTGCGGGGTGAGGTCACCCATGGTGTCCGGGTCCGGCAGGGCGAGGACCATGTTGAGGTGGATGCCGGCGACGTGTTCGCTGTCCTGCCGGGCGATGCGGTCGGTGACGCTGGCGCCCCAGTCGCCCCCCTGGGCGCCGTAGCGCTCGTAGCCCAGACGAGCCATCAACGCCGCCCATGCCGACGCGATCCGCGGGGTCCCCCAGCCGGCGCGCGCCGGCTTGTCGCTGAACCCGTACCCCGGGAGCGACGGGCACACCACGTCGAAGGCGTCGGAGGGATCGCCGCCGTGCGCGGGTGGGTCCGTCAAAGGACCGATCACCTGCAGGAATTCCACGACGGACCCGGGCCACCCATGGGTGATCACGAGCGGCAACGCATCGGGGTGGGGCGAACGGACGTGCAGGAAGTGAATGCCCAGCCCGTCGAGTTCGGTCCGGAACTGCGGGATGGCGTTGAGCCGGGTCTCCGTCGCCCGCCAGTCGTACCCGTCGGCCCAGTAGTCACACAGTTCCCTGACGAAGGCGAGCGGTACTCCCTGCGACCAGTCGTCGACGGTCTCGGGCTCAGGCCAACGCGTGCGTCGCAGGCGCTCTCGAAGATCCTCGAGGTCCGCATCGGGAACCTCGATCCGAAACGGCGAGATGTCGTTCCCCACCTGGGTCCTTCCTTAGAACTCGGCGGTGCCCGATCCCTCAGCTGGGCGCTGTGACCCGGGGCCGGCCTCGAAGGCCGTTGTGCCGGATGCGACCACGATCCTGTCGTGGGCGCAAGCTGGCGTGGTGGGTCAGTCTGGCCGCCCAGGCCGGCAGAGGGTCGAAGACTGACCCACTCCCCGAACCGGCAAGCATCCCGGCGAGGTTCCGAGCACGCGCCCCCCGCAGGCTGTGCGCATGCCGCCGGCGGGGGAGGAGGGTCGCCCCGAGCACAGCGTCGAGGCGCCCACCGAGACGGTCGAGCTCTCCGAGGACGAGTGCGCCGCCGCGGCGCTCGCTTCACTCGCCGCCGGCCCGAAACGTCTGCGCAGCTTCCTCGAGGGGTCCCGCCCGCTCGACGCCTGGTACGCGCTGGGCGCCGGAACGCATCCTGCCGACCCGGAAAGGTCGTATCGCGACGAGGTGGCCCGGATCTCCTTCGCGCGAGTCCGGGACGCGTGCGCGCGTTCGGGAGCGGCGGTGCGGGTGCTCGGAATGCCCTCATATCCCGCGGCGCTCGCCGATGACCCCGAAGCGCCCGCTGTCCTGTTCACCCTCGGAGATCCCGCCGTCCTCCATCGCCGCCCCCTCGTGGCGATTGTCGGCACCCGCAGCGCCACCACCTACGGGTTGGCGGTCGCCTCGGAGCTCGGTCGCGGGCTCGCCGAGGCCGGCGTGGGCGTGGTGTCGGGTCTGGCGCACGGCATCGACGCCGCGGCTCACGCCGGCGTGGTGGCCGTCGCTGCGGGCGGCCCGCCTGTCGCCGTGCTGGGCGCGCCGATCGATGCACCGGTCCCCGCCGCTCGCCGCACCCTGCGTGACTCGGTGACCGCCCGCGGGTTTGTCCTCTCGGAGCTGGCGCCGGGGACACGCGGGGCGCCGGCGTGGTGGTTCGCGGTCCGCAACCGGGTGATGGCGGCGTTGGCGCACGTCGTGGTCGTCGTCGAGGCGCACCTGAGCGGAGGATCGTGGTACACGGTCAGCGCCGCGGCCTCCCGGGGCACGACGATCGCCGCGGTCCCGGGCTCGGTGCGGAGCGCGGCCTCCGCAGGCTCCAACCGCTTGCTCGTGGACGGCGCCGTGCCGGTGCGTGACGTGGGCGATGTGCTCACCGCTTTGGAACTCGCCGTGGCTGGACGGCCCGAAGTCGACCCGCCAGGGGCACACGGCCCGGGGCGCGAGCAGTCGGCCCCGGGGTCGGCCACCAGGTCAGCCACGAACAGGTCGACGCAACGTCAGCCGCTCGGGGAGATGGCACGCCGGGTGCGACGCGCCCTGGACCACGATCCCGCGTCGTTCGACGCCGTCGTCGGACGCAGCGGCTTGAGTGTGGGCGAGGTCGCGCTCGCCCTGGAACAACTGGAGGCCGCGGGCTTGGCGGTGAGCGCGCTGGGCTACTGGTCGCTCACCGGTTGAGACTCGAATGGGCTCAGCTCGTGGGCGCTGGGCAGCTCGTCGCGTGGGTGCAGTCGTTGAAGCCGTTCGCCGCGGGGTTGGGGGCGGACGGCGTGGCCAACGCGGCGCCACTCGAGTCCACGAGTTGGAGCCCTTCGGCCGGGTTGAGTCCCGCGCTCTGGCCGTTGACGGTGGCCTGCGAGAAGTGCGTGGGCGTCAGGTTGGGCAGCGCGGCGATGCCGGACGCGCCCGAGGTGTTGAGGACGACGGGCGTCTCGAGGATCCACTCCGCGGTGAGATAGGTGGACGGGTACGGAACCGTCTGCGTGAATCCCTGGCCGTCGGTGACGTCGTTCAACGTGATGTTCCACACCTCGGGGACCGATTCGGCGATCGAGCAGCTGATGAGGTCGCCCGGGTGCACCGCGATGCTGGCGGAGAGGCTCGGTACGGGAACGATCTCCCACCAGGCTGAGTAGCTGGCGGTGCCGTCGGCCGCCACGTCCTGCTCCGTGCCCGCCTGGACGAGGGTGTTGTCCGACAGCGTGCACGCCGTGTCGAGGCACCCGCCACCGATGCCGATCCAGGTAGCCGAGTTCTCGGCCTCGCCCTTGGTGTGCTGGGTGGCGGTGGGGACCGTCCACTGTGCGCTGATCGAGTGGAAGGTCGTGAAATTCTCGAGGAAGCCCTTGTTGTAGCCGGACCAGTTGTTCGACTGGCTCAGATGCTCGGCGGTGCCCTGGGCGTGGATCGAGAGCAGCGGGTGGTACACCGAGACCGGCGCCGAGGTGCCCCCGAGACCGGACAGGACGAGGACGGTCGCCCCCGTCGTGCTCCCGGCCACGGCCAGGAGCCTCCACGAGGCCAGGAACCCACGGACTCGATGCGGCATCACGCCCCACCTCCGGTCGTGCTCGATCCGATGTCGGGCTGACGCGAGACGGCGCGAGACGGCGCCTGAGTTCCCTTGCCCCACATCAGAAGAACTGCCCGCCCGAAGGGACCTTGCGGTCACGGGAGCCGCCTAGGACGCCCGGGCGGCCCTCGTGGAGGCAGCCGACTCGGAGACGGAGCCGGGCGGGAAGGCGGGTTGATGCCCAGGTCGCAGGGCCCGTGCGCTCAAGTCGGCCCCCGAACTGGACGATCCTCGACCCACGAGCGCGCCGGCGAGGCCTGCCCCTGGCCGCGCCCGGGGTGGGAGGCGTGCGTGGACCAGACGACGAGCGGCACCGAACGCCAGTCGGGGCGTCACTTCGCCGGGAGCACGACGCTGTACCTCGTCCGGTACGTGGAGGCCCACGGCGGGCAGGACGCCCTCGAAGCGGTGCTCCTGCGGGCCGGTGAGACGCGCCCCCTCGAGGTCCTCACCGACGAGGCCTCGTGGAGCTCGTACGACCAGCTCCGACGCCTTCTCGCCGCCACCGCGGAAGTCATGGGTGGCCGGGAACACCTCTTCGCCGCGTCCGCCGAGGCCTTGACGTCGATGTCGATGCCGTCCGCCACCGAGATGCTGCAAGCGCTCGGATCCCCTGCCGCCCTGTACGCCAACCTGGGTCAGACCCCGGAGATCATCACGACCGTGGTGGACCTCGATGTCGTGGACTCCGGACCGACCGAGACCACCATCAGCACGCGGTTCAAGGTCGGCTTCGAGCCCTTTGCGGACTTCTGCTCCTTCCAAGCGGGACTGCACTCGCTCGTCCCCCGGCTGTTCGGCTACCCACCGGCGGAGGTGGTGGAAGAGGAGTGCCAGTGCCGCGGGGCCCCGTCGTGCGTGTTCCGAGCGAGCTGGGAAGCCATCGACGAGCCGACGCGCCGGGCCGAGTACTACGAGTTCCGGGCGCAGCTCCTCGAGTCGAGACTGGCCGAGCTGCACCGCACCGTGGCGGATCTCGTCTCCATCGACGATCTCGAGGGGGTGCTGTCGGGCATCCTCGGGTCCGCCGCCCGCGTGGTCGCCGCACCGGCGTTCGTGCTCGCGCTCGAGGGACTGCCCGCCGCCGCCGAGACGGTCTACGCCCGCGGCCTCGGGCGGAGCGACGCGGCCGAGGTCGCCGCGCAGCTGCTGGCGGACGACCCGTTCGACGACAGCCGTCTCCTCGCCGTGGAGGTCGTTTCGGCGCGTCGCCGCTACGGCCGCCTGGCGGCCATGCGCGACCAAGGCGGCCAGTTCGTTCCCGGCGAGTCGGCCGTCCTCGAGGCGTACGGACGGCTGGCGGCCGCGGCGTTGGACTCGGCGGCCTCCCTCGACGAGGCGAGGCGCGAGGCGGCCAGGTCGCGCGCCTTGCTCGAGCTCTCGGCTTCGTGGGCGGAGATCCAGAGCATCGACGAAATGGCGACTCGGCTCGCGCGCGCCGTGCCCGACGTGGTCGACTGCGACCGCGCCGCCGTCGTGCTGCTCGAGCCCGACACCCGGCAGGCGAGGATCGCCGGATTGTGGGGCTACCCCGCCGCTCTCGACGCCACGCTCCGATCGATGCCCGTGGAATTGGGTGAGCTGGGCGAGGGGACCGAGAGCACCTTCGTGCGCGCGCTCGGCGGGCCGGTCGGCGTGCCCTCGGTGGCCGAGCGCCTGATGGCCCAGACGGGCTCGGTGGCCGGCGCACGGGTCGACATCACCGCCAACGGCGAGCTCATCGGATGGTTGGTCGCCGCGGTGACCGTCGAGCCAGAGCGGCTGCATGACGACTTCGACCTGATGGAGCGGCTGCGGGGCTTGGCGGGTCAGGCGGGCATCGCGTTCCGCAACGCCCGGCTGCTCGAGCAGATCCGGCACCAGGCCGTGCACGACGCGCTCACGGGGCTGCCCAACCGGGCGCTGATCCTCGACCGCACCGAGCAGATGCTGGGGCGCGCCCGCCGTGAGCGTCGCCCGGTGGCCGCATTGTTCGTCGACCTCGACAACTTCAAGGACATCAACGACACCCTCGGCCATGAGGCCGGCGACAAGCTGCTGCGCGCCGTGGCCGCCCGCCTCGGGGGCGCCCTGCGCGACAGCGACACCGTGGGCCGGCTCGGGGGCGACGAGTTCGTCGTCCTGGCGGAGGGCGTCTCGCTGGCGGCCGGCCCGGAGCTCGTCGCTGAACGTCTCCAGGACGTCCTGCGCGAGCCGTTCCATCTGGACGGGTTCGAAGGCGTGCCGCTCTCGATCACGGCCAGCATCGGGATCGCGGAAGGGGAGCGGGCCAACGCCGGCGACCTTCTGCGCGAGGCCGATATCGCGCTCTATCGCGCCAAGGCGCGGGGCAAGAACTGCAGCGCGCTGTTCCGGCCGCAGATGCAGTCGGAGGTCCTCGATCGGCTCGAGCTCGAAATGGACCTGCGGTCCGCCCTGGCGCGCGATCAGTTCTTCCTGTTGTACCAGCCGGTGTTCGATCTCGACCGCGTGAGCGTGTGCGGGGTCGAGGCGCTGTTGCGCTGGAGCCATCCCGCCCGCGGCGTCGTTCCCCCTGACGAATTCGTGCGCGTCCTCGAGGACACCGGGCTCATCCTCGACGTGGGCCGTTGGGTGTTGGGCCAGGCGTGCGCGCAAGGGGCCAGTTGGCACGAGCGGGGGCTCCCCCTCACGATGTCGGTCAACGTGTCGATGCGGCAGATCGAAACCGACGTCTTCCTCGAGCACGTCCAAGAAGCCCTCGCCAGCAGCGGGCTGGACCCCGGCGCGCTCGTCCTCGAAGTCACCGAGACGACGTTGATGCGCGACACCGATGCCACCGTCCGGCGGCTCAAGATGCTCAAGGACCTCGGCGTCCGCGTCGCCATCGACGATTTCGGCACCGGCTACTCGTCGCTCGCCTACCTGCGGCGGTTCCCCGTCGACGCGCTCAAGATCGACCGCTCGTTCGTGTCGGGCATGATCGATTCGACCGAGTCGGTGGCGCTCATCCACACCCTGGTGCAACTGGGTCGCACGCTCGGCATCGAGACCCTCGCCGAAGGCATCGAGGAGAGCTGGCAGCTCGAGCGACTTCAGCTCGAGCACTGTGATCAGGGCCAGGGTTTCCTCTTCGCGCGCCCGCTCGAGCCGGGTGCCGTTGAGGAGTTGGTCGCCGACTGGGACCCGGGCGACCGCACCGCGTCGCACCGGCACTGGGACGTCGACGGCGACCGGGCTGACGAGGCGGGCTGACCGAGCGGACGGGCGCGCGGGCGCCGGTCACAGCTGACCGAGGGAGAAGCGGGTGCCCTGGTCGTCGGTGCAATCGGAGGTCACTCCGTAGGGGTGACGCTCGGGCTCCGTCGCCACGCCTCCGAGACGCCGAACGCGGTCGACGGCGGCCGTGATGTCGTCCACCCGGTACATCGGCAGGGCCGTGGCCCGCTCGTGGCCGCCGTGAAGCCCGGTCATCGGTCGCACGTCCTCGACGCCCCAGCCGTCCGCCACACGCCCCGGCGTGAACCGCCACCCCAGCACGGCTCCGTAGAAGGCGCGCGTGCGCGCCGAGTCGAGTACTTCGAGCGTGATGTACGCCACGTTGCCGGTCAGCTCTCCGTTCGCCGCCAGACGCGGCGCGCGGTCGCCGTGGGGCGGCGTGAACATGGCAAAGGGCACGCCTTGGTCATCGACGCAGTCGGCGAGCCGCCCGTACGGCCGGTCTTCGGGTGGCTCGGCTCGGCCACCGGCGGCCCGTACCCGGTCCACGGCGGCATCGACGTCGTCGACCACGTAACAGAGGAACAGCGTGCTGTGTTCCTGGCCTCCGAACAGTCCGTGGTGCAGCGCCCCACCGTGCACCTGGCGACTCTGCTCGGCGCTGCCTGTTTCGAAGGTCCAGCCAAAGAGCCCGCCGAAGAACCTTGTCGCCCGCTCGACGTCGGCAACCTGGAGCGACACGTAGCCGACGTCACCGGTGCGGGCCGCATCGGTCGCCGGTGCCGGACCGAGGACCGGGCCCGACAGCATCCAGCGATGACCGAACGGGTCGCGGATGACGGCGTTGCGCCCGTAGGGGTGGTCGGCGGCCTGCCGCTCCACGTCGGCGCCCGCGTCCGCGGCGCGCACCACGGCACGGTCGACGTCGGGCACATCCACGACGAGGGACACCGTGGCGCCTTCGCCCGCCCGCGGCGCGGCCACCTGGCTCTCGGGGGACTCGTCGGCGAGGAACAGCCTGCTCCCCGCCAGCTCGAGCTCGGCGTGCCCGATCCGTCCGTCGGGCATGACGGTGGGCGTGCCGAGGCGCGTGGCTCCGAGGGCGTGCTCGTACCAGTCGAGGGCCCGCGGGGCGTCGGCCACGATCAGGTAGGGCGTGAGACCCTGCGTCCGCGCCCTTGCGGGGGCGGCGGAGGGTTCGGCTTCGAGGGTGGTCTCGGACACGATGACTCCTTTTGGTAGCGACAGGGCACGCTCCACCCGCGCCCGCAGCCGAGCGGCGAACTCGGCCTCGGGGACGACCGGGGCGTACGGGGACCGCAGCGCGTCGAAGGGATCAGCCATGGACGTCCTCCTCGGCGTCGTAGGCGCGTCGGAACGCCGCTCGCGCCCGCACGAGCAGTCCCTCGGTGGCGTGCACGCTCCGGTCGACGACGGCGGCCACGTCGGGCACGGACAGGTCGTCGACGTAGCGAAGGGTGAGCACGGCGCGGTGCAACGGTGACAGGCGGTCGAGGACGTGGCGGGCGCGCAACGCGTCGAGGTGCACGTCCCACGGATCGTCGTGCTGGGGCCCCGTTCCCTCCAGTGCGACCAGCCCGCGGTCCTCACGCGCTTGGCGCCGCCAGTGGTCCGCCAACTTGTGGCGCGCCACCCCGACCAGCCAGGCCACCGACACCGACGGCGGGTCGTCGCGCCGGACAGCGTCGACCGCCGCGAGGAAGGTCTCGCCGGTGAGGTCCTCGGCCAGGGCGGCCCGTCCGCAGCGCGAGAGCAGATATCCGTAGACGTGGGGGAGCGCGTCGTCGTACGCGGCGAGCAACGCCGACCCCGGGTCGCCGGCTCGAGCCGGGCCTGTGCTCACGTCCGAATTGTCGTCGGGGCGCCCCGAACTCCGACGCTGCTGGCCCAAGAATCCTGGGACCGGCAGGCTGATGGGGTGCGACTGCTGGTGGACGGCATGAACGTCATCGGCACCCGCCCGGACGGGTGGTGGAGGGACCGGCCCGGGGCCCGCCGCCGCCTGGTCGGCCAGCTGGCACGCCTGGTGGCCGGCGGCGACGACGTCATGGTCGTGTTCGACGGAAGGGCCGCCGACGGCGAGGTGGAGGCCGCCGAGGCGTCCGGGGTGACGGCGCTGTTCGCGCCCGGCGGCCCGAACGCGGCCGACCACGCCATCGTGGGGCTGTTGCGGGCGATCGAACACCCCGAGGAGATCACCGTCGTGACGTCCGACGCTGCCCTGGCCGAACGGGCGCGCCGCACCGGCGCCTCGGTCGAGGGTTCGAGCGCGCTCTGGCGGCGTCTGGAGAGGTCCGGAGGGTCAGGCGGGACCCCGGAGTCCACCGAGTCCGGCGAATGACACCGGCTCGTCAGGGCGGCAGCACCTCGAGCACATCGGCCATCGGTTGCTCGAGCGCGGCGGCCACCGCCTCGTTCGTGACGTGGCCCGACGCCACGGCTACCCCACCGGCGAGGCCGGGGTCGGCCTCGACCGCGGGGCGCACCCCCCGGTCGGCGACGGCCAGGACATACGGGATCGTGGCGTTGGTGAGCGCGTACGTGGAGGTGTGGGGGACCGCCGCCGGTATGTTGCCGACGCCGTAGTGGAGGACACCGAATCGCTCGACCACGGGATCGTCGTGCGTGGTCTCGACGGTGGTCTCGACCGCGCCGCCCTGGTCGACGGCGACGTCGACGATCACCGATCCCGGCTTCATGAGGTGGACCATGTCCTCGGTGACCACGACGGGCGCGCGTCCGCCGGGAACGAGGACGGCCGCGATGACGAGGTCGGCCTCGGCCAGCGATCGCTCGATGACGGCGCGGTTCGACGCCAGGGTCATGATCCGGCCCCGGTGGATCTGGTCGACGACGCGCAGGCGATCGAGGTCCCGGTCGATCAGGAACACCTCCGCCTCCATGCCCTGGGCGATCCACGCGGCGTTGGTGCCGACGGTGCCCGCGCCGATGACGACCACCCGAGCCGGGCGGACGCCGGGGGCGCCACCGAGCAACACGCCACGCCCGCCGTGACCGCGTTCGAGGAAGTGCGCGCCGATCTGGGGGGCGAGTCGGCCGGCGACTTCGCTCATCGGGGCGAGTAGCGGCAGGGTGCCCGACGGCAAGCGCACGGTCTCGTACTCGAGGGCGGTGACGCCCGAGGAGAGCAGGGCGTCGGCGAGCCGTGGGTAGGCGGCGAGGTGCAGAAAGGTGAAGAGCGTCAGCCCCGGCCGGAGGAACGCATACTCCTCGGACTGGGGCTCCTTGACCTTGAGAACGAGCGACGCGTTCCACGCGTCCTGTTGGGTCACGATCTCTGCACCCGCTCGGGCGAAATCGTCGTCGCCGATCGCGGAGCCCGCACCGGCGTTGCGCTCGACGAGGACCCGGTGTCCCCGGCTCGACAACTCTCGGGCTCCGTCAGGGGTGAGGGCGACCCGGTTCTCACCGGGTTTCCGCTCGAGCGGCACGCCGACGATCACATCTTCGACGCTACCGCCGCCTTTCGTCGTTGCCGGGGACCGACGCCGCGAGCATCCACGGCGGACGTGCCGGCGGTCCCCGCGGTGCGCCCCGTGGTTCAGGCCCCCGACGGTGGTCGATGTCAGGCGGCTGCGCTGTCGGGCTGGTTGAGAATCCGCTCCGGTCGGATGCGGAGCTTGATGCGGACCTCTCCGGGACGCCGGAACGGGTACGAGTCCTTGCCGAGGTACTTCTTCGCCATCCGGTCGATGTGGTCGTCGGCCCCCTCGGTGCTGATCTCGGTCACGGTCCCCATGAAGACCACCACGTGGTAGGGATCCTCGGGGTCGACGATCGACACGGCCACCGCGGGTTGGGCTTCCACGTGGCGGGCCTTGGCGCGCCCCTTCACGGTGTTCACGATCACGTCGTTGCCCTCGTGGTCGATCCACACCGGGGTAACGTGCGGCCGGCCGCGAGCGTCGACCGTCGAAAAGTCGCCGATCACGGGTTGCTCGATGAGCTCGAGGGCTCCGGGAGTCAAGGTGTCGCTCACTTCTCCTCCTTCTGACAACCGCACACGACCCGCCCAGCGGTATCAACCGCCGGGCGCACGGCAATCTTCCGCGTGCCTTCAGCGCGATACCCCGACCGCCGAGTGCGCATGCCGGTCACCGTGGAAGGCGATGGCGCTGGGCGGGAGGCGGACGTGATCGTCGTCGTCGACACCGAGGCCGGGGAGCCCTCGGTCGCGCTGCGCGAGCCCGGCGACTTCACGCGCTTTCACGTCACGGTGCGCGGCGCCGGGGACAGGGCGCGGGCGGACGCGATCATGCGGTCCAACCGTGTCGGGTCGGTCACCGACGACGACGCCGTCGTCGACGTCGCCGCTGTGCGCCGAATGGCGGGTCCGCAGGACGCCCGATGGGAGGCGGACTTCGCCGCCATGCTGGAATTCGCCGGCACGAAGGGTTGGCTCACCGAGGACGGCCGGGGGATTCGCGCTCACGTGGAGCGCGAGTAGCGTCGTTTTCGTGGCCGACGAACAGGGCGGGCCGACGCGGGTCGAAACGGACTCGATGGGTCCGATCGAGGTCCCCGCGGATCGCTATTGGGGGGCCCAGACCGCACGCTCACTCGTGCACTTCTCGATCGGTGACGACACGATGCCGGCGTCGGTCGTCCACGCTTTCGGTGTCCTGAAGGAAGCCGCAGCGATGGCCAACACGGACCTCGGCGTCCTCGAGCCGAAACAACGGGACCTGATCGTCGAGGCAGCCCGCGAAGTCGCCGACGGGGCGCTCGACGCCCATTTCCCGCTGCGGGTGTGGCAGACGGGCAGCGGCACCCAGACCAACATGAACGCCAACGAAGTCATCGCCAACCGGGCCATCGAGCTGGCGGGAGGCGAGTTGGGGTCGAAGTCGCCGGTGCACCCCAACGACGACGTCAACATGTCGCAGTCGTCGAACGACACGTTCCCCACGGCGATGCACATCGCGGCGGCGCGCCAGCTCAACGAGGAGCTCCTGCCTTCGGTGCGTGCGCTGCGCGACGCCCTCGCCGTCAAAGCCGAAGCGTTCGGCGCCATCGTGAAGATCGGTCGGACGCACCTCATGGACGCCGTGCCCCTCACGCTGGGGCAGGAATTCTCGGGGTACGTGGCCCAGCTCGACGCCGACCTGACTCGCATCGAGGCGTCGCTTCCGGACCTGTACGAGCTCGCCCTGGGTGGCACGGCGGTCGGGACAGGGCTCAACACGCTGCCCGGGTTCGCCGTGCGCGCCACGCGTTACATCGCCGAGCTCACCGGACTTCCCTTCGTCTCGGCGCCGAACAAGTTCGCCGCCCTCGCCGCCCACGACGCCCTGGTGCACACGAGCGCCACGCTGCGGACGCTGGCGGTGTCGCTGACGAAGATCGCTGACGACATCCGCTGGTTGGGATCCGGGCCCCGTGCCGGCTTGGCCGAGCTGATCCTGCCCCCCAACGAGCCGGGGTCATCGATCATGCCGGGCAAGGTCAACCCCACCCAGTGCGAAGCCATGATCATGGTGTGCATCCAGGTCATGGGCAACGATGCCGCGGTGGCCGTCGCCGGCAGCCGGGGCAATCTCGAGCTCAACGTGTGCAAGCCGGTCATCATCGACAACGTCTTGCGCTCGGTCACGTTGCTGGCCGATGCGTGCCGGTCGTTCCGCGCGTTCGCGGTCGAGGGGGTGGCGCCCGACCTCGAGAACATCGCCCGACACCTCGGAGAGTCGCTCATGCTCGTCACCGCGTTGAGCCCCATCATCGGCTACGACAAGTCTGCGGAAGTCGCCAAGAAGGCACACGCCGAGAAGATCACGCTGCGCGAGGCCGTCATCGCCCTCGGGTACCTGACCGGCGAGCAGTTCGACGAGGCCGTCCGGCCCGAGGAGATGCTGGGGCCCTGACCCTCGCCGCTCCCGGTCACCAGCCCCAGGTCGTCGGCGGGACCCCGGCGTTAGGCTGAGGACGTGGACGTCCTCGACCCCGCCAGCGTCGACGCCGCGCTCGCCGATGGACTGGCGTGGGAACGCGCCGGCGCCGAGATCGTGAAGAGCTTTCGCGGGAAGGACTTCGCGGAGGCGCTCGCCTACGTCAATGCCGTCGGGCGGTTGGCCGAGGAGGCCAACCATCACCCCGACATCGACATTCGTTGGAACGTCGTGACGCTTCGGCTGTCGACGCATTCGGCGGGTGGTATCACGCAAGCGGACGTCGATCTCGCCCGGCAGATCGACGCTCTTCCTCCTCCCGGCTGACGTGCGAGCCTCGCCGGCCCGACCGATGGCGCGCCGGCTCCGCCGCAATCGGCCGGGTCCTCGCACGGTGACTCGCCACTTCGTCGGCATCGACGATCTGGCCGCGCAACGCCACGTCATGGTGGACGGAGCTCCGCGTGCCAACACGGCCTGCACGTTGTCCCACTGGCCCGGGACCCCGACCCCGCGCGCGTGCTGGGCGGACCTGTCGGCGGAGATCGTGCTGCAGGCGATCGACCGCGGGGACGTGGTCCCTGCGGACGTGGAGGCAGTCACCGTCGACCACCACGACGTCGACGCACTCGTCTCGCTCGCATTCCTGTGCATCGAGGGGCTCGCGGACGAGCACCGCCAGCTCCTCGTCGAGGCAGCTCGGGTGGGCGATTTCGGCGTCGTGCACGATCGCCGGGCGGCCCGGATCGCCTTCGCGCTGGAAGCGATCCTGGAAGCACCCTCGCCTCCAGCCTCGGGGTCGGATCGCGTGCACAGCGCCCTCGGCTTGCTGCCCGAGCTGGCCTCGGAACCCGGAGCGTTCGAAGACCTGTGGAAGGAGCAGGACGCCGCATTCGACGCGGCCCGCCAGGCGTTGGCGGAGGGCCGGGCAACGATCGAAGAGCGGGCCGAGCACGACCTCGTCGTCGTGCGGCTCGAGCGCGGCGGCGACGAGTCCCGCCGGGCCACGTGGGGCGACGGCGACCTGCACCGCGCGGCCCTGCATTCGGCCACCGATTGCCTGCGGGTGGCCACCATCGTCGGGGACCGGTTCGAGCTCCGGTACCGCTACGAGTCGTGGGTGCGGATGACGAGCAGACGTCCGAGGCCGCGCGTGGACCTCTCGGCCGCGGCGTGCGAGCTGACGGAAGCGGAACCGGGCGGTGTGCGTTGGGGCTTCGACGGGGCGGGAGCGATCACGCCTTCGCTCCAGCCGTTGGGCGGACGCCCGAGCGCGCTCAGCGCAGAGACGTTCGTGGACGTGGTGTGTCGTCACCTCGAAGAGCTCGATCGACACGAGCCCGCATGGGATCCCTACCGCTGACCTTCCAACCGGAGAGCTGATCGGACGGTCGGGACCGTCGCAGATGTGGTCAGGCGATGGGCAGGTCCCACAGGGGGAACCAACGCGAAAGATCGGGCTCGATCGGGAGGTCTTCGGACACCACCGCCCGGATGCGGAGCTCGAGCTCGTTGTCCCGCTCTTCTGTGCCCATGGGCGCAAAGGGGTAGAACGTGCCCCGCTTGGCGAGGTAGACGAGGTACATCGGGCGGGTCACCACGTCGGAGTCGTCGACCGCGTCCCCCGAACCGGTCGAAGCGGGCGCGCTGGTGGATGCTCCCGCCGCGGGCGGCGAGCCGGCGTCGTCGGTTGCCGCCCCTGTTTGTGGGGTGAAGCCGAACACCGAGCACAACAGCTGCGTGCTCCATCCGGCGTCCTGCATGGACGCGTGGACCATGTGAACCCGCGTGACCAGGTCGTCGATGGCGCCGCCTTCGACGACGATCCACCGGTACCCGAACTTGTCGCCGACGTGCCGGACCGCCAAGTTCGCGGCATTGCCGGTCGCGCCCACGCCGCCCACACCGGAGGCAGCCGCCGACCCCGCGCCCGGCGACCCCGCGCCCGCGCCTTCGTCGGGCGTCTCCAGGAGCTGCTCGAGCTCGGCCTGCATGTCCGCGAAGGACTGACCTGCGGGCGGCTTGAAACACACGCCGGCACGACCGGTGGGCACGAGGCCCGAACGCACCTGCAGCGTGACCCCGGCCGACGGCAGGGCGAACAAAGCGTCGAGATTGGCTCGGACCGGCTTCGTCCGGCCCAACAGCGTGTCGAGCAGTCCCATCAGGACGCAGCCCCGGGAGAACGCGACTGCGACACGAGCTCGGCGAGTGCTTCGCTACGGGCGGAGCTCACGACGGCTGGTTCAGCTCGGCCTCGAGCTTCGCGAGCTGCTCGAGGCGCTTCTCGAGCGGGGGGTGGGTCGAGAAGAGCGTCGACAGGCTGGTTCCCTTGGCGATCGCAGGAGTGAAGAAGAACGCGTTGAAGTGCTCGGCGGATCGCAGGTCCCGGGTGGGGATCCGGCTGATCTCACCGGTCACCTTGACCAGCGCGGACGCCAGCAACGACGGCCTGCCGATGAGGATGGCGCCGGAGCGGTCGGCGGCCAGCTCCCGGTAGCGCGAGAGGGCCATCGTGAGCAGGAAGCTGATCGCATAGATGATGGCCGACAGGATGATGACCGCCAGCTCGACGAATGCGGCGTTCTCCCCGCTGCGGTCGTCTCCGCCGAAGCCCCCGAAGAGCCCGGCGTAGAGCGTGAACCGGGTGATGAGCCCGGCCACCATGCCGAGGAAGCTGGCGATCGTCATGACCGCGACGTCCCGGTGGGCGACGTGGGACAGCTCGTGGGCGAGCACCGCCTCGAGCTCGGGCTCGTCGAGCCGGCGCAGGATGCCTCGTGTCGCGCACACGACGGCGTGGCTCGGGTTGCGGCCCGTGGCGAAGGCGTTCGGCATGTCGACCTCGGCCACCGCCACTCGGGGCTTCTTCATGTCGGCCAGCGCGCACAGGCGGTCGACGATGCCGTGCAGCTCGGGCTCTTGTTCCGGGGTCACGATGTGCCCCCGCATCCCGAACAACGCGATCTTGTCGGAGAACCAGTACTGGACGAAGAGCACGCCGGCCGCGATGACGAGCACGACGGCGATGTTGTGCAGGACCGCGAACAGGATCCCGATCACGATGGCGTAGAGCACCACCATGAACAGTCCGGTGAGGAACATGCGGAACGTGAGCCCGCGGTCGGGCGGGATGCGGCGGGAGATCGCCATCAGATGTTCACCTCTGGTTGGCTTGCTTGGGGGATCGGCGGGACGGCGCGGTCGGAGGCCGACGGCGCGGAACCGGCGGCCGCGCCCGCCGCCCCTGCGGACAGCGCTTCTGCCTGTGAAGGCGCGAGCTCGGTCTTGAGCCGCGCCAACTCGCGGTCGACTTCCGACGACGAGGCGACCTTGTCGAGTTGTGCCTGGATGTCGTCGCGGTTCGAGCTGAGGTCGGTCAGCGCCCCGGACGCCAGCAATTCGTCGATCGCGCCGGCGCGCGCCTGCATCTGGGCGATCTTGTCCTGGGCGCGCTCCATGGTGGCACCGGCATCGGACATCGACGACGAGATGCCGGCGACCGCCTCCCCGATCCGGGTCTGCGCCTCTGCCGCGGTGTAGGTGGCCTTCAGGGTCTCCTTGCGGGTGCGGAACACCGCCACCTGGCTCTGGAGGCGCTGTGACGTCTCGACCAGCTTCTGCTCCTGGTCGGCGATCTGGGTGTGCTGGGCCTCGAGGTCCGAGAGCTGCTGGCCGATGGCGGCGCGGCGGCTGAGCGCCTCACGGGCGAGGTCTTCGCGGTTCTGGGCGAGCGCCTGGCGGGCCTGGTCCTGGAGCTTGGTCGCCTGCTGCTGGAGCTGGTTCGCCTGGATCTCGATGCGCTTGCGGGCCGTGGCCACCTCGGCCACGCTGCGCCGCACCTTCTGGATGTTCTCGAGCTGCTTCTCGTAAGAGAGGTCGAGCGTGTCACGCGGGTCCTCGACCCGATCGAGCAGCTTGTTCGTCTTCGCCCTGAAAATGTTGAGGATGCGGCTGATCACGCCCATGGCGTGCTGTCCCTTCCTGGCGTCGCTTCCCGCGGCACCGTTGCGGCGTGCCCCATCGAGCATAGGGGAGCCCCATCGTCGGGACGGCGCGCCGGCGGGGGTCGCGGTCGCCTTCCTTGGATGACAGGTTCCCCCGATGAGGCCGCGACGATCCGCCCTGGATGAGGGCCCCGGATGACACCCCCTTGGATGAGACATCGCGGGTGCCAGGTACGGTGAGGGCGGTGACCACACGTCTGTGCCTCATGACGGTGCACGCCCACCCCGACGACGAAGCGTCGAAAGGCCCGGCGACCGTGGCGCGCTATCACGACGAAGGGGTGCACACCGTGTTGGTGTGCTGCACCGGCGGCGAAGAGGGCGACATCTTGAACCCCGCCATGGACCGCCCCGAGGTGCGCGCCGACATTCACAACGTCCGCCGCCGGGAGCTCGAGCAAGCGAGGCGGATCATCGGCTACGACGAGGTCGTCATGCTCGGATACCGGGACTCAGGGATGCCCGACACGCCGGCCAACGCGCACGCCGACTCGTTCGCCCGCGCGCCGCTCGACGAGGCGGTCGGCCGCCTGGTGGCCGTGATCCGCCGGGTCCGCCCGCAGGTGGTCGTCACCTACGGCGACGACCAGCGCGGCTATCCGCACCCCGACCATCTGCGGGTGCACGAGATCTCGGTGGCCGCCTTCGACGCGGCCGGCGACCCCGAGAGCCATCCCGGAGCCGGGCCGCCGTTCCAACCCCTCAAGCTGTATTACGTGGGCTGGTCGGGTGCGCGCGTCCTGGCACTGCACGCCAAGTTCCTCGAGTTGGGTCTCGAGTCCCCCTTCGACGACGCCTGGATCGAGCGGGCGACATCCGGCATCCAGCCCTACACGACGGCCGTCGACATCTCGGACTACGCGGACGTCCGCCGCCAGGCGTTGCTCGCCCACGCCACCCAGGTCGACCCGACGTCGCCGTTCTGGTTCGGCCTCCCGCCCGAAGTCGCCCGGGGCGTGCATCCCGTCGACGAGTACGTCCTCGCCCGGTCATTGGTGGGGGAGTCCGGGGGAGCGGCGGTGCCCACCGAGGCCCTGGGCGGCGACGGCACCGGGCCCGGGCAGCCCGGCGGCAACACCATCGTCGAGGACGACCTGTTCGCCGGTGTGCGTGACCTGGCATCTCGGTAACATGCGCGCGGATCGCGGCGTGCGCTGCGCTCCCGCCCACGTGTTGCACATCCACGACCCAGGGAGGGGACGGACATGTCCAAGTGGCTCACCCAGGATTGGCTCGACGAGACGAGGAAGATGTCCGAGGGTCAACCCGAGCGCCCCGGCGCGTCGGCCCGGATGCAATACGTGGTGACGGGGGCTCCCGACGGGGACATCGAGTACTACTGGATCCTCGAGAACGGCAAGCTCAGCGAGAGCAAGCTCGGCAAGCTCGACGAAGCCGAGGTCACCCTGACGACGGCCTATCCCGACGCCGTGAAGATCCAGAAAGGCGAGCTGGACGCCAACGCCGCGTTCATGCAGGGAAAGGTCAAGGTGACGGGCAACATGGCGAAGGTCATGTCGCTCCTGCCCATCACGAACTCGCCGGAGTACAAGCAGCTGCAGGCCGACATCGCGGCGATCACGGAGTACTGACCGTCACCGAGTCCTTGGGGGGCGGGTCGGAGCTCTCCAACCGGGGTGAGTGGATCAGCCCCTGGCGCGCACCAGCTCGCTGCGCATGAGGTCGCGCAGCGGGCGGTAGCCGATCAGGGTGACGCCGGCATCGGCGATGGCATCGGCGAGCTCGCGGTCGTGGACGAGCAGCCGATGGTCGTCGACGCGCTGCTCCCAGTCCGTCGCCATGGCCTCGAGCTCGGGACTTGTCACCGCGGGATGGAGGTACGCCTCGGTGACGCCGGGCTGGAGGTGGTCGAGCGCGTCGAAGAGGTACGACCGTGAACCGACGCCCGGCACGTAGACGAAATTGTCGGGGAAGACCACCCCGGCTTCGGTGGCGAGCTGCCGGAAGGGGAAGCCGATCACGCCCTCGGTGTCCGCACCCGACAGGCGCAGGGGGAGGCGGAACTCGACGGCCATGTCGAGGTAGACGTCGAAGAACTCCGACTTGATCTGGATGGTCCCCATGTGGGAGTCGAGGTGGCTGACGTCGAAGCCCCACAAGATGGCCCGTTCGACCTGCGCCCGACACTCGCGACGGACCTCGTCGAGGTCCGCGTGGTCCCAGACGTCTGCCACGGTGCGGGGGAAACCCCCGTCCCCGTCCAGCAGCGACGGGGCGTGGGTGATCGGGCCCCAGCGGTAGAGGTCGAACTCGGCGTTGACCGTCAGGTGGACGCCGATGTCCTCTCCCCGGTACCCGGCGGCCGCGCCCCGGGCCCACGGGCACGGCACCATGAGGCTGGCGCTCGTCGCCAGGCCGTCGCGCAGGGCCTGGTACACACCGACGTTGGCGGCGTGGCAGAAGCCGAGGTCGTCGCAGTTGAGGATGAGCAGCTTGGCGTCCGCGGGGTAGCCCAATCGTTCGGCGAGCGACGGCACGGTTGCGACGGTAGCCGTCGGCGGGGCGTCCCCATGCTCGGTCCGAACGGGCTCAGGCCGCCCGCTGCGAGGACGCCGAGGCCGCCGAGCGGGCCAACGCCGCTCGCGCCGCCGCCACCCCGCGCCGGCCGGCGGTCCGGGTCGCCTCGTCGAGACGCCAGTCGTCGTCCGGGCAGGCGCGGGCGGGGCGGCGCTCCTCGTTGGCCCCCACGAGAGGGAGCTGTTGTTGGTACTGGTATCCCACGGTTCGAGGATCGCGCCGAGGTGTAACACTGGGCCCGTGCAGCGCTACGGGATCACGGTTCCCTTCGACGACGTCCCCCTGGGCGAGCACCCTGGCTGGTTCGAGCGGCTCGACGACCTGGGCTACACCGACGTGTGGACCGGCGAGGCGAACAGTGCGGACGGGTTCACCCCGCTGGCCCTGGCGGCGGTGGCGAGCCCCCGGCTCCGTCTCGGCACCGCGGTCGTCCCGGTCTACACGAGGGGCCCGGGCCTCCTCGCCATGCAGGCGGCGACCATGGCGGAGCTCGCCCCGGGCCGCTTCGCCCTGGGCATCGGGTCGTCGTCGGACGTGATCGTGGAACGCTGGAATGCCACGCCGTTCGACCGGCCCTACCAGCGCGTGCGCGACACGGTCCGGTTCCTGCGCGCCGCGCTCACCGGCGACAAGGTGGACGCCGAATACGAGACGTTCACCGTGCGCGGCTTTCGCCTCGGCCGGCGTCTCGAGCACCCGCCCGAGATCTTCGTGGCCGCGCTCCGTCCCGGCATGTTGCGGCTCGCGGGGCGCGAGAGCGACGGCGCCATCGTCAACTGGCTGTCGGCGGAGGACGTGCGGCGTGTCGTCCCCGAGGTGGGCGAGGGCAAGGAGATCGTCGCCCGCATCTTCGTGTGCCCCACCGACGACGTCGACCGGGCGCGGTTCGTCGGCCGTATGGGCATCGCCGCCTACCTGAATGTCGGCGTGTACGCGGCCTTCCACGAATGGCTGGGCCGGGGGCCGCTCCTCGAGCCGATGTGGAAAGCGTGGCAGGCGGGGGACCGCAAGGCCGCGGTGGCCGCGATCCCCGACGAGGTGGTGGACGCGCTGATCGTGCACGGGTCGGCCGAGGAGTGCCGGGACCACGTGGCGCGCTACGTCGCGAACGGCGTCACGGTGCCGGTCCTGGCCCTCCTGCCGGGTGGTGACGACCTCGCCAAGGCCGTGGAGTCGCTCGCGCCGACCGCAAGCTGACGTCGAGCCGTCCTGTCGGGTCGGGCCCCGGCGGGCTCATGCCTCGGTCATCGGTCGAACACCCACGCCAAGGCGTCTGCCAGCTGCGGGTGCGCGAACGGGTATCCGGCCGCCACGAGTCGTTGGGGGATGACGCGCTGGCTGCCGAGCGGCACCTCGTCGGCGAGCTCCCTCCCGAGGACCGCGTGCAGCGCGAATCGGGGCACGCGGGCGGCCGTCGGCCGGTGCAACTGCCGGCCGAGCGCACGGGTGAACTCCCGATTGGTGGCCGGGTGGGGCGCGCACGCGTTGACGGGTCCAGCGATCTCGGCGTGCGTGAGCACGAACTGGATGGCGCCCACCTCGTCGCGCAACGAGATCCAGCTCCACCACTGACGGCCGTCGCCCAGGACGCCGCCCAGACCAGCACGGAACAACGGGAGCGTCCGTCCGAGGGCGCCGCCGTTTCGGGCGAGGACCAGGGCCGACCTCAGGTGCACGACGCGGACGCCGACCCGCTCGGCCGGGACGGTGGCGCGTTCCCATTCGATGCACAGCCGGGCGAGGAATCCGTCACCAGGTGGGCTGTCCTCCGCGAGCACTTCGTCCCCCCGATTGCCGTACACCCCGATGGCCGACGCACTGACGAACATCGCCGGTGGCCGAGCGAGCCCAGCCACGGTGCGGGCGATGAGCTCCGTCGAGCTCACCCGGCTGGAGATCAGCACAGCGCGTCGTGCCGGGCTCCAGCGGCGGTCGCCGATGCCTGCCCCGGCCAGGTGCACGATCGCATCGGCGCCGTCCAATGCACCGGCGTCGATCGTCCCCGCCGCGGGGTCCCATACCGCCTCGCCGATCTCCGGGGTGCGCCGTACGAGCTTCGTCACGTCGTGGCCCTCTGCCACGAGCGCCGCGACGAGCTCCCGACCGATCAGGCCGCTCGATCCGGTGACGACGACCCGCATAGCCCCTCCCCAGCGCGTGTCCTGCGAAGGCTACGTGCCGAGCGGAGCGGCGAGGGCCATGGAAGACTTCCGACGTGAGCGCGGTGATCGGAGCCACCTTCGCGTCGTCGGGAGCAGTGGCCGGCACGGTCGCCGGCGTGATCGTCGCCGTGTTCATCATCGTCGTGTTCTTGTCCTCGGCGATCAGGGTGGTCACCGAATACGAGCGCTCGGTCTTCTTCCGCCTCGGTCACGTGCGCCCCGAGGCCAAGGGGCCCGGGCTGATCTTCCGGATCCCGGTCGTCGACCGGCTCGTCAAGGTGACCCTGCGCGTCGAGGTGGTGGACATCCCGCCGCAGGCCGTGATCACCAAGGACAACGTCACCATCCAGGTCGACGCCGTCGTCTACTTCCAGGTGGTCGACCCGGTCCAGGCGGTGCTCGGCGTCGACAACTTCCGGTTCGCGAGCCAACGGATCGCGATGACCAGCCTGCGTTCGATCATCGGGCGTCACGAGCTCGACAACCTCCTCGCTCACCGCGAGGACGTCAACAACGAGCTCCGGAGCGTCATCGCCGCCTCCACGCACCACTGGGGCGTGGAGGTGCGGCAGGTGGAGCTGCGCGACATCACCTTGCCCCCCGAATTGCTCCGCGCCATGGCGCGCCAGGCCGAGGCAGAGCGCGAGCGTCGTGCCAAGGTGATCGCGGCCACCGGCGAGCTCGAGGCCAGCAAGGAGCTGTCCGAGGCGGCGGCGACGCTCTACCAGTCACCGGGCGCTCTGCAGCTGCGTGCCCTCCAGACGCTGGCCGAGGTGGCGAGCGAACACAACTCGACCCTCGTCTTCCCCGTCCCGATCGAGCTTCTCACCGGCTTCATCCCGCACGCCGCCCGGTCCAACGACGGGGGGCCCTTCGTGACGCCTCCCAAGCCGCCTGCGACCCCGGGGCCGCTGCCGGCCGGCTGACCGCCCACGGTGTGGGCTCGTCAACCGCCGGACGCAAAGCGGCTCCTGACCTCCTCGTCTGCTTTGCGGACCTGCGCTGCCATGTCGTCGCGCGCACGGTCGTAGGCCGAGGCGAGGGCCGGGTCTGACAGGGCGAGGATCCGCACGGCGAGAAGTCCCGCGTTCCGGGCGCCGTTCACGGCCACCGTGGCCACCGGCACACCTTTCGGCATCTGCACCATCGCCAACAGCGAGTCCATGCCGCCGAGGTCGCCCACGGCGATCGGCACGCCGATCACGGGCAGCGGGGTCGCCGCCGCCAGCACGCCGGCGAGATGCGCGGCGCCGCCCGCGCCGGCGATCACCACGCGGATGCCCCGTCCGGCCGCCTTCCGGGCGAAGTCGAGCGCGTCGTCGGGGGTGCGGTGAGCGGAAAGCACGCGCACCTCTGCGTCGACTTCGAACTCACGCAGGGCCTGCACGGCGCCCTCCATGACCGGGACGTCGGAGGCACTGCCCATCACCACCGCTACCGACATCGACTCCTCCTTGTGCTCGTGGACGCGCCCGCGGTCGCGCGGCACGGGACGAAGACCGGCAGTCTGTCCGATGGCACGCCGACCCCACCACTTCCCAGGACCGGATCCGCCGCCGGTCGAGCGGCAGAGGTCAACCGGTGGCGGAGACCCGCTGCAGCCTGGCCAGCAGGTGCTGTGTGAGCTCGACGCCCACCACGGCCATGTCGACCCGGTAGGTCAGATGGTCCCCGTCGACCCGGAGGTCGCGAGCGAGGCGCGTCACCTCCTTGGCCGTGGTGGTGCGCGCCACGTGGGTCGACGACAGCTCGATCGCCATCCCGTTCAGCCTGCCCTCGCTCACCTCGACCAGGCCGTTCGGGTGAGCGACCACGAGCTCGATGCGCTCGCCGCCGACGCAGCGCCAGTAGCCCGTCTCGGCGTGCAGGGGGCGGCCGTCGTCCAAGCTCCAGCTGCGCTGTGCGTACGCCAGGTAGGGCTTGCCGATGTGCGAGAACGTGAGCTCCTCGCCGTAGCCGAATGCCGCCGTGGTCGGGTAGCTGCCTTCGCCCTCGCCGGCCCAGCGCCCGACGAGGAACCCGAGCGCCGCCACGTCGGCATGAAGGTCGTGAGGGCCCGCCCCTCGCCCCGGCGTCATGTCGGATCCCGGGCGTGCACGGACACGGCGTAGTCGCCGCCGCGGTACTCGGCGCGCTCCCACGTCGCCCAGCGATCGACGAGGCGGAGTCCCGCTCCGGCGGCGGCGGCGTCGTAGCCCTCGATCCCCAGCTGGCGGTCGAGCTGGAAGCCGGCGACCAAGAGGCCGCCTGTGACCAGGCAGCGGGCCAGGTTGGCGACGACCGCCGGCTCGGACCCGGGGACGACGAAGATCATCACGTTGCCGGCCGCGACCACGATGTCGAAGGGCCCCCCGACGTCGAGGCCCGGGTCGGACAGGTCCGCCGCGGTCCACGTCAGGTGGGGCGCCTTGGCCCGGGCGGCCGCCAGCATCACCGGATCCACGTCGACGCCGACGACGTCGTGCCCGCGTCGGGCGAGCTCGACGGCGACGCGGCCCGTGCCGCACCCGGCGTCGAGGATCCTCCGGGAGCCTTCACCCGCGAGCTTGCAGACGAGGTCGGCCTCCCCGTGGGGGTAGAGCCCATCGGCCTCGAGTCGTGCGAACCGGGCGTCGTACGCCTCGCCGCGCAGCGTCATGGGCAAACCGTAGCGGCCGAGTGCACAAGGCGAGCGGGCGAGCGCGCCCCACCAGCGGAAGGCGCCGCGCCGCACCCAGGTTGGTCGCAACTGGGCGGGGCCGCCCGTCCTCAACTAGACGTTGGACCCATCTCGATCGAACGAACAGGAGCGGGGATGCGCATCGGTTTGGGCCTCAACATGAACGGGACGATCGACGACGTGGTCGAACGCGCCCGTGCACTGGCCTCGACGGGCGTCGCCTCGTTGTGGGCCTCGCAACTCTTCGGCTGGGACACGCTCACCGCGCTCGCTGTCGTCGGCCGTGAGGTCCCGGGTGTGGACCTGGGTACCGCGGTCATCCCCGTGCACCCGCGCCATCCCACGATGCTGGCGGCGCAGGCGCTGACCGTGCAGGGCGCGTCAGGGGGTCGGCTCAGCTTGGGCATCGGGCTCTCCCACCAGATGGTGGTGGAGGGGATGTGGGGCTACAGCTTCGAGCGTCCCGTTCGCTACATGTCGGAGTACCTGTCGATCCTCAACGCCTTGCTGAACGGCGAGCGCGCAGACGTCGACGGCGAGTTGGTGCGCGCCCATACCCTCGGCCCGATCGAAGCGGCCGGTGCGCCACCCCCGCCGGTGCTCGTGGCGGCGCTCGGGCCCGCGATGCTGCGGCTGGCTGCGCAGCGTGCGGCCGGCACGGTCACGTGGATGGTCGGTCCCCAGACGCTCGCCGACCACATCGTGCCGAAGATCAACGCCGCCGCCGACGAGGCGGGCAACGCAGCCCCCCGGGTGGTGGTGACGCTGCCGGTCTGCGTCACCGACGATCCGGCCGCAGCGAAGACCCGAGCCGAACGGATCTTCGCGGTCTACGGGCAACTCCCGTCGTACCGGGCCATGCTGGACCGCGAGGGGGCGGCCTCGGCGGCCGACGTCGCCGTCGTCGGATCCGAGAGCGAGGTGACGGCAGCAGTCGACCGGATCGAAGAGGCGGGGGCCACCGAGTTCTCGGCCGCGGTGTACGGGTCGAAGGAGGAGATCGAGCGCACCAAGTCGCTGTTTGCGTCCCTCGCCACGCGCTGACGCCACCCGGGCGCCGCGTGCCGGTGTTCAGCGAGGGATGGTCGTGTGCTTGAACTCGTTCAGGTCCGCGTGGTCGGACATGAGGTCGAGGACGTGGTCCACGGTCGCCCGGGCGCCGACACCGTCTCCGTTCGGGCGGGTGAGGATGCGGACGAACACGGCGCGCTCGCCCATCACGAACGTGGGCACACCGAAGACCTTGTGGCCAGCCACGGCCGCTTCGTGTTCCTTGCGGAACGTCGCGTGGGGCGCGCCGCCGCGCACTGCTTCGAACACGTCGTTGTCGTCGAGGCCGGCACCCCGCAGGATGTCGCGGACGACCGCCTCGTCACGAAGGTCGCGGGCTTCGTCGTGGCGAGCGGCGAACAGCGCCAGGTGCACATCGGCGAAACGGTCGGGCCAGTTGTCGCGCACGGCGAGCCCCGCCTCGGTGGCCAACAGGTGGGATGCCTTCGCCTGGTCCTCCCACACGGGAAGGGCACCGTCTTCGACATGCGCCTGCGTCAGGGAGAACGGCGAGAACACGACGTCCCAGTCCGCGCCGGCACCCAAGCCGGCGACGACGTGTTCGTGGACGTTGCGCGCGAACGGACAGCGATAGTCGTACGTGACCGCGAAGGAACGTTTCGTCATCACCTCGTCAACCCTTCCACACGCAGGAGGATTCCAACCGGCCCTCGACCTCGTGCGGCACCGGGAAGAGGCGTTTGCCCAGCGTGCCGAGCGCGGTCCCCAGGAGCGCACCCGCCACGACGTCGGTGGCGTGATGCAGGCGGACGTGGACCCGGCTCACCGAGATGACCGCGGCGGCGCCGAAATAGACGGGCCACCAGGGGTCTTGGTCGGCGAAGAGCGTGGCGGCGCACCACGCCGCCAACGTGTGACCAGAGGGGAAGCTCGCGGTCCGGGGGACCCGGACCCGAAGCACGTGCCGGTCAGGGGGCTCGGGCCGAACCCGCCCCACCATGGTCTTCAGGGCCGCGTTGACGCCTGGGACGACCAGACCCGTGAACACCACGGCGCGCACGGCCACCGAACGCCGACGGCCACGGCGGTGTGCCCGGACGAGCCCGAGCAGGAACCAGATGAGGCCGTGGTCGCCCAACGCGGAGGCGCTGGAAGCGACGGCGTCCGGCAGCCGCCGGCCGCGCAACGGCGACATCCACCGGTCGACGGCGTTGTCGAAGGCGTCGACGCTTCGCTCGAGCATCGGCGGGGGAGGCTATCGGCGCGGGCGCCGGAAGCCGTGCCGCAGGCGCCGTGCCGCGGGCGCCTGCCGCCGGGGGTCGATCAGCCGGCGCTGGCCACCGCTCCGACCGGACGACGGGCGCCGGCGCTCGCCGGTGCGTCGCCCTCGGCCATCTCGTCCATGCCGATCGGCCCTTCCGCCTGGCCGGCGAGGAACTGTTGGACGATGGGGTCGTCGCTCTCCGTCATGTCCGACTTGGCGCCGAACGCGACCAGGCGCGATCGGAAGAGCAGGCCGATGTAGTCGGCGGTGCGCATCACGGACTGGATGTTGTGGGTGATGACGAAGAACGTCGCGCCCGTTTCGTGCTGCGCGGTGTTGACGAGATCGTCGAGGTAGGCCACGCGCACGGGGTCGAGCCCGGAGTCCGGCTCGTCGAACAGGATGATCTCGGGGTCGAGCACCAGGGCGCGGGCGAGACCGGCGCGCTTGCGCATTCCTCCCGACACTTCGCCCGGCAGCTTGGCGAGGTGGTCGACCAGGCCCACGAGCTCGGCCTTCTGGAGCACGACCGGGCGGATCTCGCGCTCGGTCTTCGAGGTGTGCTCGCGCATGGGGAATGCGATGTTGTCGTAGAGGCTCATCGAACCGAACAGCGCGCCGTCCTGGAAGAGCACCCCGAACTTCCGGCGGATGCGGAACACGTCCTTCTCCCGGACCCCGACGATCGGCTCGCCGTCGACGGTGATCTGCCCGGCTTCCGGCTTCAACAGGCCGATGATGACCTTCAGCATGACCGACTTGCCGGTCCCCGACGGGCCCATGATCGCGGTCGTCTTGCCGCGGGGGACGTCGAACGTCACGTCCTGCAGCACGGTGTGACTGCCGAACCGCTTGGTCACGCCGCGCACGGAGATGATGCCCTCGTCGTGGCTCACATCAGGAAAAACGGTTCCTCGCTGGGCGACTTGCGCTGCTGAGCCCGCGTGCGCCGGGGTGCGGCTCACTTTCCGCCGAGGAGGCTCGCCGCTCCGAGTGCCGTGTTGGCGACGGCACCGACCGGACCGGGCAGCGCGCCGAGGTCGGAGCTTGACGCGCCCGTGCCGGCCGCCGAGGCGGGGGGACCCAACAGGTCGCTGATCACCTTGCCCGCACTGGCGGTGACGTCAGCGAGCGCGGGGCTCTTCAACGCGGCGGCTGCTTGGGACCCGACGCTCGCCAGGAGGCCGGAGACCGCGTTGCCGGCGTTCCCGAGGCCCGGAACGGCGCCGGGCAGCGCAGACGGAGCCGCCGGCAGCGACAGGCTCGGTGCCAGCGGCACGAGCGGGGAGCCGTTGGCCGCGGACGCCGACGCCGCCTGGTCGTGGGCTGCGACGCTGCGCAGCCCACCCAGCGGCACGGGAGTGGCGGCCGGTGTGACCGCCGCCGCGGCGACCTGGCCGGGGGCAGCGGTCGCGGCAGGGGGCACCGCGGGGGACGGCGTGCCCACGCCGGTCGCGACCATCACCGCGGTGGCAGCTGCGGCCGACCCCACGGCGATGGCCGACGCAGGGGCCACGTGGCCGAGCCGCCGGGCCGCGTGCACCGGCGCTTTCAGGAGCTTGCGCAGCATCGACAGCGACAGCAGGCCGCCTGTCCACGCGGCCAGACGGCTGTCGGCGCCGGCGAGCGCGGCGAACTCACGCTTGAGCGCCTGGCGCGCCCGCCACAACAGGGTCTCGACCGCGGTGATCCCCACGCCCTCGTGGTCGGCGATGCGCTGGTACGACCAGCCCGATCCCTCGCGCAGGTTGAGGATCCGCTGATGGCGTTCGGACAAACGCTGGAACGCCTTGGCGACGAGGTCGCAGTCGACCGAGGCCAGCATGAGCTCTTCGCCGCCGTCCTCGGTGCTCGCCACGTTGCCCTGGTGGAACTCGGCGACCGGTGTCGACCGGTTGCGACGACGCAGGACGTCGGTGCACAGGTGCGAGGCGATGACGCTCAGCCACGGGTAGAAGCGTCGGTCACCTCCGAAGCCCGGGAGCGCGCGCCACGCCCGGGAGAACGCCTCCTGGGCGACGTCTTCGGCTTCATGTGTGTCGTGCAGCCGGCGCAGACAGAACCGGTAGAGACGGCGGTAGTACCGCAGGTACAAATCGTCGAAAGCGGCCCGGTCACCGTCTTGCGCCCGTGTGACGAGGACCCGATCGCGTGCCAGGTCGACGTCGTCGTCCAGAGCTTCGCCCCGAACCGAGCCGCCTGTGAGAAGCGTCGTCACCCCCCGTAACCCCCCTTGTCCTTCCCTAGTCCGGGAATCCGGTACGGATAGCGAAGCCGAGGGAGAAAACGGATACGCCCACCGCCCATGGGTTCATTTGGAGCGTACCCAAAGACGGCGCCCGACCCACCTGGGCGTAGGGCGGCCGGGAACTAGCCACGGGCGCCGCACCACGGTCGTTCATCCTCATTACCCCCCGTTTTCGCACCGGAAGAACGTGCGACCTGAGCCGACCTTCCGATCTTTGGGAGATTTTTGTGAGAATCGTGGGCGTTCCAGGGGCTTCCGAGCGCCTCGGGGGAAGGGGCTCGGGTCATCGGTACGCCCGCGCCGGCCACTCACGGCCGGTCGTCCTCGACGACGCGATCCTTCGACACCGCAAGATTGTTGGCGACCGCCGGTTAGATACGGCAGACCCGAGCCGCAGCAGCACCCCGATGGTCGTGGAGCGCTGGACGTCCCGGGCTCCGGGGGTGAGTTGATGCTGCGACCGATCCGTGCTTCGGGCTCCATTCTCCGTACTGCGTCGCGTCCTCGACGCGCATCGCGGACGCTGCGCGCCGCGGCCATCGGCGTGCTCGCGGGTGCCGGTGTCGCCGTGACCGGCGTGCCCGCGGTCTTCGGTGGTGCCGCGCCCGCGTTCGCCTCGTCGTCCACGTTCGGTGCCAATGCGTCGGCGACGGGCCTGTCGATCAACGTCTTCGGCACGCAGATCTCCGGAGGATCTGCCCTCGCCACGGTCGACTCTGCGCTGCAGAAGGCACACGCCGAGGGCATCGGCACCTTGCTGACCTCGGGTGGCGCGCAACTCGACGACGTCTCGGACGCGTCGTCGTCGAACACCGCACAGAACGCCCCGTGGTCGTGCCCGAAGGGCGGCGGCACCCCGCCGGGAACGCCGCTGCTGCTGTCGATCGGCGCGGGGTGCGCGTCCTCGGCGGCAAGCGTGACCAACGCCGGGTGGCCGGTGTCGCTGGCACAGGGCCAGGTGGGCGAGATCGACGTGGGTGTGAACGGCATTCTCCAGCCCGTTCTCCAAGGGGGCGCCAGCCAGTTGACCCAGGGCCTCGCTTCCGGGCTCGGATCGTGCACGTCTTCTGCACCCGCGCCGCTCAACCAACTGTGCGCGGGCCTGTCGCAGGCGGTCACCAACCTGCAGAACACCGTGCAGGCCGCCGGCAGCGTCAACCAGCCGGACATCGTGGTCAAGCTGGGCACGGCCGTTTCGTCGGTCGCCAACGCCGGCAGCGGGGGGAGCGGTTCCTATCCGATCACGGCAAACGCCGAAGGTGACTCCGCTGACATCCAGCTGCTGCCGGGCGTCGGGAGCGTGGGCGCCACGTTCGCCAACGGCGCGCTGTCGGGAGTCCTCTCGGGAGCCCCCCTGGTCGAGGTCAAGATCCTGCCGGCCACCGCGTCGTCGACCTTCGACGGCAGCGCCTGGAGCTCGACGGCTCACTCGTCGGTCGCCATCATCACCCTCAACATCCCGGGCGACGTCCAGACGATCGACCTCAACGCCCCCGGCCAGTGCCAGGAGTTCGCGGCCGGCACCCCGCTCGACAGCACCGTGTGCCTGGCGGCGGCGTCGACGGCTGCCAACGGGGCCGCCGAGGCGCACAGCGTCAAGGCGCAGTTGTTCTCCGCTCTCCCAGGCGCACCCGGACAGGGGATCCAGCTCGCCCTCGGTGACGTCTCCACGACGGGGATCAACGCGGCCACCGCGCCCGCCGCCAGTCCGCCGGCGCCCGCCAGTCCGCCCGCGCCCGCGCAGGTGACCGCGACCTCTCCGACTGCGGTGCACACCGGCGAGTGGTGGTCCGGCTCGTTGCCGGTGGCCGCGGGCGTTGCCGGTTTCGGACTGCTCCTCATCGGCTGGCCCAAGTTACGGCGCTTGCCGCTCGTGGCGAGGGTCGTCTCCCGCCCACGGCGGTAGCCGGAACAGGCGGCGAAGGCAGGGTGGCAGGACAAGGTGGCAAGTCGTTGCGCAACTGGGTACGCGTGGGCGTCGGGGTGCTCCTCGTGTGGGCCGCCCTCGGGGTCGTGGGCTACCGGACGGGTTGGATGATCCACTTCCAGCACGCGCGCGCCGCGCTCTTGCGTTCGGCCAACGACGCCGCCGCGCCGGGAGCGGGCTCCTGCGGCGCGTCCGCCAAGGACCGACAACTGACGGGCGTGCTCCAGCTGCCCGCGTTGGGCGTCACCGCTCCGGTGGCGCAGGGGACCGAGGACGACGTGCTCGGCGCGGCCGTCGGCCACGCCTCCTCCACGCCGCTCCCGGGCTCTCCGGGGACCGCCGTGTTGCTCGCGCACGACGTCAGCTACTTCTCCCACATCGACGCGCTCAAGCCGGGCGACCTGATTCGCTACACCAGCGCGTGCTCGACCGATGTCTTCACGGTCACCGGTCACACGGTGGTGCGGGCCGGCGCTCCCGTCCCCGCACTCGGTGGCGACGCGCTCGTGCTCGACACGTGCTGGCCGACGGACGCGCTGTGGTTCACGCCGAACCGTTACCTGGTCGAAGCCGTGCAGACCAGCACGGCGCGCGCCGCGCCCACCACGTCGAATAGCGGCTTCACGACCTGGGCGACCGCGTACCACAGCCCGGCACCGTCGCCACTCGTCGCCCAGGGCCTCGACCTCGTGCACAACGAGGTGCCCATGGGAACGCTGCAGCTGGCGGGCAGCCCCGACCCGCACTGGGCGCAGTCGCCCGCGCCGCTTGCGGTGGAGGGCGCCGCGCTGCAGGCGTACTTCGGCGCCACGCACGCGGCCGCGCAACGTCGCCAGGACTGGTGGTCGCTCGTCGCCCCTGGGGTCGCGCCACCGCCCGAGATCTGGGGTACGTGGGTGTCGGCTCACGAGGCGCCGCTCGGCGTCCGCTTGTCCGCGACCGGCGACACCCCCACATCGGTGACGTTCGACACCGTCGTGCAGCTGTCGGGCGGAGCGGCGCCCGGCGTGTACCACGAGCAGGTCTCCGAGGCCGTGCACGGGCTCGTCGTCACGGTCACGTCATGGGAGGTCAACCATGCCTGAAGCCACTGCGCACGCGCTGGCGACCCCGCGCGGCATCGCCCATGGCGCGCGCTACCGGACGGGCCGCGAGGCGCACAGGCCGCTTCGTATCGTGCTGCCGGCGAAGCGCGGGAGGCACGCGCCCGGGGCGCACGCGTCCGCTGCGGCCGCGGTGGATGGCGTCGACGTCGTCAGGGACGACACCGGGGGCCGCAAGTGGCTCGGGCGCGGTGGGGTCGTCGGTGGCGGGGCTGTCAGCCTGGCGATCGGCGCGGTGTTGGGCGGCGTTCTGGAGGGCGTCCCGCACCTCCTCGGGCCGAGTGCGACCGGCGGCGCGGTGCCGATGTCAGTGGGAGGGGGATCGGCGGATACCCCGACGCGGCTGGCTTCGGGTTCGACGACACCTTCCGGCGACTATCCGTGGAGCGCTGCGTTCGACCCCGTCTATCCGATGTCGGTCGTGAGCGCCCTGTCGTCGGCGGGATCGGTCACGGGTTCGTCGGTGCCTTCCGGCGTCTCCCCGGCGACAGGCAGCCCGGCGGGTGGTGCCGGCCCGGTCGCCGCCCCGGGGAACGGCGTGGTCGTGCAGGGCGCGCAGACGCCCGACGCGGCGGGAACCCCCTGCGACGCGTCGTGTACCGCGCTCCAGGGCGTGGGCCAGGCGGTGTCCCCGGTTCCGGGGGTGGGCGGGCCCCTGTCGGGGGCGCTGGGCCAGGCGTCCGATGCGATCACCGGCGCAACCACTGGTGTCGGCCCGGCACTGCCGGGCGTGCCGGGGTCGGTGGTGCCCACCGGCTCGAGCGCATTGGCGGGCACGCTCTCGGGGGTGGCGTCGACGGCGAGCGGCATCCTGACTTCACCGCAGGGGTCACTCAAGCTCTGACTAGCCCCGCCTGACGGGCAAGCTCTGACTAGCAAGCCCCGCCCGGCAAACCCTGACCCGGCAAGCCTCCGGCTCGGCAAGCCCTGACCCGCTCGCCCACGTGTCGCGCGTGGACGACCTGTGAGCGCGCTGAGCGCGGGGGTCCACCGACCAGGCGGTCGACGGAGTCCCGGTCTGCAGTGGTTCGGTCCGCGGTGGGTATGTGCCCTGGTGGTGGGCGGAAGTGGACAGGTGGTGGGCCCTCCCCACCGCAAGATCGCAGGCCTTCGCACGTTTTCCTCGTGCAGCGTCGCACCGGTCGACGGGTGGCGCTTCGCAGGGTTTGCGGCCGTACTCCGATCGGCCGTGGGGGCGCAGCTCGAGGCCGGGGCCCAGAGTCGTCTCTTCGGCGCGGAGAGGAGACAGCCGAAGCGGAGATCGGTCGTCGTCGGAGGGAGAGCGAAGTGAGCATGGTGACCACGCCGGTGGGCGCCAGGGTCACCAACGTGGTCCGGGAGATCGGCGCGATGTTCGCCGTCGCTCTCGAGTCGATGCGCCTGCTGTTCCGGCGCGGGCTGCCCGTCGGGGAGTTCCTCGACCAATGCTGGTTCCTGGCGCGCGTCACCACGCTGCCGCTCATCTTGGTGTCGATCCCCTTCGGCATCGTCATCGCGCTGGAAGTGGGCTCGCTGCTCCAGCAGATCGGTGCCCAATCCCAGCTCGGCGCGGCCATGGTGCTGGCGGTGGTGCGCGAGCAGGCGCCTGTGGCGACCGCCTTGCTCATCGCCGGCGCGGGGGGCTCGGCCATGTGCGCGGACCTCGGCTCCCGGCGCATCCGTGACGAGCTCGACGCCATGCAGGTCATGGCCGTCAATCCCCTTCACCGGTTGGTGCTGCCTCGCTTGTTGGCCGCGACATTCATCGCCGTGCTGCTCGACGCCGTCGTCAGCGCGGCGGGGATCGCCGGTGGCCTGTACTTCGGCACGCACTCGATCCACATCACGAGCAGCAGCTTCTTTTCGACCTTCTCCGAACTGAGCCAGCTCGCCGACTTGTGGATGGCGCTGTTCAAGGCGGCGGTGTTCGGCTTCCTCGCCGCCATGGTCGCCTGTTACAAGGGCCTGTACGCCAAGGGCGGGCCGAAGGGCGTGGGTGACGCCGTGAACCAGGCCGTCGTGATCACGTTCGTGCTGGCGTTCTTCGTCAACTTCGTGCTCACCGTCGTCTACTTCAACTTCGTCCCGCAGAAGGTCATCTGAGATGGCCGCTCCTCCCGAGCTCGCCGGCGCCGTCCTCGACGCGCCCTCGCGCCGCCGCCCTCCGCCCCGCCGCCGGCCGCCTTCACCGCTGCGGTCGAGCGTCGGCAAGACGGGGACCGGGATCGCCCAGGTCCTCGACCTCGCGTTCGACCAGCTGGCCTTCTACGTCAAGGTGGTCCGCACCTTGCCCCAGGGGCTGCGCTATCGGCGCGAGATCACCACCCTGGTCTCCGACATCACCATCGGCACGGGCGCGCTCGTCATCGGCGGGGGGATGTTCTTCGTCGTCACGAGCATCGCGTTCTTCACCGGCACCGAGGTCGGCCTCGAAGGTTTCACGGGCTTGCAGCAGATCGGCGCCCAGGCGTTCGTGGGCGTGATCTCGTCGCTGGCGAACACCCGCGAGATCACGCCGCTCGTTGCCGGTGTGGCGCTGGCCGCGCAGGTGGGCGCGGGCTTCACCGCGCAACTCGGCGCCATGCGCATCTCCGAGGAGATCGACGCGCTCGAGGTGATGAGCGTCGACAGTTTCACGTATCTCGTCACGACGCGGGTGTGGGCCGCTCTCATCTGCATGATCCCGCTCTACCTGGCCGCCCTGTTCGCGAGCTTCATCGCCACCGAGCTCGTGGTCACGAAGTTCTTCGGGCTGTCGGCGGGGATCTATCAGCACTACTTCCGCTTGTTCCTGCCGCCGCTCGACATCGTCTACTCGTTCGTGAAGGCCATGGTCTTCGCCGTGGCGGTGACGATGATCCATTGCTACTACGGGTACAAGGCCACGGGCGGTCCCGCCGGCGTGGGCGTGGCTGCCGGCCGCGCCATCCGGATCTCGATCATCGTGGTGGTCCTGCTCAACCTGCTGTTGTCCACCGTCATGTTCGGGGGCGCCAGCTCCACGGCGAGGTTGGTCGGATGAAACGGCGGCCGGTGCGCGCCGGGCTCGTGGCGGTCGCCGCCGTCCTCACGGTGATCGGCGTGGTCGCCATCGTCAAGGCGTCCAACGGCGCCTTCTCGGGTCAGTACGTCCTGTCGGGGATGTTCTCCAAGGCGGGGGAGGGCCTGCACGCCGGCTCCGAGGTCACCTACCGCGGCGTGCAGGTGGGCCGGGTGGCGTCGATCACCCTCGCCGACCGGCAGGCCGACGTGCAGATGCTCATCGACCCTTCGTTCCACGTGCCCGCCGACGCAAAGGCGACCATCCGCCCCATCAACGTCTTCGGTGCCGAAGAGGTGAGCCTCGGCTTCTCGCAACCGGACAGCGCCCCGGCACTCGCCGCGGGCTCGGCGATCACGCACACCAACGTGTCCAGCGAGCTCGGCGACCTCTTTGCCGCCGCGGACCCCCTGCTCGCCAAGATCGACGCGCCGGATTTGAGCGCGGTGGTCACCGACCTGGCGCAGGCGTCGGTGAACGAGGGCCCCACCATCGCGGCGAGCATCGACCAGGGCGCCCGCTTGGCCGACCTCCTCGACCGGACCCTGCCCGACCAGTTGCACGCCCTCGACTCGTTCACCTCGTTCACCACCGCCCTCACGCCCACGGCGAGCTCGTTCAACGCCATCTCCCAGGCGTCGAACGTGGCACTGCCGGCGTTCAACCGGGCGGCGCCCTCCTACGCGCGGCTCCTGCAGGCGCTCGCGCCGTTCGCCGACGACCTCGCCCAGTTCCTGTCTGCATACCACCCCGACATCGAGACGATGCTCAACGCGGGCGACAACGTGGCCCGCATGGTGCTCGTCCACCAGCAGGACGTCGGGCACGTGATCCAGGGCCTCGGCGTCTACTTCCAGCGCTTCGCCAACGCCCTCGACCCCAACGAGGTCCTGTCCGACGGCTCGTCGTACGGCTACTTCAAGACCTTCGTCCTCTTCGACGACCTCAATTCGCTCGTGTGCGGCCTCATCGCCCCGGCGAGCCCCGGCCTGTCGTTCCTCCAGCCGCTGCAGCAGGCCCTCACCGGCGCGGGCACGCCCTTCGACTGCTCGAGCCAGCTGGCGGCGTTCAACGCCGCACAGGCGCGGGGGACGTCGCCTGCCGGCGCGGCGCGATCCTCGTCGCAACAGGCCGCACAACAGCTGACGAACAACCTCTACCAGTCGCTCACCGCACCGCAGGCCCCGCAACCCTCCGGCATCGGCAGCATCGTCAACTCGCTCCTCGGTGTGGGCAGCGGGCTCCTGGGCGGCGGATCGACCTCGGGGTCGGGGACCGGAACGTCCGGCACCGGTAGCTCGGGAAGCGGGTCCGGGCCCGGACTCCTCGGGGGTCTGCCGTGACGTCGCTGCGGCTCGACACCGGGAGGCGGCTGCGCCGTCACGCCTTCGACCGCGGGTCGCGCCGGGTCTTCACGGGGGTCGGGACACGCCTGCGCCGCAGCGGGCTGCTCCAGCCCACGGCGTACAAGGTGCTCGCTTTCGCGGTCGTATGCCTGTTCGTGCTGGCGGTGCTGGCCGCACGCATCGGCAACATCAGCTTCTTCTCGCACCGCACCACCTACGCCGCGGAGCTCGCCGACGCCACCGGCCTGCACCCGTCCGACGACGTCAAGGTGGCGGGCGTCACGGTCGGCGAGGTCACCGGCGTCACGCTGCAACGCGCCCACGCGCTCGTGACGTTCACGGTCAACGACACCGTGCACCTGCGGCGCGGGACGCAGGTCGGGCTGCAGTGGCACAACGTGCTCGGCCAGCAGTTCCTGTACCTGTACCCGAGCTCGACCGGGTCCGTGCTCCCCGCCGGCGCCACGCTGCCGCTGGCCAACGACACCCCCGACGCCAACGTGGGCGCGTTGCTCAACTCGCTGGGCCCGCTCCTCGCCGCCCTCCACCCGCAGCAGGCGAACCAGATCGTGCAGGCGTTCGCGGACGCGCTGCAGGGCAACGAGTCGCAGGTCGACCAGCTCATCAACAACGCCGCGTCGGTGTCGCAGACCGTGGGGTCGGTCGACACGCAAGTGGGCCAGGTCATCTCGAACATGGACCAGGTGTTCGGCGCCCTGTCGCAACGAAGCGGCGACCTCGGCCGGGTGGTCGACAACCTGCAGACCGTGTCCGCGTCGCTCGCCGGGCGCAACGACTTGCTCGACCAGACCGTGGCCAACCTGGGCACCGTCGCCCAGGAGGTCGCCAAGCTCGAGACGGACACCCACGGGTCCCTGTCGACCGCGGTGGCCGACCTCCAGGCGGTGTCCGCGGACATCCAGAACCAATCGGGTGACCTGTCGAAGGGGCTGTCCACGCTGGGCTCGGGCCTCGCCCCCTACGTCGAGATCTCCGGCTACGGCCAGTGGTTCGAGATCCAGACCGTCTACACCTGCATGGCCAACGAGACGTCGTGCAATTACTACGAGGGCGGCAGCGCCCCCGCCGGATCGGGCCCGCTCGGTTCGCCGCCGGGGTCGGGGATCCCGTCGCCCGCCGGCGCATCGGGCATGGGCACCGCCTCGTCGAACGGCGTCGGGCAGGTACTGGGCGCGGTGGCGGGCGCCGCCGCCAACCACGGCAAGAGCGGGCGATGAAGTCGTTCACCGAGCGCGACCCGCGTCTCATCGGGGTGGTGGCCATCGCGGTGGCGGCCGCGCTCGTCCTCGGAGTGCTCGTCCTCAACCGATCGGTCTTCGTGCCGTCGTACACGCTGCACGCGCGCTTCGTCGACGCCGCCGGGATCGGCAAGGGCGCGCCCGTCGACGTGGCCGGCGTGCGCGTCGGCACGGTGAGCGGCATGCGCATCGACGGCAACGCGGTCGTCGCCGACTTGGCCATCGACCACGGCGTGGTCCTGCCCCACGAGACGACCGCCGCCATCGAGGTCCAGACGCTGCTCGGCGTGCTCGACGTCGTGCTGCAACCGCAGACCGGCTGGGCCCACCCGCTGCAGGCGGGCGCCACCATCACGAGGACGTCGGTCCCCGTGGAGTTCCAGGACCTGCAGCAGGCGACCGGCAACCTCCTCGAGCAGAGCGACGTGCAGGCGTTCAACCAGATGGTCGACGCGCTGCAGGCCATCACCCAGGGCAAGCAGGCGCAGGTGGCCGCCATCATCGACGGTCTGAACAAGTTCACCGGCGTGATCGACCAGCGCCGTGGGCAGGTGAGCGACCTCATCGGGTCCGCCAACGCGGTGGCGTCGACCGTGGCGCAACACGACCAGCAGCTTGCCGGCCTCGTGGACAACGTCGCGCGGGTCGTCCAGGGCCTCGCCGACCACTCGAGCCAGCTCGGGTCGCTCATCCAGAACACCGACCAGATGGCCGCGCAGACCGCCAGCCTGGTGGGCCAGAACCAGCCTCAGCTCCAGGCGCTCATCGGCCACCTGACATCGGTGCTCGGCGTGGTCCAGCAACACCAGATGGACCTGGCGGAGGGGGTGTCGTACCTGTCGTCGGCGGTGAAGGGCTTCGCCTCCATCGGCTATTCGGGTCCGAACAACGCGCCGCAGTCGTGGGGGAACATCTACGCCAACCTCATCGGCATCTCGGGCGCGTACGGAGCGCTGGGGAACTGCGCGGCGGTCGACACCGCGCTCGACGAGGTCCTCGGGCCCGACCCCACGCCCTGCGACCGGCGCACCGGGCCGCCCCCCACGAACACGTCGGCCACACCCTCGGGCGGTCCGGGGACGTCTGCGCAGTCGTCGGCCACGCCCACGGGCGGTGCCGCGGCCTCGCCCCCGGGCGCCGGGGGCGCCCCGCGGTCGTCGTCGGATCCGTTGCAGCAGCTGCTCGTGCCGCTGCTCGGAGGATGACCGTGCGACGCGCGATCACCCGACGGCGCACCCCGGCACCGCAAGGCGCGCGCCGGCGCCGTCCCGCCTGGAGGCGAGGGCTGTCGGCGACGGCGGTGGCGGCTGCGTTGGCAGTCGGCGGTGTCGCCCTGGCGTCGTGCGCCGGCGGCCCGTCGTCCTACACGGTCACCGCCATGCTCCCGAGCGCCGAGGGCCTGTTCCCCGGCAACGCCGTGGACCTGCTGGGCGTCGGGGTCGGCAACGTCACCGGCGTCGCGCCAGGCGCGTCGCGGGTGATCGTGACCATGAGCATCAAGGGGTCGCAGTCGCTGCCCGCGGGGGTCCACGCCGCGCTGACCACGCCCCAACTGCTCGGCGAACCGTCCATCGAGCTGTCGCCGGGGTACACCGGCGGCCCCCGGCTCGCTCCCGGGGCCGTCATCCCCGAGTCCCGCACGTCGGTGCCGATATCGACCGACCAGCTGCTGCGCGACCTGCAGCAGTACCTGGGCCAGGTGAACGCGCCGTCCTTCGGGGGGCTCATCAACAACCTGGCCCAGGACCTCCAGGGCCAAGGCCAGTCGCTGAACCAGCTCATCGCCCGGGGCGCCACCACCCTGAACGTGCTCGCCCAGAAGGGCAACGACCTCGGGCAGCTCGAGGGATCGCTCGCGCAGATCACGGGCACGCTCAAGCAGCGGACGTCGACCGTGGCGCAGCTGCTCCAGTCCTACGCGACCGTCGCCCACGTGGTGGCGCAGAACAGCGGCCCGCTCGGCGACTCGATCACCCAACTCGCCAATGCAAGCCAACAGCTGGCCGCGTTGCTCAACCCCAACCTGCAACCGCTGCAGACCGACATCGGCACCATCACCCAGGTGGGGAGGACCCTCGACCGCAACCTGTCGTCGCTCGACCAGGGCCTGTCATCGTCGGTGCAGCTGTTCTCGGCCGCCGGCCGCGCGTACGACCCCACGCACAACTGGCTGAACCTCAACAACCAGATGGCGCCCGGTCTGACCGGCAACGTGATGGCGGGACTCATCCGCGACCGTCTCGCCGGCGTGTGCCGCCGCGTGCTCGCCAACCACGCCGCGGGACTGAGCCCGACCCAGGTCCAGACCCTGCAGTCGTGTGGCAATCCGAACTCGGGCTACTTCGACCAGCTGCTCTCGGTCATCCCGCAGGTGCTCGGCAACGTGTCGGGCGGTTCGATCTCGTCGAACGGGTCACAGGGGACGGCCGGGACGCAGTCGGGCGCGGCGTCGGGGACGACGCCGCAGCAGGTCCTCTCCCAAGGCTTGAACCAGATCCCCGGCCTCACGCCGAGCCAGCGCTCGACCCTGTCGCAATTGCCGCCCTCGATGCTCAGCACGCCGCAGACCCACGCCCCGCAGTCGTCGAGCGCTGACGTGGCCACGCGGGTGGCGTCGATCACCGACCAGCAAGCCAACCAAGGCGGTGGTGGCGCGTTCGGCGGCCTCCTGAGCGCACTCGGCGCGGTCGCTCACTTCTTCGGGAGCCTCCTGTGACGGGCCCGGCCGCGACGCGCCCGGCCGCGACGCGCCCTGCTGTGCCGCGTGCGGTCGCCAAGGTGGTCGGCGCGCTCGGCGCCGTCGCGCTCGTGGCGGTGGTGCTCGGCGGATGCGCCGCCGGCAGCGGCTCGGTGCACGCCTCGGCGGTCTTCTCGGATGTGGGGGACCTCGTGTCGGGTGCGCCCGTCCAGTTCGCCGACATCACGGTCGGGAACGTGCAGTCGATCACCCTCGATCACAACCAGGCGAAGGTGGTCATGTCGGTGGCGAAGAGCGCCGACGTCCCCGCCGACGTCACCGCGCAGTTGCGCCAGACCACGATCCTCGGTGAGCGCTACGTGGCGCTCGTGGCCGACGGCACCGGCGGCCGGGCCCTCGGCGACGGCGCGACGATCGCCCACACCGAGGTGGTGCCCGGCATCCAGCAGCTCGTGTCGTCGGGGACGGCGGTCTTCGGGGCGGTCAACGCCGCGCAGCTCGCGCAGGTCATCGACAACGGCGCGCAGGGCTTCGGCGGCCAGTCCGCGCAGCTGCGCCAGCTGCTCGACGAGTTCGGCACGGTGCTGGGCGGGTACGCCACGCGCTCGAGCGAGATCCAGTCCGTCGTCCACCAGATGGACCAGTTCTCGGCCACGCTGGCGCCGAACGCCCAGTCGGACGCGCAGGCGGTGTCCAACCTCGCCCAGACCACGCAGGTCCTCGCCCAGCAGTCGAACCAGTTCGTCCAGCTCCTGCAGTCCCTCGACAACCTGGCGGTGCAAGGCCGGTCGATCCTCGATTCGGGCGTGCCGCAGACCGAGGACCAGATCAACGCTCTGGCGGCGGTCGCCGAGCAGCTGGCGGGACACCAGCAGGACCTGGCCAAGCTCCTGCTCTACTTACCGGGCGCGAACCACACGCTCGCGGCGGTGACCGTCAACAACTTCGCCCAGGTGCTCGACGACGTCATCGTGTGCGGGATCCCGGGCGGCGGCTCCGACGCGCGCTACGCGTCCACCACCTGCGGGGGCGGCTCGTGATCACCCGCCGGATCCTCGTCAACCTGGTGGCGTTCGTGGTGGTGTCGGCTGCGCTGGTCGCCTACGGGTTCTTGGACCTGCTGGGCAACCCGTTGCGCCCCACCACGACGGTGTCGACCGTGTTGCCGTCGGCGTCCGGCCTCTCGCCCAACTTCCTCGTCACCTTGGACGGGGTGGACGTGGGCTCGGTGCAGAGCGTGTCGCTCGTGCCCGGGGGGTCCCGGGTCACGATGACCCTCAACCCCGGCGCCCGGGTGCCGAGCGACGTCTCGGCCCGGGTGGTCGTGGCCAACGCGCTCGGCGAGCAGGAGGTCGAGCTCGTGCCTCGCTCGACCGCTCCCACCTCGGCGCTGCGCTCCGGCGCGGTCGTCCCCGCCGGTGCCGACTCGACGCCGGCCGACGTCGGCACGGTCGTGGCCGAGGCGACCAAGTTCCTCCAGGCGATCCCGCCCGGCGCGCTCAACACGGTCCTGCACGAGGTGGCCGTGGCCCTGAACGGCAACGCCGGTAACCTGCGGGCCATCGCCTCCTCGAGCGCACTGTTCAGTCAGGAGTTCGTGTCCTACCAGCAGCAATTCGAGGCGTTGCTCGCCAATTCGCCCCCCGTGCTCGACACCGTCACGCAGAACTCCGCCCAGCTCCGGCAGGGCCTGGCCGACACCGCCGTCCTCGCCCAGGTGCTCGCCAACCATTCCGGCGACCTCACGCGGCTGTTCGACCAGGGCTCGAGCGCCGCGCAGGCGCTCGACGCGCTGGTCGTGCAGAACCGGCCCAACCTGGGCTGCCTGCTCCACGACTCCGCCGACGTGAGCGCCAACCTGGCGACGGCGCCCAACCTCTCGAACCTCGGCACGGCGCTCGCCACCAACCAACTCTTCTTCGGGGCGGTGGCGGCCATCTCGCCCACGGGCCCGGCCAAGGCGCTCAACGCGGGCGACCAGACCCGCAACGATCAGGAGTGGCTGCGGACGCGCCTGCTCATCCCGCCGGGCCAGCCCTCGGCGAGCACCTACAGCCAGCCGACCTCGCTGCCGGCGGTGCTGCCCGGGGCGGCGTGCAACACCGAATTCGGACCGGGTGTCGCCGCCGTCAGCCAGCCCGCCTTCCAGGCCGCCGGGCCCAACGCCCGGGTCGAGTCCCCGACGCCCGCCGAGGCGCAGGTCCGCGGCGGCGGCCCGGTCACGCCGAACGCGGCACCTGCGTCCGCACATTTCGCGCCGCCCAAGAGTGAGACGCCGCTCGCCGTGCTCGTGGGGCTGGTGATGTTCGCCTGGATGGTCACCCTCGCGAGCCGCCGAGGACGGTCCCGCTCGGCCCGTCCCCTGCGGGCGCGCGCGTCGCAACCGGGGGCGAGCGCCTCGCGGGGCGCGCACCCACAGCGGAGGTCATGATGCCGGACGAACCCGTCCCGCCCGAAGATCCCGGTATCGCCGTGGTGGGGGGCACCGCGCCCCGCGAGCCGGTGCGCGGCCGTGGGCGCAAGCGGGGCCGGGCTCGTTTCGGGTCACGTGGCGCGTCGGCGACGGCGGTCCCCGACGGCGGCGGCCGCACCCCCCGGCACGCGCGCGGCGCCGGCGGCGCGGGGGAGCGCGCCGCGCCGAGCGCCGGCACCGGCACATCGTCGGCGGGCGACGTCATTCCGAAAGAAGACCCGGCGCCCGACGCTTCGGCGTCCGTTGTCCCCTCGAGCGAGCTCGCCGACGACGCGGGCGCCCACGCCGACGCGGGCACCTCGGAGGAGTTCGACGGCGGGCGTCGGTCGTGGACGCCTCCCACGCGCGGTCGCGGCGCGTACCGACCCGGCACCGTGCCGACGCGCTTGGCGCTGTTGCTCGGCGCGGTGGCGATCGCGGCGTCGGCGCTCGCCGTGGTCTTCGGCATCCTGTGGTCCACAGCGGGCTCGGGCGACGCGCAGGCGAGCCAGGCGAAGCAGGTGGCGCAGCTGTTCCTGCTCAAGTTCACCAACTTCAAGCC
>DATGKD010000216.1:0-4048 GCA_035294855.1 Acidimicrobiales bacterium
GTGAACGCGTTGTCGTCGACGCCCTCGTGGTACTCGTCGGGGCCGATCACCTCGTCGATATGACCGTGCCCCTCGGCGTCCGTCCGTATCCGGCTCGCCCAGTAGCGGGCTGTGTCGACGACGAGTCCGCGACACCGACCCTCGAGTGTGGTCCAGCGACCTGTCCATGCCGCCGCCTGCCAGGCCGCCCAGGCGACATCGGCCGTGATGTGCTCTTCGAGGTCACCGGTCCGAATCGGTACGAGCTCGCCTCGCTCGTCGACGCCGGCGCGCGGCGTGACGTCGCTGCCGTCGTGAGCGGACTCCCACGGGAACCGGGCGCCTCGACGGCCGAGGGCCGCGGCTGCGCTGGCCGCCGCGGGAAGTCGCCGGATCCGGTACTCGAGCATGGCCCGAGCCGACGGCGGGTGCGTCGCGGCCAGGACGGGGAGGACGAAGACGTCGGAGTCCCAGAACACGTGACCGGCATACGACGGTCCCGACAAGCCACGCGCGCCCACGGCGGCCTCTCCGTGGTCGGCAACCGACCCCGCGAGATGGAACAGGGCGAAGCGCGCCGCCAGGGTCAACTCGGGATCGCCCACGACCTCGATGTCGCAGGTCTTCCAGCGAGCGCCCCACGCCGCCAACTGCTCCTCGAACAACACCTCAGGCCCGACACTCAGCGCCCGGCGGTGACGCGCCGCCAGACCGTCCTCGCCGGGTAGCCGGCGGGTGCCGGACGCGTACGATGCGGTCCTGACCACGTGGGTGGTCCCAGTGGTCCCACCCGCGCCGTCCAGACAGATGGTGTCGATCACCCCCCGCACTCCGCCACCGAGGGTGCTGGGCGCATCGAGGACCTCGTGGGCGCGCCCCTGGTTGAGCACCCCCGAGTCGCCCGCGGCGACGAGCACGGAGGTCCCGGGACGGCCCAGACACGACCAACGGGCAGTCCGCAGCCGCGTCTTCCCGCCGATAGCGACCTCGCGCCACAGCACGCCCGAGCGAAGGTCGAGCATCCGGGTTCCGGGCGGGAGGGACTCGTGCAAACCGAGCGTCGCCCAACTGGGCAGCACGACCAGCGACTGACCACTCTCGGGGTCCCGCTCGAAGACACCGGCGACGAAGAGCCCGGGAGATGTGTCCGGGCCGTCCTCCTCGAGGCTGCCCCGGGTGCCCGTCATGCCGTCGGAGACGACGAAGAGGCTCTCTCGCACGCGTCGCAGCGCTTTGGAGCCACCCCTGACGCAAACGACCCATTCGGGCCGAGCACGCGCGCCGGCCATCCGGTCCAGAACCGAGGCCACCTGGCCGTCGATGCCGACCGCAGCAGATCCGTCGTCGGCAGCGACCAGCGACGGACGCAGCTCGGCGGTCATGGCTTCAGGGTGACAGCACCTCTCTCGTTCGGACCAGGGGCCTTCGTCCCACCCGTGACGCCGGGTGACCGAACGTTCCCCGCCAGGTGTGACCTTCGACCCTGGGACAGGCCCGGGGGGATCCCTAGCGTGAAAGCCACAAGCAATGCACGCCCACGCCGCCGTGGAAGGAAAGCCGGTGAACCACTCCATCGACATCGAAGGGATCGGAGCGGAACTGCTCGGACCCCGTCACCAGCCGCCCCGGCGACACCGGGCCGGACGCGTGTGCGCGCACGACCGCTGTCGTACCGTGCTCTCGGTCTACAACGACCGGCCCATGTGCGCCCGGCACGACTTCTGTCCTGACGAGCTGCGCGTCCACGAACTCAATTCTCAGAGCGAGCACACATGGTCACCCGTCGTTCGCTCGAAGCGTGCCGCCTGAGGGAGGTTCTCCGAGGAGCTCGGCGAGATCCCGCACCACCACATCGGCGCCGGACTCCTCGAGCTCGGACGGCGAGGCTCGACGGGCCACGCCGACGACCCACCCGAAGCCTCCACGCCGACCGGCGGTGACGCCCGCAGGCGCATCCTCGACGACCACTGCCTGACGCGGGGCCACTCCCAGGCGGTCTGCAGCAAATAGAAATGTGTCAGGGGCCGGCTTGCCGGCCAACTGGTTGCTGATGGCCACCACGCCGTCCACCACCACATCGAAGTCACCGAGGATCCCGGCCGACTCGAGCACCGAGCGGCAGTTCTCGCTCGCCGAAACGACCGCGGTCCGCGACCCGGCGCCACGCACCGCGTGCACCAGCCGGACCGATCCGGGAAAGACCGTCGGGGCATGGCGCGACAACAACGCGAGGAACAAGTCGTTCTTCCTGTTCCCCACACCCCAGACGGTCAAGCGGTCCGCAGGGTCTGACCGTTCGCCCTCGGGGAGCTCGATTCCTCGTGACCGGAGGAAGTCGCGTACGCCGTCAGCGCGCGGCTTGCCGTCCACGAACCGCTCGTAGTCCTGTTCCGGGTCGAACGAAACGAACGAGTCTTCGCCGGCTCGGTGTTGCAGGATCGCGTCGAAGGTGGCCTGCCACGCCTGCACGTGGATGCGCGCCGTGTCGGTGAGCACACCGTCGAGATCGAAGAGCCAGCCATCGAACGCGGGCAGTCCGAGCTCTCGGCCGTGCGCTCGCGCCGACGAGTCGGTCACGAGGCCTCGGCGGGCACCTTCGGCTCCGGGTGCCCGAACAGCACCTGCCCGGTCACCGGGCGGACGAGCGATGTCAGGTCGCTGATGACGTCGACCATCAGGTCGTCCATGGTCAGCACCCCGATGAGACGGCCGCCATCCACCAGGGGGAGCCGGCGGATGGGATGGTCGGCGAACAGGCGCATCGCCTCACGCAGATCGGCGTTCGCCGGCAGCGTCATCACGTCGGTCGACATCACCGAGTCCACTCGTGCGTCCGGCGGCAGGCGCCTGGCGAGGACCCGCACCGCCAGGTCCCGGTCGGTCACGATCCCGGTAGGGCGCTCGTCGTCGGTGACGATCACCGCGCCCACGGCACGCCGGTCCATCAGCTCGGCCACGTCGGAAACCGTGGCGTCCGCGGAGACCGTGACCGGCATCTTCCTCGTCGCGTCTCTGGCCTTCATGGTTCATCTCCTTTCGAGGGCCCTGTCCATCGATCATCGAGACGTGCTCCCAGGCCGGATGGCCCGGGAGCACATGACGAAGGCGTCGACGACAGCAAGGCTCACGCCTTCGTGACGGGAACCCTCGTCACCGCCGTCTTGGCCTCCTCGCCCGTCGGCACCCTGATCTCCAGGATCCCGTCGGCGTAGGTGGCCTTGACGTCCTCTTCGCTGGCGCCCACCGGCAGTGGGACGGTCCGTACGAACGACCCGTACCGGAACTCGGAGCGGAACGCCTCGGCGTTCTTGTGCTCGGAGCGCGCCTCTCTCTTGGCCCGGATCTGCAGGACGCCCTCGGCGATGGTGACCTCGACGTCGTGCTCAGGATCGATGCCGGGCATCTCCGCCCGTACGACGAGGTCTTTCCCGTCGACGAACTCCTCGACCCGGAGCCAGGTCCCCACGGTCTCGGGGTCGAACAACCTCCGCCACAGGTCCGGGAACTCGAAATGCTCACGCCGTACCAGCGCCATAGTTCCCTCCTTTTCTCCTCTTCCTTCGCTACCTCTTCCATCACAACGCAACCGTGGCCATCGGACCAGGGCCGAATGTCCCGACACCGCCGCGTCCTGGACCTTCGGCCCTGGGCGCCCGGGGTGCGACACCGCCACCATGGAATGAGAGTCGACCGCCTATTTCGGAGGAAAAGACATGGAAGTGAAAGCTGGAGACAGGCTCGTCGTCCATGGACACCACATCGGTGAGCCCGACCGCTCGGCCGAGATCCTCGAAGTGCGGGGACCGGGCGGCCAGCCGCCGTACAGGGTCCGATGGGACGACGACGGGCACGAGGGCCTGGTGTTCCCCGGGCCCGACGCCTCGGTCGAGGCAGTGGCGCACAACGGTCGTCGGCCCCGGCGCCGCTGACGCCTCACCACCGACGGAAGTCAGGTGCGCTGAACTCAGGGTGCGCCGAAGTCAGGGCGCGCCGAAGTCAGGGTGCACGCCGAAGTCAGGGTGCACGCCGAAGTCAGGGTGCACGCCGAAGTCAGGGTGCGCTGAAGTCA
>DATGKD010000217.1:0-16858 GCA_035294855.1 Acidimicrobiales bacterium
AAGTCTCAACGACGGTCGAGGCCTGCGCGGTGGTGCCCGTGGTCTGCTGTGTCATCACTTCTCCTGTCCGAGCTGCTCCGCTCTCCGCTTGAACGACCCCAGGGCGTGGTTCCAGAACCGTTCGAGGTACACGATGAGCGCTCCGAGCCCTTCGGGGTTGAGCTCGTACACCCGCCGGGTCCCGTCGGCACGGTCGACGACGAGGCCGGCCTCCTTCAGCACCTTGAGATGCTGGGACACTGCCGGCCTGCTGATCGGCAGCTCGCCAGCGAGCCGCCCCACTGCGTGGGGGCCGTCCGCGAGCATCTCGAAGATCGACCGCCGGGTGGGGTCCGCCAGCGCCCTCATCGCCACCTCAGGGTAAGTGTTCACTTACGGTAAGTCAACGCTTACGATCGAGCTTTGTCAATAGGGATCGGCTCGGCGATTCGATCGGCGAAACGGGGGCTTTGAGAAGCCCAAGGGTTTGGGACCTTCGGCCCTGCTCGCGAACGCGCGCTGAGGTCGAAAATGAGCGAGGACAGCGAGGCGGGCTACCTCGTGATCCCGGGAGGGAGTGATCAACCCTCCGGCAGGGTGCGCTGGCTATCAGGGGAATGGGCGAAGCATCGGTGAGGGCGGCACCGATCCTTCGCCCATTCGCCGCGTTACGAGTGGCAGTGGGCTACGCCGCGAGGGGGACGGCTCTGGCTTGAGCGAGTGCCGTGGCCAGTTGGGCGAGGATGGTCAGGTCGACGTGCAACTGAACCTGCTCGCGCCTGGCACCGGCGTCGCCGGGGCGAGGGTCGCGGGGACACGTCGAGGCGATGGCGCACTACGCGGGTCAGAGCGTGGGCCAGGTGCGCAAGGAGCAATCGGCCGCCGACATCGTTCGCGAGTTGAGCGAGGGCGCAGAGGCGTTGCTGCATCGTCTCCGCTGATCGCTGTCGCCCGCAGAAGCTTCAATCGACGAATACCGTCTCCGGTTCGAAGACCGCTCGCCGTGCGGCACGGCGCAGTGCCGCCAGCACCGGTCGGCCGAGCACGAGGATCAACACGACGCACGTGACGGCCCGCGTGAGGTCGAATCCCAACGACGTCGTGAGGTCGAACAGGAAGAACCGGTGCAGATTGGCGGCGACACCCGCACCGGGCAGGAACGAGTAGGTCGTGCCGGTACCGACGAACGGCCAGAACCACAGGTTCGTCAGGAGCCCGTAGACGACGGCGGCGACGGCCCCGTACCCGGCGAGCACGGCGCGTTCTGTGAGGCCCCGGGCACCGGGGAGCGACGCCGCGCCCAGACCGACCCAGGCGGCCGCCAACATCTGGAACGGCAACCACGGCCCCACTCCGCCGGTCACCATCGCCGACGCGAACAGGGCCACCGCCCCGAAGACGAAGCCGAACCCTCGTCCGAACACCCGGGCTGCCAGGACGAGGAGGAACCACTCCGGTTCGAAACCGTCGATACCGGGGCTGGCGATCCGCAGAGCCGAGAAGCACGCCGCCAGGATCCCCAGCAGCGCGATGGCTTTGGCATCGATCCCACCCTCGGACAACTCCGCGACGACGATGGCGATGAGCAACGGGATGAGCGCCACGAAGATCCAGGGGGCATCGGTGCCGTGCGCCGCGTCGGCACCGGCGTGGCGGTGGATGAGGAGTGGCCAGCCGAAGGCCACCACGCCGAACGCACTCGTCAGGACGAGCAGGGTCACGGACCGGCGTCGGAGTCGTAGGGCCGGGGGGTGCCGGACCTGTCTGTGGGACGGGGCGGCCGTCGTCATGCCGGCACCTCCTCCAACGCCGCTCGCACCTCGCCCACGGTCAACCACTCGTCGGGAGCGAACACCTTCGCGACCTGCGGGGCGAAGACCGGCGAATGGCACACGACCTCACGGGCGGGCGCGTCGGCGATCAACTCGCCGTCGGCCAGGACGATGGCCCGGTCCGCCACCCGTGCCGCCAGCTCCACGTCGTGGGTCGCGAGCACGATGGCGTGGTCCGAGGCGGCCAGCTCCCGCAGCAGCGTGACGAGGCGGTCCTTGCTCGGGTAGTCGAGGCCGCGGGTGGGTTCGTCGAGCAGCAGCACCGAGGGTGCCGGCGCCAGGACGACCGCCAGGGCGACGGCCAGACGCTGCCCCTCGGAAAGGTCGCGCGGGTGGAGGTCCAGGGGAATCCCGGGCAGGACGCGAGCCAGCGCGCCGCGCGTCGTGCCGGCATCGAGCGCCGCCACGCGGTCCGCGTGGTGGCATTCGGATCGGACCGATTCGGCGTACAGCAGCACGCCGGGATCCTGGGGCACGAGCCCCACCTCACGGACCAACTCCTGGGCGGCGAGACGCCGAGGGTCACCGCCGTGGAGGCGCACCGAGCCACGGGTGGGCCGCCGGCCTCCCGAAACGACATTGAGGAGCGACGACTTCCCGGAGCCGTTTCGCCCCATGAGCACGGTGACCTCGCCCGCACGAATGTCGAGGCTGACCGACTGCACGGCGACCACCGGTCCGTAATGGACGGCGACGTCGCGCAGCTCCGCCACCGTTTGGCGACCGTCCGCCGGTCGCTCTCGGGCGATGGTGCGCTGCATCGGGGCGATCCGTTGCCGCAACGCGGCCGCCCGGCGACGGGCGTCGCGCACGGTCAGCGGCAAGGGGTCCCATCCGAGGTAGCGGCCCAATTCCACGAGCGGAGGGGCGACGGTCGCGGTTCGCATGATCTCGGCGGGCGGGCCCACCGTGAGGCGAGCGCCCCGTCCGGGCACGACCACGACGCGGTCGGCGAACGGCAGCACGCGTTCGAGCCGGTGTTCGGCCATCAGCACCGTGAGCCCCAAGTCGTGCACGAGCCTCGCCAAGGCGTTGAGCACCTCCTCGGCCGCGGCCGGGTCGAGGGCCGAAGTGGGCTCGTCGAGGACGAGGACGCGAGGGGAGGCGGTGAGCACCGCGCCGATAGCCACGCGTTGTTGCTGTCCACCCGACAGGGAACGCAGTGGACGGTCACGCAGCTCGGCCAAACCCAGGAGGTCGACGGTGTCCTCGACCCGGCGGCGCATCGCGTTCGCAGCGACGCCGAGGTTCTCCATCGTGTACGCCAGCTCGTCCTCGACGCGTTCGGTGACGAAGCTCGCCAGCGGGTTCTGACCGACGTAACCGACGACGTCGGCCAACTCACGCGGCCGGTGCGTCCGGGTGGACCTGCCGTCGACGGTCACGCTGCCGCCGAGGGTGCCGCCGCTGAAGTGCGGCACGAGCCCGTTGACGGTGCGCAACAGCGTCGACTTGCCAGATCCGGTCTCCCCGACGACGACGCAGAGCTCGCCCTCGGGAACCTCGAGGTCGACCTCGTCCAGCGTGGGACGGGCCGCACCGCTGTAGCGGAAGGAAACCCGCTCGAGGCGGATCATGCGACCGCCGCACCGAGGTCTGAGCGGACGGGTGCCCCCGCGGCGCGCCGGGACGGGGCGACGAACGCGGGCAGGGCAGCCACCACGATGCCGACGACCGGCAGCACCGGCAGCGCGGGCACCGCCAAGGGCACGAAGGACGCCGTCATTCCCGCGATGCCGAGCGCGTGGGCGATCCCCATGGCAGCGAGCGCCACGGCGCCCGAGCCGAGGATGGCCCACTCGGGTGCGCCCCAACGATCCGGGCGGTACCGCGTCCGGCGGAGGTTGCGGCCGCCGACGGTCAGCCCCACCGCACAGACGGCGACACCGACGGTGACGATCGGCAGCCCGAGACCGAACAGCGACCCCGCATCGATGACGCCATAGAGGCCCACCGCGGCCGAGAGCAGGCCCGTCGCGGTGGCACTGACGGCAATGCGGGTCGCCGCCCTCGAGCTCTCGTTTCGCCGGCCGTAGCCGCGGGCATCCATCGAGGTGGCCAGTTGCAGTGAGCGGTCCAGTGCTCCCTCGAGGACCGGCACGGCGATCCCTCGAATTCCCCGCACGCCGGTCGTGGGAACACCGCGCAGGCGGCGCGCGTGGCGCACCGCCGAGACCGTGTCGACAAGCTCGGGCGTGAAGGACAATGCGACGGTCACCGCCACGCCGGCTTCGTACAGAATCGACGGGAGGCAGCGCAACAGGCGGTAGGGACTCACCAGGGAGTTGGCCGCACCGAAGCACACCAGGATCACCGCCAGCTGCAGACCCAAGACGAATGCCGTGATGAGGGACTCGAGCGTCACCTTGCCACCGATGCTGACCGCGGCCGCCCAGGATGGAAGCGGGACGCGCGGCAACGAGAACAGGACGTGGCCGGGGATGCCTCGCTGGCCGAAGAGGACCTCGATGGCCAGGCGGATCACGATGACGACCAGGCCGATCTTCACGAACAGCGCCAAGGATCGGGACCACGGTGAGTTCCCCCGGCAGCTGGCCACCACGAACGACACGACGGCTGCGATGAGCAGCAGCAGGAACGGGTTGGGGTTGGTCGTCTGCATCGCGGCAACACCCAGGCACGCGGCCCACCCCCACCATGCCAGCGGGTGGACTGAACGACCGCCGGGCACGCCGATCACTCCTCGCCCGGTCTCCGCCGCCACCGGAACCAGGCCGCGGCGCCCATGACGCCGATCAGCGCGCCGATCACGACGATCGGCAACACCGGGTCCCCTCCCGGAGCCCGGTGCGCGCTTCGAGCTGAAAGGGCGAGTCCGCTCGGTGTCTCTCGCGATCGCGGGCCGCTCCCGGTGGAGACGGTCGACGCCGTCGTGGTCGAGGGCACATCGCCGGTGCGGGCGGTGGAACCCCCTGCGCCTCGAACATTCGCGGTCGCCGCTGGGGACGCGGCGCCTTGTCCTCCCGACGTCGGGCCGCTCCCCGGGGGGTGCGTTGCCCCGGTCGGCCCGGGTGCGTCGACCGCGGACGGGGACGTCGTGACCGGCGCTCCCGAGCCCGACGATCCCCCACCGCCCGGGCTGCCGCCACCACCGCCCCCGGCCTTCGGCACCGGTGTCACGCCGGGGCAGGCGGCGGCGAAGGCGGCGGCAGGCGACACCGACGGCTTCGGGGCGCTCGCGGAATCGGGGCCGGGGTCCTGGTAGCGCCAGCCCTCGACGTACGTCTGGCCATCCGCCACCGTGTGTTCGGCCGGACCGATCCCGGCGTAGGTCCACGTATTGGCATAGGGATCACCCTGCCAGTACGACCAGTAGTAATAGAGGCCGTTCGAGGCGTTGTGGCAATCCTGCAGGCCACTCGGCGGGTAGGCGTTGATGGCGCACACGAGCCCCGAGTTGTTCTGGGTCACCGTGTCGCCCGCCGCGCTCAGGACATCGAGATCGCTGGCGCCGGCTTGCACGCGTGCCGCCTGCGGGTTCGGGGCGGCTCCGTTGGCGTCATCGACGACGACGCCGACGCAGACCGGCCCACCCGCGGCCGCCGGTCCGGCCAGAGCGGTCATCATCGCCAGACATCCGGCCAGGAGACCGGCTGACCCGAACAGGCGGCTACGAATGGGTGTCCGCATCGCTCAACCCGGGCTCGCCGCGAGCCCGACAACCGGCTTGTTGAGCGGCTTCCCACCCATCGAGCCTTCGAACGCGGCGTCGCCGAAATTGAAGACGCCGCCGTCGGAGCCCACCAGCCAGTAGCCGCTCCCGTCGGGCGTCGAGGCCACTGCCACGATCGGCGCGTTGAGCGGCGTGCCTCCCATGGAGCCGAAGTAGTTGGCGTCACCGAAGGCGAAGACCCCGCCGTCAGAGGCCACCAGCCAGTAGCCGCCACCGTCGGGCGTGGCCGCGACCCCCACGATCGGCTTGTTCAGCGCCTTGCCACCCATGGAGCCGAAGTAGTTGGCGTCACCGAACGTAAAGACGCCCCCGTCGGAGGCCGCCAGCCAGTAGCCGCCACCGTCGGGCGTGGCCGCGATCCCCACGATCGGCTTGTTGAGCGGTTTGCCTCCCATCGAGCCGAGGTAGTTGGCGTCACCGAAGGCGAAGACCCCGCCGTCGGAGGCCGCCAACCAGTAGCCGAGGCCCTCGGAGCTCGCGGCCATGCCGATGACCGGCTTGCTCAACGGCTTGCCGCCCATGGAGCCATAGAAGGCGGCGTCGCCGAATCCGAAGATCCCGCCGTCGGATGCCACCAGCCAGTAGCCGAGCCCGTCGAGGGTCGAGGCCATGCCGACCACCGGCTTGTTCAGCGTGACCCCTCCCAAGGACCCGTGGAAGGGCGCGCCGAATCCGAAGACCCCGCCGTCGGAGGCGGAGAGCCAGTACGAACTCCCCGGAGGACCGAAACCGAAGCTCAGTCCCATGAGAGCCGGAACCGCCTGAAAGGACGCGAAGACGTCACCCGTCGTCGGGCTCCCGAACGGCGTGAAGAACGCCCCGACGTCGGGCCCCGACGAGACTTTGAACGACAGCAGCGTCGGCGTCGGGCTGTGCCCGCCGATGTCGAATTGCGATCCGTCGGGTGCCAGGTGCATGGCGAGGAGCGCCTGGATGACCAAGGACGTGGAATCCGGGTCACTGGTCTGTTGGTTGTCCGCCGCGTTCGGGTAGTAGGCCCAGCCCCCGTCGGCGTTTTGCCCGGCCTTCAGGAAGGAAAAGGCACTCGCGGCGACCGACGAAGACAGTGCGCCCTGGGCGGCCAGACCCTCGAGCGCGAGCGCGGTCGTGTTCGTGTCCGGACCGGCCGCATGCCCGGGATCGCCGCTACACGGGTTGGCGGTGGGATCGGGCGACGTCCATCCTCCGTTCGGGCATTGCTGCTGCACTAACCATGTGACCGAGGCCGCCGGCGCGCTGACGCCGGCCGCGTCGAGGGCGGCCAGGGCGAGCCCCTGGTCATAGGGCCCGCTGTTGAACTGGGGCACCTGCGCGTCGGTGCCGAAGCGCCCGGCGTTCGGTCCGCTCGTCTGTTCGGTCGCGAGCAGACGGCTGACCAGGTCGCTCCCCCCGAAGTTCGTCGGATCGGCACCGAACGCGTGCGCGGTGAGGATGAGCAGGGAGAGCTGCCCCGGCCCGTCGTTGCCGTTCGCCGGGATGTAGGCGTTGGCGTTCGACGCCATGTAGGCGAGGCCGGTCCGGGCCAACGCCGGGTTGACGTTGGCCGCCGCCAGCGCCAGCAGCGTGTTGACCGTCTCCGAGTAGTTGGCGGTTCCAGGCGAACTACCCGGGATGTAGCCACCTGCTGTCAGCTTCGAAGCGAGCCACTGGGCTGCCCCGATCGCCACCGGCACTTGCGGCAGCGTGGGTGGGGGAGAACTGGCGGCGCCGGGACTCGCCCCGAGCGCCACGGTGATGAGGACGATCGCAAGGGCCGAGGTCGACGCCTGTGAAACGAAGCCCCGCCATCTGCGGACGACGGTGTGCATGGGTGCTCGCTTCCCGGACCTGAGCCCGGGGCACCGATTCCTCGGATCACTCCGAGCCCCCGTCCTTGTGTCTCGACAATGGGGAACTCCGATGCCCTGAGGTATCCCGACTTCACGGCGCCACCCACCCGGGTGCACCGCTCACGGTTGCGGACCAGTGCCGGACTTTCACCGGCTTCCCCTCGCGGCACTTTGCTGCTCGCCTTTCGGCCGGCGTCACCGTAACACCGATTGGGAGATGGCCAAAGGCGCTTCTTGGGAGCGAGAACGCCGAGGATGAAGCGCGCGCCGATGCCAAACTGATCGTGAAGGGACGGTGCCAGGAGCCTCGACTCGTCCTCCTGCCGCCGTAAGCAGTGTACCGCGCCGAGGGGGGCTTCCCACAAGGCCGTCGCGTGTGCTGACAATGCTCGCCGTGACCGAGCACTCGGTGGTGATCGCCGGAGGTGGCCCCACCGGCCTGATGTTGGCGGGCGAGTTGGCGTTGGCCGGTGTCGACGTCGCGATCGTCGAACGGCGGGCCAGCCATGAGATCGAGAGCGCGCGCTCACGCGGCTTGCACTCACGCACCATCGAGGTGCTCGATCAGCGTGGCATCGCCGATCGGTTCCTCGCGGAGGGCCGGGCGGTGCAGGTCCAGGCGTTTGCCGGGATCCCGTTGGACATCAGCGACTTTCCCACGCGCCACAACTACGGGCTCGCGCTCTTGCAGCGCCACTTCGAGCGCATCCTGGGCGCCTGGGTGAGCGAGCTGGACGTGCCGATCACTCGCGAACGTGAAGTGACGGGTTTCACGCACAACGCCACCGGTGTCGGCGTCGAGCTCTCCGACCGCACGGTGCTGCGGACGGACTACCTCGTCGGGTGTGACGGAGGACGTAGCGTGGTCCGCAAGGCGGCCGGCATCGAGTTCTACGGGTGGGATGCGACCACCAGCTGGGTGATCGCGGAGGTCGACATGGACGAGGAGCCCGAATTCGGCTTGCGTCCCGGGGGTGGCATCGGCCGGTTGGAGGACGGACGCGTGGGCGTCGCCTTGCCCGAAGAACACCTCGAACACGACCGAGAGCCCACGCTGGCTGATCTGAGGGAGGCACTCATCGCCGTCGACGGAACGGACTACAAGGTGCACAGTCCCACCTGGATCTCCCGTTTCACCGACATGACCCGGCAGGCGGCGTCCTACCGCATGGGACGTGTACTGATCGCCGGCGACGCCGCACACGTGCATTCCCCCCAAGGTGGACAGGGCCTCAACATCGGCGTGCAGGATGCGGTGAACCTGGGATGGAAGCTGGCCCAGGTGGTCAAGGGCACATCACCAGATGGCCTCCTCGACACCTATCAGGACGAGCGGCACCCGGTCGGGGCCCGCGTATTGCACAACACCATGGCCCAGGGTGTGCTGCGAGGAGCCGACGAACGCACCGGGGCGATGCGCGACATCTTGGCGGAGCTGCTGCAGATGGACGAGCCTCGCAAATGCATCGCCGGGATGATCAGTGGGCTGGACGTCCACTACGACCTCGGCGACGGGCACCCGCTCCTCGGGCGCCGCATGCCCGACCTCGACCTCGTGACCGCGCAGGGCCCACTTCGAGTGTTCACCTTGCTCCGCGACGCCCGGCCCCTGCTCCTGAACCTCGGTGAGCGCGGGGGTCTCGACATCACGCCATGGGCCGATCGGGTCCGGCTCATCGACGCGGACTATGCCGGCGCGTGGGAGCTTCCCGTCTTCGGTCCGGTGACGGCTCCGACGGGCGTGCTCATCCGGCCCGACGGACATGTCGCCTGGGTGGGAGAGAACAGCCATACCGGCCTGGCCGACGCGCTCACGACATGGTGCGGGCTCCCCGCGTCCACGGAGCGGTCAGCGGGCCCAAATGAGATCGGCGCCGTTTGAGCCGTTCCCGCGGGGCCGACCCGGGCAGGTGTCGACGCCTGCCCGGGCCTCTCCTTCGCCCGTTACGGTCGAACCTCGAACACGCGGTTGAACGGGGTCTCGGTCGCACGGCGGAAGCGCCCGAACCCGGCGCCGGTGAGAAGCGAACGCCAGTCTTCGTCCGGGACCTGGTTCCCGAGCGCGAACCCGCCATCCTGCGACTCGGCGGCCGGGGTGCAGATGCCGACCGAACCGGCGTAGAAGATGCGGCTCACGGGGTTGACGTTGTTCTCGAGGCCCGCCGTCGCCACGGGTTCGACGAGCAACCACGTGCCGTCCTCGCCGAGCGCGGCGCGAATGTGACGCGCCGCGCCCACCGGGTCACCCATGTCGTGGAGGGCGTCGAAGATGCACACCAGGTCGTAGTCGGTGCCGGGGAAGTCCTGCGCCGTGGCGACCTCGAACGACACCCGCTCGCCGAGACCGGCCTCGGCCGCCCGCTTGCGCGCGGTGTCGATCGATTCGGTGTGGTAGTCGAAGCCCACGATCTCGCTGGCGGGATAGGCCTCGGCCAGCAGGATCGTGGACGAGCCGTGGCCGCAGCCGATGTCGGCGACCTTCGCCCCGGCCCGCAGCTTCGCCTCGACTTCGTCGAGCGACGGGATCCATGCCGAGACCAGGTTGCCGAGGTATCCGGGCTTGAACAGTTTCTCGGTGCCGTGGAACAGGTCGTGGCAGTGCTCGTGCCATCCCAGTCCCCGCCCGGTCCGAAACGCGTCCCGGATTCGCTCCTCGTCCTTCCACAGGGCGGCGGTGATCGTCTGGGCGCCGACGAGATAGGCGGGCGTCGACGGGTCCGCCAGCACGGCCGCCTGCTCTTCGGTCAAGGAGAACCGGCGGGTGACCGGGTCGTACTCGGCGTACCCGCTGACGTACTGGGCGGCGAGCCACTCCTCCACCAGCCGGGTGTCGTAGCCGGTGGCCTCGGCAAGGCCCGCTCCGGTGATCGGGCCGTGCTCCGCCAGAGCGCCGTACAGGCCGAGCTTGTCGCCGATGACGACGGTCGCCGCGTGCATGGCTGCGCCGAAGTCTCCGACGAAGCGGCCGATGAGATCGTTGAGCTTGTCTTCGTTGATGGTCATCGCAGGCATCTCCTTTGTTCGGTGCGACGCCCTCACGGTGCACGACCGTGCCTGCAAGAACGTTGCGGCTGGACTGCAAGGTGCTTGCAGGGGCCCCGGCGCATGCTCGTGGCATGACGACCACCACGACGACCACGACCACCGCCACGACGACCGGCACCACGGACGCCACCACCGCCATCCACGGGTTCCTCGCCGCCGTCCGCGGCGAGCACGGCACGTCCCTCGTCTGGGCGGACGACGCCGTCCTCGATGCGGTCGTGCCCAACTGGCGCATGACGGTCCGAGGCGGTCGCTCCATCGAGGGTCAGTTCCGGACATGGTTCTGTGACCCCGGCACGCTCGAGGAGCTCCGCCGGCACCCGATCCCCGGCGGCGAGGTCATCGAGTTCACGGTGACGTGGCTCGAGGACGGCGTGCCTCACGCCGCCCGCCAGGCCCACATCCTCGAGCTCGATGCCGCGGGCCGCATCGCCCGTGACCGCATGTGGTGCGGCGGTCGGTGGCCGGCATCGCTGCTGGCCGACATGGCGGCGGTCGATGATGCTTAGCGACGTGACCGCTCCCCCGGTGGCCCGTCCGCTTGCCGGCTCACTCGAAGAGTTGCTCGCGGACGCCACTGAGCGCCGGCCCTTCGCCCACTCCGACGGCAAGTCCGGCGTGGGTCTCGAGCGGGTCGTCATCGACGGGGAGCGGTACGTGCTCAAGCACGTGCACATCGACGACGACTGGACGATGCGCTTCTTTCACGAGAGCACGTGCATCCCCCTCGACGTGTGGCGCACCGGGCTCATGGACACCGCACCCGAGCACATCGTCCACGGCATGGTGGGTGCCGTCGGGGCCCAGGGCCGGGACGGGCTGGGCGCCGCCCTGCTCATGCGAGACCTGAGCAACGTGTTGGTCCCGGCCGGTGATGAGCCGATCGCCCTCGACACCCACCTGGCACTCCTCGACGGCATGGCGGCGCTGGCCGCGCGCATGTGGGGCTGGCGCGACACCGTCGGCCTCCTCCCTCCGGCGAACCGGTGGCTGGCGTTCGGCGACGCGGACATCGCCGCCGAAGAGCGGGCTGGCTGGCCGAACTCTGTGCCCCGCATCGCCGCGCAAGGATGGGCCACGTTCGCCGAGCGCGCCCCGGCGGACGTCTTCGAGATCATCCGCGCGCTGCGCGCCTCGAGCCGGCCGCTGGTCGACGCCGCGGCGGCGACTCCCCGGACGTTCCTGCACGGCGACTGGAAGCTGGGCAACCTCGGCGTCGACGGTGACGGCCGCGCCGTCCTGCTCGACTGGACCTACTGCGGCGAGGGCCCGGTGTGCTTCGAGCTGGGTTGGTACCTGGCGCTGAATGCGGCGCGACTTCCGCAGTCCAAGGAGGACACCATCGCCTCACTGCGCGCCGCTCTCGAACGCCACGGTGTCGACACCGGAGGATGGTGGGAACGCCAGCTCGGGCTCTGTCTGCTCGGGACACTCGTACTGTTCGGCTGGGAGAAGGCGCTCGGCAGCGACCTCGAGTTCGGTTGGTGGTGCGATCGTGCCCGGGAGGGGGCCGCCCTGCTGTGAGCAGCATGCGCGGGGCCTACTCGGCCGGGGCCGCCCAGTGGGCGGACGGGCCGGGACGCATCTACCGACGACTCGCCGAGCTGCTCGTGACGTTCAGCCCGGTGCCGTTGCGGGGTTCGACGGTGCTCGACCTGGGGAGCGGGACCGGGTTGGGATCCCGTGCGGCTCGGGCCGCGGGGGCGCGGGTGGTCGCCGCCGACCTCGCCCTCGGGATGCTGCTCCAGGATCGGGATCATCGCCCGCCCGCCGCCGTGGGCGACGCCGTGGCGTTGCCGTTTTGCGACGGAGCCTTCGACGTCGTGCTGGCCGCCTTCTCGCTCAACCATCTCGACCGCCCCGAGGCAGGAGTCGCCGAAGCGGCACGCGTCGGTGGCGTCCTCGTGGGCTCGACCTATGCGGCCGATGACGACCACCCGGTCAAGGAGGCCGTCGAAACGTCGCTGGGAGAGGTCGGGTGGACCAGGCCGGCGTGGTACGGCGCCATGAAGGAGTCGATGGCGGCATGGGGGACCGTCGACGTCGCCACGAGCGTGATCCGGAGAGGTGGGATGCGCCCGGTACGCGTCGACAAGTTGGAGGTGGCGTTCCCCGAGCTGGGGCCGGAGGATCTCGTCGCCTGGCGGATGGGCCTTGCCCAGTCGGCGGCGTTCGTGGGCGCGCTCTCGCCCGAGCGGCGCGCCGGTTGCATCCGGCGGGCCATCGAACTGCTCGGGCCGGACCCCCCGCCGCTCGTCCGTCGGGTGATCTTCCTAGCGGCGGCCTAGCGCGGCGAACGTCGCGGCCACGTGCCGTCGCAGTGTCTCGGCGTGATCGCCGGCACGCACCACGATCGCCCCGGCGCGCCGCTCGGCGTCACGCCACCAACGGTCGTCGTCCGCCGCCACGGCCATCTCGGCGGTGACCCGCCACACCTCCAGCCCCGCACACCCTTCGAGAGAGACGAGGGCCGCGTCGATGTCGTCGCGTTCGATCGGTCGGCCACAGGCAAGCGCCGCCCGCGCCGCGACCACGCGGGCCAACAGCCCGTAACGGAGGGTGCCACGCTCGGCTGCGTCGCTGGTCACTTGCGTCGCCATCTCCAGCGCACCCGCGGGGTCGCCGACGCCCACGAGATGGCGCGCCTGGAGCGTGCGGTACCGCTGGTGGTGATGCCAGGCATGACCGCCGTTCCATTCCAGGATGGGTTGGCACGCGACCAACGCTGAACCGGCCCCGGCCAAGTCTCCGGCGACGAGGAACTCCTCGATGCGGTCCAATTCGGCCGACGAGCGCATCTCCCGGAACGCCGGCGGCGCGGCCAGCTCCAGTGCTCGCTCTGTCAATTCCGTCGCCTCACCGACGTGTCCCAGGACGCGCAGCACCCAGGACCGAAGGTTCGTCTGGACCGCGACGAAGCGGGCCCCCGCCTCGCCCGCCTCCATCGCCCTGGCCGCGCCCACGTCCGCCGCGGCGAGGGCCTCGACCGGCCTCCCCTGCATGCCGAGAGCGAGCACACGAAACAGGTGGCCGTGATGGGCGGCGAACGGGTGCGAAAGATGGGCAGCGTCGAACAGCGCTCGCTGCACCAACTCTCCTCCTTGGCTCACTTCCCCTCGATGTACGAGGAGTCCGCCCAAGAACACTTGGGCGACGCCCCGCACTTCCGCGGGGGCGATCGACGCGGCCAGGCGCAGCCGCTCGTGCGCCGGTTCGAGGTGGCCGCTCGAGTGGAGGACCCGGCCGCTCAAGGTCAGGCAACTGGCCTGCACGGCGACGTCGTCGGTGCGCGCGGCTCCCTCTTCGGCTCGCTGACGCGCGAGCTCGTAGTCCCGGCGGTAGTAGGCCGCCCACCCGGCGATCTCGAGGGCGCGCGCCCCACCTCCGAGCTCGACGGCACGGATGGCATCGCTTTCGGCCAGATCGAGCTGGAAGCGGGCGATCCGGACCCGGGCGCGAGCACCACGAGCCGCCGGCGAGTCGTCAAGTGCGATCGCCTCGGTGAGCAGCCGATCGGCCAGTGCCACGTCGAATCGGTCGTTCGCGACGGCAGCGGCTTCCACGAGCGCAGCCGACGCGCCTGCCGCGTCCCCGGCCTCTTGGGCGTGGAACGCCACCTCGAGGGGATCGTGGGTGGGCCTCGCCTCCAGCACCCGCGCCGCTTCGCGGTGGATGTAGGCCCGGCGTGCCGCGGCCGTGCCGACCACCAACGCCTCCCGCACGAGCTCGTGGCGGAACGCGAACGCGGCCGAGTATTCCTCGACGATGTGGGACTGCAGCCCGACGTCGAGGTGCTCGAGCAGGACCGCCACGGGGCGGTCGACGACTCCGGCGAGCAGGTCGACGTCGATGACCGAGCCCAATACCGCCGCGGCGCGCAGGGTGGCGGACGCCTCCCCGAGAGCCTCCACGCGCGCGTCGACAGCCTCCCGCACGCTGCTCGGCAGCTCGGCCGATGTCACCCGAGCGAGCTCGAGCATGAACAGCGGGTTCCCACCGCTGCGAGCATGGAGTTCCTCGGCGCGCTCCTCGCCCACCAGGGCGATCGACGCGGCCAAGTCCAGGGGGCCGAGCTGGACGAGGTCGGAGGCACCCAAGGCGCTCTGTCCGGGGCGGGTCGTGGCGAGCACGAGAAGCCGGCTCCCCCGCCGCACGGCGAAACGAAGCCATTCGATCGTGCTGTCCCCGGCCAGATGGACGTCCTCGCACAGGACCACGATCAGGCCACCCCCCGCCACGCGCTCGATGGTCGCCAGCAAGGAGGCGAACAGCAGCGCCCGGCCCGCGGCGGGGTCCGCGACCGTGGTGGCATCGATGGGTGCCGCGTCGCCGATTCGGCCGAGCAGCGGACCGATCACCGGTTCGGCGTCACCCAGGCTCTGCGCAGCCGCCTCGGCGTCGAGCTCGCGCAAGTGCACGGCGAGCCCGTCGAGGACGGGCTGCAACGGGAGGTCCCGGCCCATTTCGTCGCAGCGGCCCCGCACCACGACGACATCAGCGGGGAGCCGGTTGGCCCAGTGGGCGACCAAGGCGGTCTTGCCGATCCCCGGTTCGCCCTGCACCACCGCCAGCACGTGTTCCCCGCGGCGGCACCGCTCCAGATAGCCGTCCAGCGTCCGCAACTCGGCGTCGCGGCCCACCGGAGGCGTCCCCGTCGACAACCGGTCCGGGGTCGGGCCCGCGACCTCACCCAACAGGATGGCGGTGTGGAGCTCCTCGGTCGCGGGCGAGGGGTCGACACCGAGGTCCTCGGCCAGCCGCTCCCGCACCTTTGCGTAGGCGGCCAGGGCCCGCGCGGCGCGACCAGCCGCCGCGTCGGCACGCATGAGCACTCGCAACGCGGCCTCGTCGTAACCGTCGCAGTCCAGAGCGGCCGCAGCGAGGTCGGCAGCATCGGAGGGATCTCCCGCGACCATGGCCGCCTCTGCGCCGACGAGCCGTGCGCGCGAGAGCGAGCGCGCCACCGCGGCGCGCGCCGCATCCGCCCACCGGGCGTCGGGCTCGTCGGCGAGCAGGTCTCCGCGCGCCAGCGTCAAAGCGGCGCGCGCCGCCGCACGGGCGGCGGCCGGATTGCCGGCGGCCAGTCGGGCCGCGGCCTCGTCCACACGCGCTTCGAGCTCGTCGACATCGAGCCAATCGGCCGCGAGCGACCAACCGGCGTCCGACCTCGACAAGCGCTCGGGGCCGAGCACGGACCGCAGACGGCTCACCAGGACGCCGACCTGCTCGACCGGCTTCGCCGGGAGGTCGTCATCCGGCCACAGGGCTTCGACGACGGCATCGGCGGCGACCGGCCTTCCCCGTCCCAGGGCGAGCACCTTGATCAAGGTGCGAGCCTTCCGGCTGCCGAGCTCCCGCTCGTCCACGCCCTCCACGTCCAGGCCGCCGAGAAGACGGATCCGAAGCACTGGCGGGACGATACGTCGGGAACGGCTCGATTTCGCCCGGCAACACGCGTCCGAGGGGGAGCGACCCACACCGACGACGCAGAGCCTCGTCGAATGTGGCTGTCGAAATGTCCTGTGAGTGGCGGGGGTTCACGACCATCGTGCGACCTTGGGGTCCTGACCCCAAGTAGTGGCTGCTCACGGCGTTCCGCCTACAGACACACAGGGCACGCCCCCGTTCAATGTCGACCGCCGAGCGAGAGCACCCGGAGAAATTTGCCCTCATCCGGTCGACAGCGACGCACTTCGGGCCTCCGGTGCCCTCCCTGGCGTGCTCATCGCGGCATGCTCCGGGCCCTACGAAAGCGGCCCCTCCGCCAGCCAGCCCGTCACCACATGCGCACTCATCGTCCCTTGGGCTCGGGGTGAATCGCGTGGCCCTGAGCGAGCGTGTCGACCAGCCGCTCGATTCGCCGCGCGCGGATATCGGGACGCCGGGCGGTTGTGACCCGGTAGAGGACGGAGTACCGGTTCGCCTTGTCGAGCCCTGCAAAGGCTTTCGAGGCCCGAGGGTTGGCGGAGAGCGCTCTTTTCAGGTCGTCGGGGACCTCGATGTTGGCGGCACCGCCATAGGCGGCTTCCCAGGTCCCATCGGCCTTGGCTCGCTCCACCGCACGAAGCCCGGTTGGACGCATCCGACCTTCAGCAGTCAGTCGCTCGATGATCGCGATGTTGCGCTTCGACCAGGCGCTGCCTGCACGACGAGGGGTGAATCGTCGCCGGAAGGTGCCATCATCACGACGGGCGAGCTGCCCGTCGACCCAGCCGCAGCAAAGGGCTTCCTCGAGGGCCTGGTCGTAGGTGAGCGAGGTTGGGCGCGTTGTGCCCTTCTTGGCGAGGATCAGCCAGACACCCTCTGAGTCCGAATCGTGCTTTGCCAACCATCGCCGCCAGGCAGCAACGTTCGAGACGATCAGCTCCGCTGAATCGAGTGTCATGGGAGAGACGCCCGCTGCGTCGTGCCTTGGCCGATCAATTGCATGTCTGCGTCGTAACGGTCTCAGACTCTTCGGGTTGATGCCTTCCAGCGAG
>DATGKD010000218.1:0-6048 GCA_035294855.1 Acidimicrobiales bacterium
CCCCAGGCTACGCCCGCCGCGGTGCCTTTGTCCCCGAGGCCCGCGCCGCCCCGGTGAAGGCGCACGGACCTGGGGACTCGCCTCAGGTGCCGGTCTGCCAGGACCCGAGGTACTCCTCCTGCGCCGGCGTGAGCCGGTCGATGTTGACGCCCATGGTGTCGAGTTTCAACCGTGCGATCTCCGCGTCGATGCTCTTCGGCACGTCGTACACCCGCCGTTCGAGCTGACCGACGTGGGCCTTGACCCACTCCGCGGCGAGCGCCTGGTTGGCGAAGCTCATGTCCATGACGGCGGCGGGATGCCCCTCGGCCGCGGACAGGTTGACGAGGCGACCCTCGGCGACGACGAGGACGCGCTTGCCCCGGACGGCGAACTCCTCCACCATCGGGCGCACGGCGCGCCGGCGCCCTTCGGAGAGCCGGGCCAGAGCCACGAGGTCGATCTCGATGTCGAAGTGTCCCGAGTTCGCCACGATGGCGCCGTCGTGCATCTTCTCGAAGTGCTCGGTGCGCAGCACGTCGCGGTTGCCGGTCACCGTGATGAAGATGTCGCCCTCCGGAGCGGCCTCCTCCATGGGTTCCACCCGGAAGCCGTCCATCACGGCCTCGAGCGCCCGCAACGGGTTCACCTCGGTGACGATCACCTGTGCGCCCATGCCGCGGGCCCGGCTCGCCACCCCCTTGCCGCAGTAGCCGTAGCCGGCCACGACGATGCGCTTGCCGGCGAGCAGCACGTTGGTCGCCCGGATGATGCCGTCGAGGGTGGACTGCCCCGTGCCGTACCGGTTGTCGAACATGTGCTTGGTGTCGGCGTCGTTCACGGCCACGATCGGGTACTTGAGCGCCCCCTCGGCCTCCATGGCGCGCAGGCGGATCACGCCGGTCGTCGTCTCCTCGGTCCCCGCCAGCACCTCGCCGACCTGTCCCGGGCGCGTCTGATGGATGCGCGACACGAGGTCGCACCCGTCGTCCATCGTCAGCGTGGGGTGACGGTCGAGGAGGGCGTCGATGTGCGCGTAGTAGCGCTCGGAGTCCTCGCCCTTGACGGCGAACGTCGGGATCTCTTCGTCGACCACGAGCGAGGCGGCCACGTCGTCCTGGGTGGACAACGGGTTCGACGCGCAGATGAGGACCTCGGCTCCGCCCGCCTTCAACGTTCGCAGCAGGTTGGCGGTCTCGGTGGTGACGTGCAGGCATGCCGCCGCGACTGTTCCCTCGAGAGGACGCTCTTTGGCGAAGCGCTCCCGGATGGACGCCAACACGGGCATGTTGGCATCGGCCCAGGCGATCCTCTGGCGCCCGAGCTCGGCCAGCCCGAGATCGGCGACGTCGTGGTCGGGGGTGGGGTTCGGCATGTGTGCTCCTGGATCGGTGGTCGGTTCGAGACGGATCGGATTCAAGCTGCCGGCGCGGCCTTGGGACCGGGTCGGCGTCGCCGGCTAGGCCTGGCGGAGTCGGCCTTTCATCTCCTCGAGCACCGGGACGGGCCCGGGGTCGACACCTTCGCGCGCCGCGAGGTGCAGGGACACGAAGTCGCCCACCAGGACCAGGTCGAGCAGCTGAGCGAGGTCGCCCTCCCCCTCGGCGCGCACCTCGATGACGTCGGACACCACCTCGCGCAGCATGTCCGCCACGATGTCGAACCGGCGCACCACCTGGGGGTGCTCGGCGTCGTGGCGGAGGTTGACGAGGGTGATGACCTGCCGGGTGACGTCGCCGTGCTGGCCCCAGCCGGCGATTTCGTTGTGGCAGAGCTCGGGGTAGACGTTGTAGAAGGCGGGTGACTTGGCGTTTTCGTTGACCTGCGCCTTCCACCGCAGCGCCGCGGTCGCGCCCAGCGCGTGCGCGCCGTGGACGAGGGGGATGGTCCGCCCGATGCGCCCGGCGATGTCCTCGGCGACGCTGCCCGGCACCACGAGCTGATCTCGCCGGTAGCGGAGCTGGTCGAGCGCACGCGCCACCCACTCGGCGGCACCGGGGAACAGGCCGATGTCCTCCAAGACGATGAGCGGCGGGATGGCCTGGGCACCCAGTGCGGCGCGCGGCTGCGGGATGGTGTCCGGCACGTTGACGATGGGCGCACCCCACTCCTCCGCCAGGCGCGCCAGCTCCCCTCCGCCGGTCACGGCGACGAGGCTCGCCCCGGCGTTCACGGCTTCGCCCGCGGCCTCCACCGTCTCCTCGGTGTCCCCCGAGAACGACACCGCGAACACGAGCGAACCCCGCCCGACGAAGTCGGGAAGCTCGTAGGACTTCACCACCGCGATCGGCACGGGAACGAACGGGCCGGCGACCGCGACCATGACGTCGCCCGCCAAACCGCTCCCTCCCATGCCGAGGACGACCACGTTCTCGACGTAGGCGCGCTCGGGGAGCCCGTCGAGGCCTCGGGCCGCACCGACGGCGGCGGCGACCTGCTCGGGCAGCGCCGCGGTCACCTCGAACATGTCGAGCGAGTCGAGCACGCCATCTGCGACCGGGACGTCGGTCACGTGCTCCTCTCCTTGAGCGTCGACTGGACGGACTCCGATTCCGCCTTCGCCATGAGCCGCTGGTGCTCGGCGTCGTCGACGGTCACGGCTTCGTCCACGAGCATGATGGGAATGTCGTCGCGTATCTCGTAGCTGCGCTTCAGCCGGGGGTTGTAGAGACGGTTCTCGTCGGCGAAGTACAGAAGTGACCCTTTGTCCTCGGGACAGGCGAGCACCTCGAGCAAGAGCGGATCAAGTGCCATCTGGGGCCTCCGCCTGTCCTGCGCCCTGGGCGCGTCTCCGGTCGATCGCACTCACCGGCCCGAGACTCCCACACCGCCCGACACCTTCTTCACGAGATCGAGCAGCTCGCCCACATGGCGGTCGCACTCCTCTTCGGTGGGGGCCTCGACGTTCACCCGCAGGAGCGGCTCGGTGTTGGAAGGCCGGACGTTGAACCACCAGTCGACGAATTCGACGGTGAGCCCATCGGTACGGTCGCCCGCGAGGCCCTGGGTGGCGAAGTGCTCGGCGAGCGCCTCGACGACGCGCCTCGGATCGGCGACCTCTTCGTTGATCTCGCCCGAATCGGCGTACCGCCGGTACGGGGCGAGCAGGTGCGACAGCGTCTCCCCGGTGCGCGACATCTCCTCGAGCACCACGAGCGCGGCGATCACACCCGAGTCGGCCCGGTAGTTGTCGCGGAAGTAGTAATGGCCCGAGTGCTCGCCGCCGAACACCGCGCCCGTGTCGGCCATGACCTGCTTGATGAAGGAGTGGCCCACCCGGGTGCGCACCGCCACCCCGCCGTTCTCCTTGATCGTCTCGGGCACGACCTTGGACGAGATGAGGTTGTACAGGATCGTGGCGCCGGGATGCTTGGCGAGCATCGCCTTGGCGACGAGCGCGGTGGTGAGCGATCCGGAAACGGGCCGGGCGCGCTCGTCGACGAGGAAGACCCGGTCGGCGTCGCCGTCGAAGGCGAGACCGACATCGGCTCCCTCCCGGACCACCGCCACCTTCAAGTCTTCGAGGTTCTCCTCTTGAATGGGGTCGGCGGGATGGTTGGGGAACGTCCCGTCGAGCTCGCCGTAGAGGATGTCGACATGGAAGGGCAGCGACTCGAAGACCTTCGGGACGACGAGGCCACCCATGCCGTTGGCGGTGTCGGCGACGACCCTGAGCGGCCGCAGGACCGAGACGTCGACGAACGAGCGCACGTGCTCCGCGTAGTCGTCGAGCAGCGAGCGCTGCTCGTAGCCCCCGACCGGGTCGCCCAGGTCGGCGCCCGAGGCCAGCGCGTCTCTGGCGGCGTTGGCGATGTCCGCCAGGCCGGTGTCCTGGCCGACGGGGCGCGCCCCTGCCAGGCACATCTTGATCCCGTTGTAGGCGGCCGGGTTGTGCGAGGCCGTGAACATCGCCCCGGGCGCCTCCAGCCGACCCGACGCGAAGTAGATCATGTCGGTCGACGCGAGCCCGAGATCGACGACGTCGGCCCCGGCCCGGCGGACGCCGGCGGCGAATGCCTCGGACAACGCTTCGCCCGAGCTTCGCATGTCCCGGGCGACCACCACGGTGGATGCGGCGGAGAAGCGGGCGAACGCCCAACCGACCGCCCGACAGGTGCGCGCGTCGAGCTGGTCGGGAACGATGCCCCGGACGTCGTAGGCCTTGAAGATGGCGTCGAGGGCGTCCATCGCGCCCCGAAGCCTAGTGGGTCCCCTGCGGTATCCCCGGGGCCGGACCACCTCGGTCCGGCCCCGGAACACGTCCTGATGACGGGTCCTACAGATGTCCGACTTATGGGCCTGACTGAACAGCTACTGGAGGTCGGTCTTGATCTGCTCGGCGTCGCTGTCGGCGACGTGCAGGTCGGTGCGGGCGTTCAGCTCGCTCGTGTGGGCCGCGACGAAGACCTGCCAGTTGCCCGGGTAGCCGTGCGGCGTCTGCGCCAGGAGCTGTGTCGAGAGGCCATTCGTGTCGCCCTGAGCCGCCGTGACCTGGTTCTTCAGGTCGTCGAACGCGTTCTCGGCTGCGGTCACGTCCTTGCCGTCCGCCTTCGCCTCTGCAATGGCGCCGGCGAACTTCGGCTCGAGGTCGACGAACCGGCTCTCGACGTACGTCTCGTCGTCGGCGCCGATGGTGAGGTCGGTCTGCGGTGTCATCACGAGGTACACCCGGTAGTCGTCGACCATCGAATGCGCGGCCGCCCAGAGTTCTGCACACGTGGTGTCGTTCTGCACTTGTGTCTGGAGTGCCTGGATGCCCGGCAGCTCGAAGTTGCTCAAGTCGTTCTGGAGCGCCTGCTTGTCGACCGGTGTGAGGTGCCCCGACGGGTCGTTCACCTTCGCCAGGAGGTTGTCGAGTTGCGTCACCCTCGCCGAGAGGTCGGCTTCGACCCGTTGTTGCGCCTGTGCGAACGTCGACGGCGAGCACGTCGGGTCGGACGCCGAGCCCGTGCCGGATGTCGAGCTGTGCGCCGATGCGGAGGTCGCGGGCGTTGCCGCAGAGGCGGCCGCGCCGAAGACACCGCTCGTGCATGAGGCGAGGATGCCGGCCCCGACGGTGACCGCGCTTCGAGTCACGAAACGCCGAGTACGTCGGCCGTTCATTCTGCGGTGACCTGCACGGGTGGCCCCGTCCCGGTCGGCTTGCTCCTTTGTGGGGGGTGTCGCGTACGTCGTCATGTCAGTTGTCTCCTTGTGGATTGCTCAGGTCCGAGCCGGATGCGTTGACGCTGTTGTCCACCGCGCCGAGCGCCGCGCCGAGTTCGTTGAGGGTCCGGTCGTCGATTCCCGGGGAAGCCGACGCTCCGGCGCCGGCTGTCGAGGCCGCACCTCCGCCGTTCGGACCCGACGTGGTGGATCCTGCGGACGTGCCCGCGTTCGACGCGCTCGCGCCCGAGGTGCCGACCGACGAGCCGGCCGTCGGCATGTCGGTGGTGGGATGGCCCACCGATGTCGTCGTCGTGTCCGGCACGACGTGGGACGCGTCGGTGATGCCGCATCCGGCGCATCCGGCGAGAGCCCCGACGACGGCAATCGACAGGGCCGTCAGCGGGAACCGGGGGTGCAGTGCCGGTCGACGAAGCTTCCGCGGACGGGCCGTCGTTGAACAGACAGTCCCTGCGTGGTCGGTCTTGCTGTGCACGTCCCCTCCTCGTTCTGACGTCGGGCCTGTTGTCATGACCGTCGGCCGGCTGTTCCCGAACCGTCTCCGGGTCATCGTCGGAGACGTCCGTTCGGAACCCGTCAGCTCGGTGTTAGGGAACGATGAGGGCGCGGGCCACCCACGTGCCTCAGGCGAGCGTCGTGACAGCTACCGGAGCACTCAGGAGCGAGAGCGTGGCGACCGACGGCGCGTGCGGTTGATCAGACCGGGCCCGCTCAGGAAAGGCCGCTCAGGAAGGGCCGCTCGGGAAAGGCCGCTCGGAAAGGCCGCTCGGGAAGGCCGCTCGGGAAGGCCCGCTCAGGAGAGCCCGCTCGGGAGAGCCCCTCAGGATGGGGCGCTCCGGCTGGGTTCAGTGCAGGACGCGGCGACGTATCGCGGCGAGGACGACGACCACGACGCCCACGACC
>DATGKD010000219.1:0-6933 GCA_035294855.1 Acidimicrobiales bacterium
CGCGCCCCGGACCCCGGCCCCGTCCCTGGCCCCGGCCGCGGGCCCCGGCGGGCGCGCTCCCGGCGGGCCGGATGCGCGCCAGGATGTCGGTCACGGCCTTGCGGATGGTCGTGGGGTCGATGCCGTGCTCCGCGTTGTAGGCCTGCTGGAGCGCCCGCCTTCGCTGGGTCTCCGAGATCGCCTCGCGCATGGCGTCGGTGATGGTGTCCGCGTACAGCACGACGAGCCCGTCGACGTTGCGCGCGGCGCGCCCCATGGTCTGGATGAGCGACGACGTGGACCGCAGGAACCCGGTCTTGTCGGCGTCCAGGATGGCGACGAGCTGCACCTCGGGCAGGTCGAGCCCCTCACGCAGGAGGTTGATGCCGACGAGGACGTCGAACTCGCCGAGCCGCAGGTCCCGCAGGAGCTCGATGCGGGTGATGGTGTCGATGTCGGAGTGCAGGTACCGGACCCGCACCCCGAGCTCGAGCAGGTAGTCGGTCAGGTCCTCGGCCATCTTCTTCGTCAGCGTGGTGACGAGCGTCCGCCCCCCGGCGACCGCGGCACTCCGGATCCGCTCGAGGAGGTCGTCGATCTGCCCTGTCGTGGGCCGGATCACGACTTCCGGATCGACGAGCCCGGTGGGCCGGATCACCTGCTCGACCACCTGCGCCGAGACATCGATCTCGTAGGAGCCCGGCGTGGCCGACAGGAACACCACCTGGCCCACGCGCTCGTCGAATTCGCCGAAGGTGAGCGGCCGGTTGTCGAGGGCGGACGGCAAGCGGAAGCCGTGCTCGACGAGGACCACCTTGCGGGAACGGTCGCCCTCGAACTGCCCGTGGATCTGGGGCACCGCCACGTGGCTTTCGTCGATGACGGTGAGGAAGTCCTTCGGGAAGAAGTCGAGCAGGGTGTGGGGCGCCTCTCCGGCGCGCCGCCCGTCGAGGTGACGGCTGTAGTTCTCGATGCCGTTGCACGTCCCCACCTCGGCGAGCATCTCGAGGTCGTGCTCGGTCCGCAGCCGCAGGCGCTGGGCCTCGAGCAACTTGCCCGCTTGCTGGAGCTCGCCCAGCCGCTGGCCGAGCTCGACGCGGATGGACTCGATGGCGCGCTGCATCGTCTCGTCCCCCGCCACGTAGTGCGTGGCCGCGAACACGACGAGCTCGGGGATCTCGTCGCCCGTGTCACCCGTCAACGCGTCGAACCACCGGATGCGCTCGATCTCGTCGCCGAAGAGCTCGATGCGCACCGCGTGCTCCTCGTAGGCGGGGTGCAGCTCGACGGTGTCGCCCCGCACCCGGAAGTGACCGCGGGTCAGGTTCTGGTCGTTGCGCTCGTACTGCAGGTCGACCAGGCGGCGCAGGAGCTGCCGCTGGTTGATCGTGTCGCCCTGCCGGACCGACAGGATCCGGCTGCTGTACTCCTCGGGCGAGCCCAGTCCGTAGATGCACGACACCGAGGCCACCACGATGACGTCCCGGCGCGTGAGCAGGCTCGAGGTGGTGGCATGGCGCAGCCGGTCGATCTCGTCGTTGATCGACGAGTCCTTCTCGATGTACGTGTCCGACGTCGGCAGGTACGCCTCGGGCTGGTAGTAGTCGTAATAGGAGACGAAGTACTCGACCCGGTTGCCGGGGAAGAGCTCCTTCAGCTCGGCGGCGAGCTGCGCGGCGAGCGACTTGTTCGGCTCGAGGACGAGGGTGGGGCGCTGGGCCGCCTCGATCGTCCACGCGATGGTCGCAGTCTTGCCGCTGCCGGTGATGCCGAGAAGGGTCTGGAAGCGGTCGCCGCGCGCCACGCCCGCCGACAACGCCTCGATGGCGCGCGGCTGGTCCCCGGCAGGGCGCAGCGGGGTCACCACCTCCAATTTGGGCACTCAGGCGATGGTACCGGCGCGGTGTGTCGCTCCCGGCGGGACCGCCGGCCGGGTGAGCGGCTCACTCCGAGCTCACTCCGAGCTCAGTCGCTCAGTCCGAGCTCAGTCCGAGCTCAGTCCGAGCCGGTCGACGCCGCGCGCCTCAGCAGGTCCGACCACACCCGGTCGACCTCGGCGGTCAGGTGCGCCCGGTCCGACGAGTTGTCGACGACCAGGTCGGCACCCTCGAGCCGCTCCTCCCGTGTGATCTGCGCGGCCACCCTCTTCCGGGCGTCTTCGACCGTGAACCCTCGTTGCTCGACGAGCCGGCCGACGGCGACGTCCACGGGGCAGTCGACGACGACCACGGTGTCGAGCGCCAGCACGTCACGGTGCGCGGGGACCAGGAGCGGTATGTCGAGAACGACGACGTGGTCCGTGCCCGCCTGCGCCTCCCGGCGCTCCGCCATGACCTTGCCGATGGCCGGATGGGTGATGCCGTTCAGGTCGGCCACCGACTGCGCGTCCGCGAAGGCCACCTCGGCCAGGCGGGGGCGGTCGATGGTCCCGTCGGCGGCGAGGATCCCCCGCCCGAACCTGTCGACCAACGGGTCGTACGCCGGTCCGCCCGGGACGACGACCTCACGGGCGATGCGGTCGGCGTCGATGAGGACGGCGCCGCGCTCGACGAGGAGATCCGCCACCGTGGACTTGCCCGACCCGATGCCTCCGGTCAACCCGACGGCGAGCACGGCGGTGTCGGCTCTTTCGGTGTCGTCGGTGCGGTCGGGCGGCGCGGCTTCCTCAGCCGGCGCGGCTCGACGCCTCCTCGACCAGCGCTTCGAGGGTCCGGGCGGCGGTCCGCTCCCAGGACAGCGACCGGGCGTGCGCCTGAGCGCCCCGGGCGAGCCGGGCCCGGAGGGCGTCGTCGGTCAGAACCGACCCCAACGCGTCGGCGAGGGCACGTCGGGCGCGCGAACGGGACACGCCGTCGGGTCGGGCCCCGCCTGGGTGGCGTGCCCCCGATCGGTTGGCGCCGGTCGCATCATCGGGCCCGTCCACCAGGAGCCCGCTCGTGCCGTGTCGGACGGCGTCGATGTGGCCGGCGATCCTGGTCGCCACGGCGGGCGTGGCGCAGGCCCCCGCCTCGGTGATCGTCATGCCCCACCCCTCGCGCTGCGACGTGCTCGCCAGGACCCACGCCCGCCGGTACACGTCGAGCAGGCCGTCCTCGTCGAGATAGCCGGGCAGGTCGAGCCAGTCCTCGGCGCCCACGGCCTTGCGCCGGGCCTCCAAGGCCGGCCGCTCGTACCCCTCGCCGACGATCACGGCACGCAGCTCGGGAACACGTCGGCGGACGTCGGCCAGCGCATCGACGAGGAGGTCGAAGCGCTTCACGGGCACGAGCCGCCCCACCGCCACCACGAGCGGCACCGCCGAGCGGGCGCCACCCGGCGAGAACCGCGGGTCCAGGCCAGGAGGAACGGCCGTCACGCGCGACGAGTCGAAGCCGAGCATCGACACGATCTCGGCCCGCGACGACTCCGACAACGTCAGGATCCGGCTCCCGCGATAGAGCGGCGGAGACAGGCGACGCTCGACGAACTCCCCCATCCGGGCGAGGCGCGGCGGAAGGACCATGCGCCACATTTCGGCGTGAACGTGATGGAGGAAGACGACACGGGGCCGCCTGCTCCACAACGGCGAAAAGAACGGCATGCCGTTCCAGATCTCGACCAGGCCGTCGGGCCGGCCCCGCCGGCCGAGGAGGCCGCTCGCCGCGCTGCGAGGGAACACCGCATAGCGACCCGACTTCCGCACGACCTGGTAGCCGTCCCGCTCGGCTCGCGACGGATGGCCCACGGCGCGCGACGTCCGCACAGCGACGTCGAGCCCGGCCTCCGCCCACAGGGTGGCGATCCGGTGAGCGTGCACCTCGGAGCCTCCGGCTTCCGGATCGTCGAGGTCGCGCCACGCCACGAAGTGCACCCGTCGTAACCCCGCCTCCAGGGCGCGGGCCGCCACGACGTCGAGCGGAGGAGCGTCCTCGCGCCCCAGTAAGACGAGATCGGGGTTCGGCGCCGACCGGGCGGTTCGCCGGGTCGCAGGGGTGGCACCCGAGGTGTGCAGGCTCGGGGGGAGCGCGCTGGGGGCCTCGGCGTCGCCACCCCGTTCGAGCGGGCGCGAGGCCGCGGCCCGCTCATGCTGCACTTCCGTCACGCCACCCTCCCTCGGCTCCACTCCACGGTACCGACCGGAGTGGCCTGGACGAATTCCGGGAGCGGCCCAGGAATACCCAGTCCGGCGTGCTCCCCACCTTCGGACTGGTCCCGACCCTAGCTGGGCACGGTGTCGCCGCCCCGGATCTCAGGTGGTGGCCGGGCCCCGAGCGTGCTCGGTGGCGGTGGCTCGTCGCCTGGTGTGGCCACGGTGAACGGACACGAAGCACACGATCATGGCGGCGCACAACCCGGCCTGGACCCCCAGGTCGGCGCGGGCCGTGGCCACGTACTGCCCGTTGGCCAGGGCGGCGAACGCCGCCAGCGCGCCCGCGCCCAGGGCCAGGACGACGACGACCCAGCGCCACGCCACGCCCAGGAGGTACACGGTGAGCACCACCGTCACGCTGAGGAGGATCATCGCCAAGACCAAGGTGGAGAACGCCGGGGCAGCCGCCGTCAGCCGCTTGCCGAAGACGACGCTCAGCAGGCGGTGGGGCACGGCGACCGCCAGGAGGAGCAGCGTGACGCACGGGACCGCCACCACCCCCAGGGTGGTCGCCAGCTGGCGCAAGGCATGGGATCCGCGCTGGTGCCGGATCGTCGCCTCCGGCAGGAGGTAGTTCACGAAGATCAGGGCGCCAAACACCAGGGCCTTCGACGGGACCGAGATGGCCGCGTACGCCCCCGACCGGTGCGGAGCCTTGCTGCCCAAGAGGATCACGTCCGCGTTCTGGAGGATCGCGAGGAGGGCCAGGCTCCCGAGGGCCGTGAACACGTCGGCGAGCAGGTCACGGCCGCTGTGGGTCGACATGACGGGCGCACCCTCGCCGGCGGCAGCCTCGGGTGTGCCGGGGGCCGGCCCACCTGCGCCCTGTTCCCTCTCGGCCGACAGGGCCACGACCGCCCCGGTGGCCTCGAGCCCGACCACCGCCGTCTCGGCCGCCGCGACGGTGAGGGGCGTGGGCGGCGAGGCGATCGTCCGGGTCGAGGTGATCCGGGCGTGGGTGGCGGTGACGAGCTCGGCGAGCAGGAGGCCCAGGGCGGCACCTTCCACGCCGAGCTCCTTGGCCAGTCCCACGGTCATCACCGTCCGGGTGCTGGCCTCGATGACCAGGTTGTAGGACAGCGCCACGTAGTTCTGCCGCACCTGGAGCAGGCCGCGGTCGATCGACACGAGGACCCAGACCCCGCCGGCGGTGAGGATCTCCATGACGCCGCTCGGCCCCGGCAGCGAAAGCGCGTGGGCCACCGGCACCCGGATCAGCCAGGTCACGACGGCCAGCACGAGGAGCGACCCCTCACCGACGCGGTGGACCTGCGCCACCCAGGGGCGGACCTTGTCGGCGTACCCGTGCGCCTCCCAGGAGGAGACCCTCCGGACCACGCCGACGAGCAGCGCCGAGCCCGGCATGGAGAGCACCAGGAACAGCCCGAGCAGCACGATGAGCGTCCCGTAGCCGCGGGTGGTGAGCACGTGCGCCACGAAGACCGTGGTGAGCAAGCTCGCCACGCCGGCCAGGGCGGCCGCGATGGCGAGCGGGACGGCGCGCCGCATCTCGGCGGACGGGTCGGCCGTGGTGCGCGTCGGTGTCTCGTCGGCACCGGGCTGCTGGGGCGCCCGGCGCGCCGCGAAGGGCCGGCGGCGCGTGGTGTCGCCGCGATCCGGGCCGCTCGACCGTGCGCGGCCGGGCGTCGTCTCCTGGCTCACTGCCCCCCCAACTGCACCGGCGGTCAGCTCACGCCGAGCCCGCGCCAGTGCTCGTGCCCGCCGGCACCCGCCGGGGCAGGACGGGCGCGTCTCGCCCGGTGCCGCCCTCGGTCGGCGTCCTCGCCTTCTCCTCGTGGTACTCCTCGTCCACGTTGACGGCCCAGATGTCGTGGCGGGCGTCGTGCACGATGTTGTCGACCGTCAGCAGCGCCGTGTACATCGAGTGGTCCTGGTTGTTGTACTTGTGCATGCCGTTGCGGCCCACGGGGTGCACGTTGGGGACCTCGGCGGCCATCCAGTGCCGGATCGTCTCCACCGCGTCGCGGTACGTGTCGTCGTACACCGGATACGCCTTGGGCATGCGCACCACGAACCCCCGCTCGACCAGGTTCTCGGGGACGAGTCCGATGGTGGCGAGCTCGCGTGTGGCCAACGCGATGAGCTCCTCGTCGGGAGCCGACCACAGGGCGTCGCCCTCGAACACGAAGTACTCGAGACCGAGGCACGTGCGGCCGTCTTTCACCATGAAGGGGGACCACGACCCGAAGTTCTGGATGCGCCCCACCTTGACCCCCGGCGAGTGGATGTAGATCCAGTTGTCGGGGAAGCCTCGATCGGCCGGCACGACCAACGCAACGGTCAGGAAGTCCCGGTAGTGGAGGTCGTCGGCGGCGTCGCGCACCTCCGGCGGCGCGGGCGGGTCGAGCGCGCGCACCAGCGCCGAGAACGGCATCGAGCTGATGACGTGGCTCGCCTCCAAGCGGCGGCGATTGCCGTCGTGCTCGTAGACGACGGTGGCGGCACCTTGCGGATCCCGCTCGATGGCGACCACCGGGGTGCACATCTGCACGTCGCCCCCGGCGGCCACGACGAGGTCGCGACAGCGCTCCCACATCATCCCCGGCCCATGGCGCGGGTACTGGAACTCCTCGATGAGGCTCGTCACCTGGCGTGAGCGGTCCCGGCGGCTCCCGGCGAAACGGGCGCGCATGGGCTCCCACACCGCCTTGAACAACGACATGCCCTTGATGCGTTGCGCGCCCCAGTCGGCCGACAGCTCGGAGGCGGGCACGCCCCACACCTTTTCGTTGTAGGTCTTGAAGAAGTGCTCGTAGAGGCGCCATCCATAGTTGGCGACGATGTACCCCTCGAGCGTGCTCTGG
>DATGKD010000220.1:0-4818 GCA_035294855.1 Acidimicrobiales bacterium
CTTCAAGGTGCTCATCAAGGAGATGCAGTCGCTGTGCCTCAACGTCGAGGTGCTGTCGACCACCGGTGAGGAGATCGAGATGCGCGAGCTCGACGAGGACGTCTTCCGGACGGCCGAGGAGCTGGGCATCGACATCAGCCGGCCCGAGCGCGGGTCGGACGAGGAAGACGAGCGTCGCGCTGCGGAGAGGAGCTTCTGAGCGTGCTGGACGTCAACAACTTCGACCAGCTGCGGATCGGCCTGGCCACGGCCGAGTCGATCCGCTCGTGGTCCAACGGCGAGGTCAAGAAGCCCGAGACCATCAACTACCGGACGCTGCGCCCGGAGAAGGACGGGCTCTTCTGCGAGAAGATCTTCGGCCCCACCAAGGACTGGGAGTGCTACTGCGGCAAGTACAAGCGCGTCCGGTTCCGGGGGATCATCTGCGAGCGCTGCGGCGTCGAGGTGACGCGCTCGAAGGTCCGGCGCGAGCGCATGGGCCACATCGAGCTGGCCGCGCCCGTGGTGCACATCTGGTACCTGCGCGGGACGAGAAGTTGGCTCGCCTACCTCCTCATGGGCACCGAAGCCCGTGAGGAGCTGAAGGCCAAGCAGCTCGAGAAGGTCATCTACTTCGCCGCCAACCTCGTCACCTGGGTGGACGACGAGCGGCGCCACGAGGACCTGCCCGCGCTCGAGGGCGAGCTGGCCGACGAGATCGCCCAGCTGGAGCGCCAGCGCGACCTGGAGATCGACCGCCGCTTCAAGGACCTGGAGAAGGAGCTCGCCGACCTCGAGTCGACGGGCGCCAAGGACACCGAGATCAAGGCGCGCCAGCGCCTGGCGGAGAAGGAGATCGCCGCGGCGCGCGAGCGCGCCGAGGCGGACATCGACCTGGCCAAGCGGTCCTTCGACGAGTTCCGCGACCTCTTCCCGCGCAAGATCATCGAGGACGAGCTGCTGTGGCGGGAGATCAAGATCCGCTACGACGACTACTTCGAGGGCGGCATGGGGGCGGAAGCCATCGCGCGCCTCATCGACCGCATCGACTTCGACGCCGAGGAGACCCGGCTGCGCGAGGCCATCGACGCCACCGACGGCCGCCGGCCCCTGTCGGCCCAGCGGCGCCAGAAGGCCATCAAGCGCCTGAAGATCGTCACCGCGTTCAACCGCCGCGACGACCACGGCCGCCGGGCGAACGACCCGCGCGCCATGATCCTCGAGGTCGTGCCGGTCATCCCCCCGGACCTGCGCCCCATGGTGCAGCTGGACGGCGGCCGGTTCGCCACCTCCGACCTGAACGACCTCTACCGCCGCGTGATCAACCGCAACAACCGGCTGAAGAGGCTGCTCGACCTGGGCGCGCCCGAGATCATCATCAACAACGAGAAGCGCATGCTCCAGGAGGCGGTCGACGCCCTGTTCGACAACGGGCGGCGCGGCCGGCCGGTGACCGGGCCCGGGAACCGTCCCTTGAAGAGCCTGTCGGACATGCTGAAGGGCAAGCAGGGCCGCTTCCGCCAGAACCTGCTCGGCAAGCGCGTGGACTACTCCGGCCGGTCGGTCATCGTGATCGGCCCCACCCTCCAGCTGCACCAGTGCGGCCTGCCCAAGCTGATGGCGCTCGAGCTGTTCAAGCCGTTCGTCATGAAGCGGCTCGTCGACCTGGAGCTCGCCCAGAACATCAAGTCCGCCAAGCGCATGGTGGAGCGCCGCCGTCCCCAGGTGTGGGACGTGCTGGAGGGCGTCATCAAGGAGCACCCGGTGCTGCTCAACCGGGCGCCGACGCTGCACCGCCTCGGGATCCAGGCCTTCGAGCCGGTCCTGGTGGAGGGCAAGGCCATCCAGGTGCACCCCCTCGTGTGCACGGCGTTCAACGCCGACTTCGACGGTGACCAGATGGCCGTGCACCTGCCGCTGTCGGCCGAGGCGCAGTCTGAGGCGCGCGTGCTCATGCTGTCGGCGAACAACATCCTGTCGCCGGCCACCGGGCGGCCCATCACCGTGCCCACCCAGGACATGGTGTTCGGCACCTACTACCTGACGCTGCAGGTGGAAGGGGCGAAGGGCGAGGGCCGCGCCTTCCGCCACGCGTACGAGGTGGAGCGCGCCTTCGACGAGGGCGAGATCGACCTGCACGCCAAGATCCAGCTGCGCACGACGGCGGGCAGCGGCATGCACGAGGCCGTGGCCAAGGCGCTCGGGGTGGACCCCGACGCCGAGACCGACGGGCCGCTCGTCATCGAGACCACACCGGGGCGGGTGTTCTTCAACAGCGCGCTCCCGAAGGGCTTCCGATTCGTGAACGACGTGGTGGGCAAGCGCTCCACCGGGATCGGCTCCATCGTGGAGGAGATCTCCTCCACCGAGCCCAAGGCCGTGGTGGGCGCCAGCCTCGACCGCATCAAGGCGCTCGGGTTCCGCTTCGCGGCGCAGTCGGGGCTCACCATTTCGATCGACGACGTGCGGACCCCGCCCGAGAAGCGGTCGATCCTCGACCGCTACGAGCGCGAGGCGGAGAAGGCCGAGACGCAGTTCAAGCGGGGCATCATCACCGACGACGAGCGGCGCCAGAAGGAGATCGAAATCTGGACCTCGGCCACGAGCGAAGTCGGCCGGGCGATGGAGAAGACGCTGTCGGGCATGGCGTTCAACCCGCTCGACATGATGGTGGATTCCGGTGCCCGGGGGAACGCCCAGCAGATCCGCCAGATCGCCGGCATGAAGGGGCTCGTGTCGAACCCCCGCGGCGAGATGATCCCCCGCCCGATCAAGTCCTCGTTCCGTGAGGGCCTGTCGGTCCTCGAGTACTTCATCTCGACCCACGGCGCCCGCAAGGGCCTGGCCGACACCGCGCTGCGCACCGCCGACTCCGGGTACCTCACCCGGCGCCTGGTGGACGTGGCCCAGGAGCTCATCGTCCGCATCGACGACTGCGAGACGGCGCGCGGCGTCTGGCTCGAGAGCGTCGTGCCCGACGAGGCGGGCCGCCGCTCGTACCTGGAGACGCGCGCCTACGGGCGGGTGCTCGCCGAGGACGTCACGCTGTCGGACGGCGCGGTGCTCCCCGCGGGCACGCTGCTCGACGACGACGCTGTGGCCCAGGTGCGCGACGACCCGGCCGTCACGCGCCTGCGGGTGCGCTCGGTGCTCACGTGCGAGTCCGAGCACGGGGTGTGCGCCACCTGCTACGGGCAGTCGCTCGCCACCGGCCGGCTCATCGAGCTCGGCGAGGCGGTGGGGGTCATCGCCGCCCAGTCCATCGGCGAGCCCGGCACCCAGCTCACCATGCGGACGTTCCACACCGGCGGTGTCGTGGGCGAGGACATCACCCACGGCCTGCCCCGCGTCGTGGAGCTGTTCGAGGCCCGCACGCCCAAGGGCGCGGCGGTGCTCGCCCACTACTCGGGCGTGGTGCGCGTCGAGGACGAGGAAGGCGGACGGCGGATCACCGTCGTGGCCGACGACGGCACCGAGGAGTCGGTGCTGGTGTCGAGCCGCGCGCATCTCGAGGTGACCTCGGGCCAGGAGGTGGCCGCGGGCGACGCGCTCGTCGAGGGTCCGAAGGACCCGAAGGAGCTCCTCGAGGTGAAAGGCATCCGGGAGACCCAGCAGTACCTCGTCGAAGAGGTGCAGAAGGTGTACCGGGACCAGGGCGTGTCGATCCACGACAAGCACATCGAGCTCATCGTGCGCCAGATGCTGCGCCGGGTGCTCGTGGCCGAGCCGGGCGACGCTCCTTTCCTGCCGGGCGAACGGGTGGACGCGCAGATCTACGCCGAGGTGAACCGCACCCTCGTGCAGGAGGGCAACCGCCCGGCCGAGGGCCGACCCGAGCTCATGGGCATCACCAAGGCGTCGCTCGCCACCGACTCGTGGCTGTCGGCGGCGTCGTTCCAGGAGACCACCCGCGTGCTCACCGAGGCCGCCATCGAGGGCCGCTCCGACCGCCTGTTCGGGCTGAAGGAGAACATCATCATCGGCAAGCTGATCCCCGCCGGCAGCGGCATGGACCGCTACCGCGACATCGTCGTCGACCTGCCCGACGCGGCCGGGGTCTCCCTGCGCACGTACGGGTTCGACGGGGAGACCGAGGACCTCGCGGCGTGGCTGCGAGACGTCGGAGGCAGCGGCGAGCCCCCCCGCTACGGGGACGGCTTCGGCGGGTCGGGCTACGGCGACGGCGGCGCCGGGTCGGGCTACGGCTCCGGTGCGTACGGCTCGGGCGGCTTCGGCGATCCCGGATACGGCGCGAGCGGCCCGGGCGACGGCGGTGCCGGTGATGCCGGCGCTCCCGGTGCTCCCGGTGCTTCGGGCGCTTCGGGGGAGGCGGCATCCGGTCCGGGCTCGGGCTCGTCGTACGGCGAGCCGGGGGACTCGGGCGGGAGCTCCGTCGGATGGGGCGCGCTCGACACCCAGACTCCCGACGGGCACGACGCCCCCTCCGACGGGTCCGACGGGGCCGGCGAAGGGCACGAGGGCAACGGCCAACTGGAGGCCGGGGCCTGACGCGGGGGCGCCCGTGGTGTCGGGCGCCTTGTCGAGCCGAGGCGTCGAGCCGCGTCCCCGAGCCGCGTCGTCGAGCCGAGGCGTGGGACAGCGCTCGACAGGTGGAGCAGTCGGTGGTGCACGAGGTGGCTGATGGCACCCCCGCTGATCGACGGCGCGCACCGACGGCGCCCAGTCACGGCGCCCAGTCACGGCGCACCGGTTGTCCAGGGTGACGGTAGGATCTAACGTTGCTGGCCGCACGAGCGCGCCCGTGCCCGTCGTCCGAGGAGCGAGCTCCTGACGCCGGCGCCGGCGGGCAGTCCCAGCCAACCGGTCCCCGACCGTTAC
>DATGKD010000221.1:0-6797 GCA_035294855.1 Acidimicrobiales bacterium
TCCACGCCCTTGTCGGGGGCGGCGAGGGCCTTGTGGATCGCTCGTGCGTCCGACGGGAAGACGCTCACGTCGGCGGTGCTCTGGATCACGAGGCTGGGCACGCCGATCCTGGCCAGGTGGGGGGCGCCGCGGCACGACGAGGTCCGGAGGCTCCACATCGACAGCCACGTGCGCAGCGAGCACGACGCCGCGATCCCGTACGGGTTCACGTTGGCGCGCCGGGGGTCGCCGGCGAGGCAGCGGCCCGGGGGCCGGTCCGAGGGGTCGATGGACGCGTCGAGGAACCGGAGGTCCGCCCATGTCCGGTGCACGTTGAAGGTCCGGTCGTACACCCCGGCGTCTTCCAGGCGCTCGAGCTCGTGTTCCGCCCAGTCCGTGATGCGGTCGTTGCGTGCCCTTTGGGCCTCGCGGTACCGGGCCACGAAGTCCGGCGCGAACGGCGGACCGTGGTCGGGTTCGTACATGTCGAGGTCGCTTCGGCGCGACAGCGGGTCCTGCTCGTCGGTCACCGAGGGGTCGAGCCAGTTCGTGAGGACCTCGGGCCTGCCGGGGTGGGCCTGCAACGACACGTAGAGGTCGCCGGGGACGAGCGACCCGAGCGCAGGGGGGACCTCGGAGCCTGGCGTGGCCACGAGGTTGGGATCGGTGGCCTGTGACTGGTACGCGGCCATGAGCGAACCGCCGCCGCAGTTGCCGAGCAACACGATCGTGTCGATGCGCTGCTGCTCGCGCAGCCATCGCACCCCCTGCCCGACGTCCACGAGCGCGTGCTCCAGCCGGAACCACGTCTCGTTGTTGCGAAAGCGCGTGTTCCATCCGAGGAAGCCCAGGCCGCGGGCCGCGAGCCAAGGTGCGAGGTAGTGCTCGGAGAAGTCCACGTTGTAGTGCGTGCTGATCACGGCGGTCGTCGGCGCGCGTCCCACCGGGGCGTGCCAGATGCCCTGGCAGGGATGGAAGCCCGCACCGTTCACGTGTGCGGTCGGCGAGTCGAGTGCCACGAACTCGCGCCGGACGCGTGCCGTTGTCCGGGTCACGAGCTCGACGTGTCGGGGCCGGCCGTGCTCGTCGGAGGCCCCGGGATCGTCGTGCCCTGGCCCGGGACGCCGTTCGAGTTGGCGGTGTCGCACTGCTGGGTCAGCGCCTTCACGAGATCGGACTCCGGAAGGTGAGCGCTCTCGGCCAGCGTCGCCATGAGACCCTGCCACTGGTTCGCCTCGCCCGCCGCGCTGGCCGCCAGGGGGAGCGCCGCGCGCAACTGCGCCAACGCCTGCGATCGCTGTGTGCCGCCCGCCGCGGAGGTGGGATCGACGGTCGACTCGCGGTAGAGCACGAGCGATCGGTCGACGTGCACGCACGCCTGCCGGGCGAGGTCGAGGCCGCGTTGGTTGGCGCACCCGGAGAGGACGAGCCCCACGGCAATGAGCGCGCCGGGGGATGCGGCCCACCACCTTTTTTGATGCGACTTGATCGTGCCCTCCCCGTCACGCGTTTCGCGGGTGGAGGTGGGCGGGCGTCACCCTTCGAGCCACCCCGGGCGGTCGCTGCCGTCGGCGTCGCCACTCGAGTCGAGCCACCCCGGGGCCGCGTCGAGCAGGTACCGGCTCACGGCCAGGCAGCGGTCGAAGACCTCGCAGAGCAACTCTTCGCCGCCGAGCACGCGGGCGAGCGACACCGGGTAGCGCGCCAGGATCGAAAGACGCCGCTCGGGCGCGTCGGTCGCCGAGGCGAACGAGTCGATGGCCGACACCTCGAGGGGGAGGTCGATGCCGCCGACACCCGCGAGGTCGATCGCCAGGCGGAGCAGGTCCGGCCCGTGCGGCAACGGAGGGAGGCCCCAGGTGAAGGTGAGCGGGAAGTGGTACTCGTCGGGCGGCTCGGATTCTTCGTCGAGGTCGACCACCGCGTCCTCGAACGACAACAGGATGCGCGGGTCGACCTCGAGAGCGAGGTGCAGGTCGAGCGGCCCCCCACACCCTTCCTCGGGGTGCAGGTCGACCTCCCAGGTCTGGCGGAGCGAGTAGGTCTCGACGAAGTGGCGCTCGTCGTGCACGTGGAAGCCGTGGTCGACCGAGTGGTCCTTCAGGTCGGCTACGTACCCTGCGACGTCGATGACCGCCATGCCCCACGAGGCTACTGGCTGGGTCCCCGTGCCCGGCCGGGCCGACCTCGGCCGATATGGTCGGCGCTGATGCCCCGTTCTCCCGCTGCACCGGAGATTTCCGCCGCCGACGACGACCTTCTCGTGCTCTGCCACCACGTGGTCGACGCGGTGCTGGCGTCGCTGGGAACCGTGACCGACTGGCGTCCGGGAGGCGACCGTCCCGGTCAGTACGCCATCGACCTCGTCGCGGACAAGGCCGCGCTGGAGGTGCTCGAGCCCTCCGGCATCGGCGTCGTCTCCGAGGAGAGCGGCGTCCACCGGCCGGACGCGCCCCTCGTCGCAGTCGTCGACCCGGTGGACGGTTCGACGAACGCGGCGCGCGGGATCCCGTGGTACGCCACGAGCGTCTGCGTGCTCGACGATGACGGCCCACGCGTGGCGGTGGTGGGCAACCTTGCCAGCGGCCGGCGCTACCACGCGGTACGTGGCGGGGGAGCGTGGTCCGGGGAGAAGCCGTTGCGCGCCTCGGGGTGCGAGGTGCTGCGCCAGGCGGTCGTGGCGGTCGCCGGCTTGCCCCCCCGGCACCTCGGGTGGGCCCAGTTCCGAGCCTTCGGCGCGGCCGCGCTCGAGCTGTGCGCCGTGGCGGACGGCGAGATCGACGCCTTCGTGATGGGGGAGCACGCTGCCCTCGCCCCGTGGGACTACCTCGGGGGTTGGCTCGTCTGCACGGAGGCGGGCGCCGTCGTGGGCGAGCGGCGCGGCCAGGACCTGTTGACCCGTGACCCCACGGCGCGCCGCTCCGTGCTCGCCGCGGCCACGCCCGCGCTGTACGACGAGCTGCGCCAGGCGGCCAACGACGCCGGCCGCGCCTCGGTACACCGGTGACGAGCCGGCGACGCGTTCGGCATCGTGACGAACCGCGGCGAACGCGGCTGTCGCACTGGCGGTCGGACGGCGGCGTCAAGACGCGCTATCGATCCGAGGACGAGGCCAACCGGGCTGCCTTCGCGTACCGGCTCGAGCACGGCACCGACCTCGCCGCCTACCGGTGTCCGATCTGCGGCGGCTGGCACCTCGGCACCCAGGCCGAGGAATGACGGTCGGCGGTAGCGACGACTCCCACTACTCCGGCGGGGTCCTGCACACGAGCGCCCAGACCCGATGGGGTACGGCCAGTGGCTCCCCGGCGAATGACGCCGCCAGGAGGAGGGCGAGTTCACCGTCGAAGGCGTCGACCGCGTCCGGGGGAAGCGAGGCGGCCACGCCGGCGCTGGCCCGGATGCGTCCCCGCCACGCCTCGTGGGTGTAGGGCACGTCCACGTCGTACGAGAAGGTCTCGATGTCCTCGAACCCGGCGTCGGCGACATCGCGCGCCCACTGGGGATACATGCCGTTTCCGCCGCCAAACGCCCAGGCGGGGTTGTGCTCCACGATGAGCGCTTCCGTCGCAGCCACGACGTTGCCCGTAGTGGGGATCCAGTCGAAGTGACAGATGGCGAGCGCGCCCGACGGGTTGAGCACGCGTCGGCATTCGGTTGCCGCGCGTGCACGGTCGAACCAGTGCCAGCACTGGCCGGCGGTCGCCGCGTCGGCCGACATCGGTGCCAGCCCGGTCTCTTCCGCCCGAGCTACCCGGAATTCGACCTGTATGCCTTCGCGTCCTGCCATCAGCCGCGCCTGCTCCAGCATCTGCTCCGACGGGTCGATGCCGGTCACCCTGCAACCACGGGTGGCGAAACCGCGGGCCAACGTGCCGGTTCCCGTCCCGAGGTCGAGCACGTACTGTCCCGGTTTTCCGACCCCGAACGCCCGCAGCCGCTCGAAGAGGCTGTCGGGGAACCCGGCCCGATGGGTGGCGTAGTCCTGGGCCGTGTTGCCGAAGTCGACCCTCACGACCCGAGATCCTCGCGTATCGGGACGCGTGTTAGGACAGGACGGTGCAGGAGCCCGTCTCGAGCCGGCCGTACATGCCGGGATATGGGATCGTCGGCCCTGACGAAGGGCGCGGCTTACTGCCTTGGTCGTGGGCCGAGGAGCGCCTGGTGGGCTCGCACGACTACTGGCTGGCGACCGTGACTCCGGCGGGTCGCCCGCATGTCATGCCCGTGTGGGGCGTCTGGCACGAGCGCTCGGCTTGGTTCAGCGCGAGCTTCCGATCGCGCAAGACGCGCAATCTCGAGGTGACGCCGCACGCCTCGATCACCACCGACAACGCGCTGCAACCGGTCGTCGTGGACGGCGATGTCGAAAGGATCGTCGCCCGACCGCCCCTCGAGGAGTTCACCCGACTGGTCAACTCGAAATACGAGACCGACTACCCGCTGTCTTTCTTCACTGAGAATGCGTGCTTTCGACTGAGGCCGACATGGGTCTTCAGCCTCGACGAGGCCGACTTCGTCGGCACCCCGACGCGCTGGACGTTCGGGTCCGCCCACTGAAGTGGCCGTGCCTCTGCGGCTGAGCACGGCGCGCCTCGACGCCGTAGCGTGACTGCGGCGCACGTCCGGCGCTCGGGGTGAAGGAGGGACGGTGTTCATCCAGGTATTGAGAGGGAAGGCCGGCGATTCGGCTGCGGCACGACGGCAGATGGACCGCTGGATGAAGGAGCTGCGGCCGGGGGCCAGTGGTTTCCTCGGCACGACAGCCGGTGTCACCACTGCGGGCGAGATGATCGCCTTGGCCCGCTTCGAGTCTCCCGAGCAGGCCCGTGCCAACAGCGACCGGCCGGAGCAGGGTGCGTGGTGGGAGGAGATGGCCAAGACCTTCTCGGGTGCCGTGACCTTCAGCGACTCCTCGGACGTCGACGTCCTGTTGGGAGGGGGGTCGAACGAGGCGGGATTCGTCCAGATCATGAAGGGAAAGGCGGCCGACAAGGCGCGGGCCCGCACCCTCCTGCCGGAAATCGAACGCATGGTGAAGACGTCGCGGCCCGACGTGTTGGGCGCCGTCCTTGCCTGGCACGACGACGGGACGTTTACCGAAGCCGTCTACTTCAAGTCCGAGGCCGATGCGCGCCAGGCGGAACAGCACGACACGCCTGAGGTGCTCGTCGAGGTTCAGGCAGCCATGCCGGTGACGGAGTTCTTGGATCTCTCCGAGCCCTGGCTCTGGTAGACCTCGCACGCTTCAGGTTCAACTTCACCGAAGTGGCGGTAGACATCGACACGGTGGTGGAGATCAGCGGATCAGCCGGCCACGTCTCGATGTCGCGGCGTATGCCGGTGATCTCGACAATGCCACCGCTTGGTACGAGAACGCTCGAGCGCGCGCATGGAAGATGCACTCGCGCTGTCGGAGGGCGAGGCGCCGACCGCCATTAGACTGAAGCGACCACGGGCGCTTGGCGCAGTCTGGTAGCGCAGCTGGCTTACAACCAGCAGGTCGGGGGTTCGAGTCCCTCAGCGCCCACCATTGCGATGTGTCAAGTCATCGGCGAATGCTGTGTCGGGACATCGTAGAAACCCACCCCAGGCCTTGCGGGTGGTAGTCGCGCTCGGGGTCCAAGGTCAGGGTCCTGAGCAGGTCACCGCCGGTTGAGAGCACCCGGACCTCGGCGTCGGCCACGAACATCACCACCCGAAGGCCCTTGAAGGGCGCGCCCATGCCGATGTGGCGGAGCCGCCCCTCGTATCTGACGGTGAGCTTTCCGCACCAGTCGACCCGGTCGTGGCGGATCCGGCAGTGGGTGTCGGGGTCGGACTTCTTCGGATGGGCCTTCACCTTCGAGGCGAAGACCTCCAGCGGCGTCCTGCGGTTGAGCGAGCGGTGGGGGCGGACCTCGTTGTAGTAGGGGACGAAGCGGTCGATCTGCGCCTGCAACTGCACGACGGTGCGCGCCGAAGGCTGGCGCGCCAGGAACTTCTTCAACGTCTGGTGGAATCTCTCGACCTTGCCGCACGTCTGCGGATGGTTCGGACGCGAGTGCTTGAACACCACGCCGAGCCGCTCGAGCTCGCATTCGAACAACACCCGACCGAGCCGGTATCTGCCGGTGTAGATGGCGCCGTTGTCACTCAACACGCTGGCCGGCGTCCCATAGAGGGCCCTGGCCTGGTGGAATACCCGCACGACGTCGGTGGTCTTGGTGACCGCCACCGCCACCGAGGCGACGCACAGACGGCTGTGGTCGTCGATGAAGTTCACGATCTCCACGTGGCGCCCGCTCTTCAAGGTGAAGTGCGTCATGTCGGTCTGCCAGCACTCGTTGGGCAGCGACGCTTCGAAGCGCACGAAGGAGGATTTGGGCCGCTTGCGCGGCTCGTAGGCAACGAGGCCGCGCCGGCGCAGGATGCGCATGACGGTGCTGAGCGACGGCGCGCTCCCGTGGCGGCGCTCCAGGTGCACGCGGATGGTCTGGGCGCCGGCGTCGAGCCCTTCTTCGTCGAGCTGCTTGCGCAACAGGACGATCTCGTCCTCGAGCGCAGCCGACGTGGCGGTCGGTGAGCGATGCGGACGTTTGGAGCGAGGCCGAAGACCGTCCTCGCCCTCTTCGGCGTAGCGCGCCAGCAGCCGGTAGATCCACGAGTGGTGCACGCCATGGGCGGCCGCCAACTCCAGGACCGGGCGTCCCTCGAACAGATGGGCCTCGACCAGGAACCGGGCCTTCTCCACAGGCGATCCTCCTCATCGGGACGATTCGCCTATGTCCTGACACATCCCCTGTCAGATTGTTCGCTTATGTCCTGATTCCGGAGAC
>DATGKD010000222.1:0-8171 GCA_035294855.1 Acidimicrobiales bacterium
GAGCACCTCGGCGAAGTCGCGGTCGTAGCCGTTCTCGATCAGGGCGGCTCCCACGGTGGGGTCGACGAGGCCACTGGTTACCTCAGCGGCGCTCACGGACACGTCGATCGCCTCGAAGAGGTCCTCGCTGACCCACACCGGCTGGCCGGATGCCCGGTGGACCAGGGAGATCTCGGCGTCGTCCCGGAATCGGCTGCACGTCACGTCGATGCGGTCGAGCTCGGCCTCGAGCACCCGGCGAGCGGTGATGAGGTCACCAGGCGTGGTGGCCACCACGCTGGCGGTGGTGCCGATGGCGTCGAAGTCCACCCTCAGCATTTGTGCTTCGTCCCTCCGGACGTGGTGCACGGCTTGGTGGTGGTCGTCGTGGGCGGCTGGGCCGGCGGCTGGGGGGCCGTGGTCGGGGGGGTGGTCGGGGCTGGGTTCGACGGTGCGGGGGCGGGCGTCGGTGGCGGTGCGGGGGCGGCTGCGGGAGCTGATGAAGGGGCGGGAGCAGGAGCCGGCGAGGACCCTGCCGGCGCCGGGCCGGAGGGCGCCGAACCCGGCTTCGGGCTCGCCGTCGACGCCGACGCCGACGCCGAGGACGCGGTCGGGGCGGAGGCGCTGGCTGGGGCCGACGAGGCGCCCGGTGTCGCGGCGCCAGCGGCGGACTCGGGCGTGGTGCTCGATGGTGCAGGCGTCACCGTGGCCGTCGAGGGACTCCCGGAGCCCACCTGGGCGGCGTTCGACCCCGTGGACTGGCTGCGTGGGTGCCCGGGGATGGCGCCGGCGACCATGCTCGTGAGCCAGGCGGCGCCCGCCGTGGCTCCCAGGGTGGCCACGGCCGTGATCCGGCGAAGCCGGACGTAACCGACGTGGCGAAGGCGCTCGCCTCTTCCCATCACGCTCCCCCGATGTAGCCAGCTGCCCGGATGGGCCGTGGTCGCCGCCCCGACCCCGGCCCCAGGGCGTCATTCACTACGGACGTCGGTCGGTCACCTTGTGCAGAGCCGGAGAAAATTCCCGGCGAAAGTCCGGGGCCGTCCGCACGTACTTCAGGCGTCACCAACAGGGGGAGGGACGCCATGGAGGAGCGACTGAGTCCCGATCGATGCCTCGGGGACGCCGAGCTCAGCGCCCGGGCAGTCCGGTGCTACCGGGACGCCGAGAGGGCGATGGCCGAGTGGAGTCGGTACGTCCGCTCCCACGAGCGAGCCGCACGACGGTCGTCGACGTGCGGCTCGTTGTCCGGTCGACGCCCACCCGCCACCGCGGCGGCCTGAGCAGACACCCAGAACCGACGCTCAGAACCGACGCTCAGAACCGACGCGCGAACAACTTGAAGCGTTTGCGTTGATTCGCTCAGTCGGGGGCCGGTGGCGCGGCGTGCTCGACCTCGCACCGGTGGGCGCGTCACGCACTGCGCACGCGCGGTCGAAAGCACGCGGTCGACGCATGCTCACCAGCAACATCACGAGCCTTTGTCGCGAACTGGCGGCCAGGGCGATGCCCAGGTTGCGCCCAACTTCTTGTCGCCGTGAATCATTGGCCAAGGATGCGCGAGCCGGCGACGACGCCATGTCCGTTGTCGTTGCCCGGGGGCATGGCGACGAGCGACACGTGAACGTGTTCGGGCGATAACGCCCGGCGAGGTACTCAGGCTGGCCGGACGTATCGCATCGTGACGCGCAGGAGTTCGGTGAGATCGCGCCAGAAGCGGTAGCCGGCGAGAGTCACGCCTAGCTCAGGGGCGAACGTTTGCGAACCTCTGGCTTGGAGCTGGTCTATGTCCGACGTGGATCGCATGGTCTGTACCTCTCACGCCGCCCACCGTGTACATCGTTCGTACGGACCACGACGAGGCTTCTTGCGCCAACCGGACGCTCCGAGCCGCACGCTCCGAACCGCACGCTCCGAACCGCACGCTCCGGGCGGTACGCTCCGGGAGGCGCGCTCCGGGCGGCGCGAATTGCTGCACCGCTGGCTCTCGCCCAGCTCCGTCACATCGTCGTCACGCTGGGCACGAAGGCACCCACGGAACAACCGCCTGCCCATCCACCGATGGGCGCGTTTCGGCATCAAGAATTCGGCAATGCAGCGGTTGACGCGTCCTAGTACGCGTTCGGTGTCGCGTAGGATCGGGGGTGGGTGTGATCGGGCGTGTGGCTCGATCGTGACCTCAAGGTCGGGACCTCGTTACGGGATCGCCGCGCGCCCAGCCGGGTCGGATTGCCCGGACGGGGTACGGGAATTTGCCGATTGAACAGGAGTAGACGGGACCGGCGACCGGGCCCGAAGGATCGGAGCGGCGGGAGTGCAGGACGAGAGCGAGCTCGGCGGCGAGTCGACGAGGGCACATGAGCCCCGCCGCCGCGGTCTCGGCAAGGGTCTCGGCGCCATCCTCTCCGCACCGGCGCCCCAGATCGGCGTCGATGACCGGGTCCTCCACGACCCTCTGACGGCACTTCCCAACCGGGTCCTCCTCGACGACAAGCTGAACGACGCCGTCGCCGCGTGCCACTCGGACGACGCGCCCGTCGGCGTGTTCTTCGTCGCCCTGGACCGCTTCTCGCGCGTGAACGAGCTCTTCGGGCATCAGGCTGGCGACGACCTTCTGAACGACGTCGCCGCCAGGCTCTGCGCGTCGCGACGCCGGACCGACACCGTCGCCCGTTTTGGCGGCGACGAGTTCGTCGTGGTGTGCCCCTACATCGGCGGCGAGGAAGACGCTGCACGCGTCGCGCAACAGTTGCTCGACGAGGTGGCGCGCCCGACCTCGGTCGACGGTGTCGAGCACCAGCTCACCGCGAGTGTGGGTGTCGTGGTCACTGAAACGGGCGAACCACCCGACCCTGCCGACACGCTGCGCCCTGACATGCTCCTGGGGAACGCCGCGCTCGCGATGCGCTATGCCAAGGACGAAGGCGGTGGCTCCTGGCGCTTCTTCGAGCCCTTGATGCGCGAGCACGCCGCTGCGCGGCACAAGAGCCGACAAGGACTGCGCGCCGCCATGGAGAGCGGGGACCTGGTCGTCGACTATCAGCCCGTGATCGATCTGGCGAGCGGGGCACTGGTCAGCGAGCTCGCGATCATCCGGCCTTCGTCGCCCGACACCGATGCGCCGGAAGAGCTCGGCGCACTGGCGCCGTCGGTGTGGGAGCTCCTCGACGAGGCTGAGGAGGCCGGCCTGGGACCGTCGGTGGCGCGCTGGCTCCTCGACACGACGTTGTGTGACCTCTCACTCCGAATGAAGGCGTCGCCGCTGCCCGACGATTTCCGCTTGTGGATCAAGGTGTCGCTCGGCCAGGTGACCGACCCCTCGTTCCTCGAGTCCCTGGACGAGCTCACCGCGAAGTACCGACTGGCGCCGGCGGTCCTCGGTCTCGACGTCCGGGAGGCGCCCACGTCGAACCTGGCGTCGGTGGCGTCCGTCATCGACGCTCTCGGGGAGCGGGGGGTCCTCTGTTCGCTCGACGACTTCGGAGCGGGCCCGTCCAATCTCGACTGGCTCCAGCAGCTGCCGATCGCCGGCATCAAGCTTTCGCCGCTCGTCGTGGCCTCGATCGACCCCGCCACCGATGACAGGCCGGATGATCCCGGTGCCTCCGATGACACCCGCGTCGGCGTCCCGAGCGACGACGGGCGAGGTGGGGCGCTCGTGCGCGGCCTCGTCTCCCTCGGGAGCGCGCTCGGCCTGCCGGTCGTCGCGCAGGGCGTGACCACCGCGGGCCAGGCCGCGGCCCTCAGGCTCCTGGGCTGCGAGTTTGGCTCCGGCCCGTACTTCGACGGCCTCGGTTCGGCCCCCCACTTCGAGTCCTCCGCCACGACGTTCGCCCACGCCCGCGCCGAACAGTCGGAACGGGTCGCGCCTGCGGGCAACGACGGTCTTTGGGCGGTGCCGGGCTCTCCGAACGAGGCCCCCGGCTCGACGTCGACGTTCCTCGAGCCCTGAGAGCCGGGAAGCCCTGACGGGCGCCGCCCGCAACCGTCAGACGTCGGTGAGCGAGGTCTCGTCGATGCCGAGCGAGCGGAGCATCCGCCCGAGACCGAGGAACGCCCCCAGGCAGATGGTGAGGTCGAGCACCTCGGCGTCCGAGAAGACGCTGCGCAGCTCCCCGAAGAACGTGTCGTCGATGTTTAGGTGGTCGACGGCGAAGCGTTGGGCGTACTCCACGGCCAGCCGTTCCTGTGCCGAATAGCGGTCCTCCGACGGGTGCTCGGACACATGCCGGTAGAAGTCCTCGGTGAGGCCCTGGTCCTTGACCGAATCGGCTCGGAAGGCGAGGCAGACCGCACAGTCGTTGAGCTGGGCGATACGGATACGCGCGGCCTCGCGCACACGAACGGGCAGGATGCTCCGGTTGTAGACGGTGTCCACCAAGCGGCTGACGGCGCGCCCCATCTCGGGACGCAGCGTCCACACCTGGACGGCGTCGCCTCCGTCGCCACCCGGGACGTCGATGCGGGCCATCGCCGCCGCAGCGTACCTGGGGCCCTGAACCGGGACGAGGCGCCCCGGCGGATCAGCTCCACACGTCCGCGCCGATGGTGTCCTCCGACGATGAAGAAGAAGACAGTGAAGGCGACGGTGGAGGAGACGGTGGAGAAGATGGCGGAGGCGGCGACGTCAATCGCCGGACAGCCGACGCCGGGTCGCGCCGGCCTCGACGCGCCGAGGCCGACGGCGTGTCGAGGCCGTCGCCCTCGCCGATGAGGACCGCGCCCAGGTACCGCGATTCGTCGCCGACATCGAGAGCCGAGCGGAGCTCTGACTCGCCCCGGAAATTGCCGAGGAAGCACGCACCGAGCCCGACGTCGACAGCCGCCAGCAGCATCAGCAGAACCGCGAACCCCCCGTCGACGAGCCAGTAGGGGATCGGCCACGCGTCAGGACCGGTCCCGAGGCCGCTGGCGACCTTGTCCGGCTCGGCGTAGCGGGCCACGTATGCGCCGGGGTTCACGAAGACCGCCACGACGACCGGCGCCCGGGAGAGCCCGGGCCACCGGGGGGAGGTCGCCCGCCAGTCGGCCGTCGTGGTCGCTTCCCAGAAAAGGGCCGTCTCCGCGGGTCCGACGAGAACGACTGCTTCCCATCCATCGGCGTTCCCCGCTGAGGGTGCGGCGGCGGCAGCGGCGACGATCTTCGTGAGGATCGTGTCGGGGACGGGGCGGCCCGAGAAGCTGCGCACCATGTGCCGCGTCCGCATCACCTCCGTGAGCTCCACGCCGGCAGACCGTATCCACTGGTCTCGAGGGCGAGACCGTATCCACTGGTCTCGGGGGCGAGACCGGATCCACTGGTCTCGAGAGCGAGACCGTATCCACTGGTCTCGAGGGCGAGACCGTATCCACTGGTCTCGAGGGCGAGACCGGATCGACGGCGGCCGGAGGGAATGTCGACCGGGCTGGTAGGGTTTTACGCTCGGAGGTGATGTCGTGAAGACGCCTCGAGATCTGCTCAAAGAGGCCAGAGAGCTGACCCGTCACGTCGTGCCCGCGGACGTGCAGCCACGGCTGGACGAGGTCGCGGTGCTCGACGTGCGCGAGCCCGACGAGTACGAACAGGGCGCCCTACCAGGGGCGATCCACCTGCCGCGTGGCAACCTCGAGTTCAGCGTCGAGGGGAGGATCCCCGACAAGTCGACGCCCGTGGTCGTCTACTGCGCGACCGGCGTGCGCTCGGTCTTCGCCGCCAAGACCATGGGTGACATGGGGTACACCGACGTCGTCGAGATGGTCGGCGGCTTCAACCGGTGGAAGGACGAAGGCCGGCCGTGGCGGGCGCCCGAGACCCTGACCGCCGACCAGCGCAACCGCTATCAGCGCCACCTGCTCGTGTCCGAAGTCGGCGAGACCGGGCAGCTGAAGCTGCTCCACTCGAAGGTCCTGCTCCTCGGGGCGGGGGGTCTCGGGTCGCCGGCAGCTCTCTACCTGACGGCGGCCGGCGTCGGCACGATCGGCATCATCGACATGGACGTCGTGGACGCGTCGAACCTCCAGCGCCAGATCCTCCACTCGATGGACCGCATCGGCGAGCGCAAGGTCGACTCGGCCAAGAAGACGCTCACCGCACTGAACCCCGACGTCGACGTGGTCACCTACGACGTGCGGCTTGGCGCGGACAACGTCCTCGACATCATCGACGGCTACGACCTGATCGTGGACGGGACCGACAACTTCCCCACGCGCTACCTGGTGAACGACGCCTCGCTTCTGAAGCGCATCCCCGTGGTGCACGGGTCGATCTTCCGGTTCGAGGGCCAGGTGACGGTGTTCGACCCGTACAACGGGCCGTGCTACCGGTGCCTCATCCCCGAGCCGCCGCCCGCCGAGCTCGCGCCCTCGTGCGCCGAGGCCGGAGTGCTCGGCGTCCTCCCGGGCATCGTGGGCTCGATCCAGGCGGTCGAGGCCATCAAGATGGTCCTCGGGATCGGCGACCCGCTCGTGGGCCGGCTGCTTGCGTACGACGCGCTGGAGGAGACGTTCCGGACCTTCAAGGTCCGCCGCGATCCGAAGTGCCCCGCGTGCGGCCCCGACGCGCCGCCGATCGTCATCGCCGAGTACGACGACCTCTGCATGCCGCACACGGCGCCGCCCCTGAAGTGACGTGACGACCCCGTTCTGAGGACCGGTACGGGGTCGAGCCAGAACCGACGGCCCTGCCCCGACGCGCCTCCCGGGAGGCGGTACCGGACAGTCCTCCCGTAACCTTGACCCCGTGGGAGACGCGAGCGAGGGCGTGCGCCGGACCGACTCGGGCATCGAGATCTCGCCCGTCTACGGGCCCGAAGAACTCGCCGCCTTCGACCCCCAGGTCCAGCTGGGCGAGCCGGGCCACTTCCCCTACACGCGCGGCATCTACCCCACGATGTACCGGGGCCGGCTGTGGACCATGCGGCAGTACGCGGGGTTCGGCACGGCGGAGTCCACGAACGAGCGGTTCAAGTTCCTCCTCGCCGCCGGGCAGACCGGGCTGTCGTGCGCCTTCGACCTGCCGACCCAGATGGGCCTCGACTCCGACCACCCCCGCGCCGAGGGCGAGGTGGGCAAGGTCGGCGTCGCCATCGACTCGGTCGCCGACATGCGCCTCCTGCTCGCGGACCTGCCGCTCGACAAGGTGACGACGTCGATGACGATCAACGCCACTGCGGCCATCCTGCTCCTGCTGTACGAGCTGGTCGCCGAGGAGAACGGCGTGGCGCCCGACGCGCTCGGCGGCACCGTGCAGAACGACATCCTGAAGGAGTACGTGGCCCGGGGCACCTACGTGTACCCGCCCCGACAGTCGATGCGGCTCGTCACCGACTCCTTCGCGTACTGCTCGGAACGCCTGCCCAACTGGAACACGATCTCGATCTCCGGCTACCACATCCGCGAGGCGGGCTCGACCGCGGTCCAGGAGATCGCCTTCACGCTCGCCAACGGGATCGCCTACGTCGAGGCGGCGCGCGCCGCCGGGCTGGCGGTGGACGACTTCGCCCCCCGCCTCTCGTTCTTCTGGAACGCCCACAACAACCTGTTCGAGGAAGTCGCCAAGTACCGAGCCGCCCGCAGGATGTGGGCCCGCATCATGACCGAGCGCTTCGGCGCGAGCGACGAACGTTCCAAGCTCCTGCGGTTCCACACCCAGACCGGAGGCTCCACCCTCACGGCGCAGCAGCCCGAGAACAACATCGCCCGCGTCACCGTCCAGGCCCTCGCGGCCGTGCTCGGCGGCACCCAGAGCCTGCACACCAACGGCTACGACGAGGCGCTGGGTCTGCCCACGACGAAGGCGGCCAAGATCGCGCTCCGCACCCAGCAGATCGTGGGATACGAGTCAGGGGTGACCGATACCGTCGATCCGCTGGCCGGGTCGTACTTCGTGGAAGCCCTGACAGACGAGGTGGAGCGGGCCGCCTGGGAGTACCTCGAGCGGGTCGACGCCATGGGCGGTGCCGTGGCCGCCATCGAGGCCGGGTTCATGCAGGGCGAGATCGAACAGGCGGCCTACGCCTACGCCAAGGCCGTCGACGACGGCGAGAAGGTCCTCGTGGGGGTCAACCGGTTCACCGATGACGAAGTGGAGCCCACCGAGGTCTTCCCCATCGACCCCGCCCTGCAGCGTTCGCAGGTCGAGCGCACACGATCGGTGCGCGCCGGCCGTGACCAGGTTGCGGTGGACGCCGCCTTGGGCGACGTGCGCAAGGCGG
>DATGKD010000223.1:0-11515 GCA_035294855.1 Acidimicrobiales bacterium
GGGACTGGCCAGCCAGACCACACCCCCGGGGTACAGCCCGAGGGTGGGACCGGTGCAGTCGAGCTCGTACCAGTTGCCGGGGCCCGATGCCGGGCCAGTCCCGAGGGTTGCTTGTTCGCTGGGCGGCAAGAGTGTGTACGAGCACACCGGACCTCGAACGCCCCCGCCCACCGCGCCTCCGGATGTCGGGTGACCAGGCCCACCGGGAGCAGACGACGAATTCGACGCCCCCACTGTCACGGTGTTTCCGCCGTCTCCGGCAGTCACATCGGCGAGCGCTCGAGCCACAATCGCCAACTGAACCACCACGCACAGCGCGAACAGGACGACCAGCTTCTTGGATACTCGCCTGGGCGCTCGAGACTCGTTCAGCGCGCCGGCGTCGGGGACCGCACGGTCGGCAGCACTGCCCAGGACAGGCTGCGATTTCGCGCTGAATGACGTTGCACCGTCACGTGACGATGTGAAAAATCCGCCCACTACCTACACGCCCCCCACGACAACCTCTGACAAAGAGGTCATCCCACCGCAATGCGTGGCCACCTTAAGAGCCGAACTGCCGTGGCGCAAGAGGTTTCTTGGTATCGAAGTGCATCCTGAGGTAGCTGGGTTCCCGGTCTCCCCGGATGCCGGGTGACCTCGGAGCGTGGTCGAGCGCAGCGCCCCTGGTCGGATCTGCGGCACAGGTCGGCGGCGGCTGGGAGACCCGGACACCCAACGGACCATGGCGAAACCACCTCGCTGGGAAGTTCGCGCGTGACCTTGCCGGGCTCCTTTCCCTCGAGGTGTCGGAGCATGGGGAAGGACGGCGGCAGCGAAGGGCCGGGAGGTGGCGTCTGACGGCGGCGTGTTCGCTTTCGGAACAGCGGTATTTACCGGTTCGATGGGCGGCACCGCTCTCAACGCGCCGGTAGCCGGCATCGCCGGCACGCCCGACGACCACGGGTACTGGCTGGTGGCGTCTGACGGCGGCGTGTTCGCCTTCGGCCCGGCAAGGTTCTTCGGGTCGATGGGCGGCAAGCCGGTCAACGCCCCGATCGCCGTCATCGCCGGCACGCCCGACGGCCGCGGCTACTGGCTCGTCTCGTGACACCCTCCTCGTAGGCTGAGGGCGCATGTGCGGACGCGTCGACATCCACACCCCTCCGTCCCAGCTGGCCCGGATGCTCGAGGTCCAGCTCGCCGCCGGCGTCGACCCTGACGGCCGGCCCAGCTGGAACGTCCCGCCGGCGCGCGGTGTGCCCGCCATCACCGAACGTCACGGCCGCGGGGACTCGGACGAGGGGGACGGAGCCCACGAGCGCGTCCTGGACGTGCTCCGGTGGGGGCTCGTACCGCACTGGGCCAAGAACCCCAAGACCGGCTACAAGATGATCAACGCCAAGGCCGAGACGGTCGCCACCAAGCCGGCCTATCGCTCGGCGTTCGCCAAGCACCGCTGCCTCATCGTCGTGGACGGCTTCTTCGAATGGCAGGTGCCGGACCCGAACTTCCCCAAGAAGAAGCAGCCCTTCTACTTCCGGCGGGCGGACGGCCAGCCGATCACTTTCGCCGGCCTGTACGAGACGTGGTGGGACAAGTCGCGCTCAGAGGAGCCGGACCCCGAGACGATGCTGCGGACGTGCACGATCATCACCACCAACGCGGGCGCAGACATGATCGACGTCCACGACCGCATGCCCGTCATCATCGAGCGCAAGGACTTCGATCGCTGGCTCGACCCCGACCAGCACGACACCGACGAGCTCGCCAAGCTGCTGCTGCCCGCGCCGGCGGGCACCCTCGTCCGCCACCCGGTCGACAAGACCGTGAACAGCCCGAGAAACGACGGGCCGATGATCATCCAGCAAGCGGTCCCCGAAGCGAGTTGACCTGCACAGTTCCGGCGGTCCGGCTGCGAGCGCCTTGAGGACGCGCACGGAGGGCTCAGGAGAAGCTGAGCTTGTCCTGCTCCCAGAACGACCGCAGCGAGGCCAGCTTGCCGTCGGGCCCCACCTTGTAGATGTTGACGAGGTTCACCATGGCGGACTGCCCGCCGGGAATCGTGATGCGGAGCTCGCCGACGTTCGCCACCTCGTCACCGCATTCCACCGACCGGGCGATGTTGAACTTGAGGCTCTCGCTCATCGAGATGACGTTGTCGTAGAACGCGGTGATGGCCTCGATGCCCCGGTGGCCCCTGCCGTCGGGCGAGAAGTGCGACGGCCCGACCGGGTCCTCGACGACGGCGTCGTCGGCGAAGAGGCCGAGCCAGCCGTCGCGATCCTTGGCCTCGGCCATCGCCATCGACTTGTAGGACATCTCGCGTGCCGCACCCATGGGGTCGCCTTTCCTGAACCTCGTGTGACGACGACCAGTCCTTGACCTCGTCGTGTCGTGAAGCTAGCGCTCCACCTTGTCGATCACAGTGTCCGCGAACCGCCTGAGGTTGTCCACCTTGACCTGGAGCGGTTCGGTGTCGGGCCCGACGGTGTACGGCCAGCGGAAACCCACCACCACGTCGGTCACGCCCTGCTCCTCCAGGCGGCGGACGCCGTCCACGCTGTAGGCGTCGGTCGAGATGACGTAGATGGCGAAGGGCTCGTGCTGCCTTTTCGCTTCGGCCCGCAGCTCGCCCAGGCGGGCCAGGAGCCCCGGCAGGTGCGCGGGGTCGCCGCCGCCGTGCATCCACCCGTCGCCGACGCGCGCCGCCCGGCGCAGCGCGGCGTCGCCGTGTCCGCCGAGCAGGATCGGGATGGGCGCGCTCGGCGCGGGTGCCATCTTCACCGCGGGGATGTCGAAGATCTCGCCGTGGTACTCGAAGTACCCACCCGCGGTGAGCCCGCGGATGACGTCCAACTCCTCGTCCATGCGCCGGCCCCGGCGCTCCCAGGGCACGCCGAGGATGGCGTAGTCCTCGGGCCACGGGCTCGTGCCCACTCCGAGGAGGAACCGGTTCCCCGTCATGACCGCCGCGGTGGATGCTTGCTTGGCGACGAGCACCGGGTGACGGATGGGGAGCTTCACGACGAAGGTGACGAACCGGATCGTCGACGTGCGCACACCGAGCGCGCACGCCAGCGCGAACGGCTCCAGAAACGGCTTGTCCTCCAGGAACTCGCGCGTCCCGTCAGGGTTGAACGGATAGGTCGTGTCGGACTCGCGCGGGTAGCAGATACTGTCCGGCAGGACGAACGAGTCGTAGCCGGCCTCCTCGGCCGCCACGGCGAGCGGCACGTAGTAGCGCGGGTCCGTCATCGACTCGGCGTAGCTGAACCGCATGGCGCCGCTACCGGGGAGGCACGTCGAACGCGACGGCGGGCCCGACGGTTCTCATGTGTTGGGCTTGTCGCCGGACGACGCCGCCTTGCGGATCTCCTCCAACCGGTCGATGAGTGGCATGCGCTCCACACCCACCTCGTCGAACCGCGCCGCGATGCCCTGCGGAGTCCAGCGACCCTCCGTCGTCATCTGACGGACCTCGGTGGGTTGGTTCCACACCGCGATGCGCCCGCCCACCGCCGTGTACACCTGGCCGGTCACGTCCTTTGAGGCGTCCGACAGCAGGTAGACGACGAGGGGAGCGACGTCCTCGGGCTCGCCCATCTCGGCGAGCTCCATCGGGACGTTGGCCGACATGCGGGTGCGCGCCACCGGGGCGACCGCGTTGGCGCGGACCCCGTAACGGTGCAGGCCGACGGCGGCCGAGCGCACGAGGGAGACGATCCCGCCTTTGGCGGCGGAGTAGTTGGCCTGAGCGACGCTGCCCGCAAAGGCGCCCGAGGTGAAGCCGACGAGCGAGCCTGACTCCTGCTTGCGCATGATCGCTGCGGCCGGACGGAACACGCTGAAGTGGCCCTTCAGGTGGGTGGCGATCACCGTGTCCCATTCGTCCTCGGACATGTTGAACAGCATGCGCTCGCGCAGGATGCCGGCCACCGCCACCACGCCGTCGATGCGGCCCCAGCGCTCGACGGCGGTGTTCACGATGCGTTCGCCGCCCGCCACGGTGCTCACGTCCTCGGCAACGGCCACGGCCTCGCCGCCTGCCTGCTCGATCTCCTTCGTGACCGCTTCGGCCACCTCGCTCGTGGGGTTCTCGCCGGCGAGGCCCACGCCGATGTCGGCCACCACCACGCGTGCTCCCTCGGCGGCGCACGCCAGCGCACAGGCGCGTCCGATGCCGCCGCCCGCCCCGGTGATGGCGATCGCCTTGCCTTCCAAGAACCCGGCCATGGCGTGAATCCCTTTCCTTCCTCGTCCGTAACCGGTGCAGTCGTTCGTGCGCCGGCCGCGTGTGCGGGGGCGCCGTTCGTCGTCGCGCGCCGCCGGTGGCGGGACGATAGCCGCAGGCGTGCACGTCTCCCCAGCCCGGGCGCCACAGGCATGGTTGCGGTGCACCGCCGCGCCGTGGCGTCTCGCTGACGCCTGTGTCAGGATTCCGACGACGAGGAGGGGGACGATGACGCAGGTAGACGACGCCATCGAGTTCGACACGTCCGATGTCGACCGGTACATCGGCAAGCCCGTCGGTGGGGGGCAGTTGAAGGAGCCGGTCACGGTCACCGACATCCGGCGATGGGTGCAGGCGATGCAGTACCCCAACCCTCTGCACTACGACGATGAGGTCGCATCGCGCAGCGTGTTCGGGAGGATCGTGGCCCCCCAATCCTTCACGATCTGTTGCGACGTGGGGCACGGCGCAGGGCCCGCCATCGTCGGGAACATCCCCGGCACACACATGATCTTCGGCGGAGACGAGTGGTGGTTCGCCGGGCCGCGCATCTACCCGGGCGACGTGCTGCGGATGCGTCGCCGGTTCGTGGACTACAAGGTGTCGGAGACCAAGTTCGCCGGGCCGACGATGTTCAGCCGGGGCGAGACCGTGTACACGAACCAGCGCGGCGAGAAGGTCGCCCGCCAGTGGTCGACCGCCGTGCGCTACCGCGCGGACGTGGCGCGCGACCGCTTGTTCTTCGAGCGAGCTGCACCTCGGCCGACCTGGACGCCCGAGCGCCTCGCCGACATCGAGGCGCAACGCATGGCGTGGATCCGCGGCCTGGCTCACGACGCCAGTCCCACGCTCGAGTCGGTCGAGGTGGGCCAGCAGCTGCCGACGCGCCCCATCGGCCCCCACTCGCTGCCGAGCATGGCGACGGAGTGGCGCGGCTACATCTTCACGGTGTGGGGCTCGAGCTTCCACGAGGGCCCCGACCACCTGTCGGACGCGGGCTGGCTCGAGGAGATGGACCGTGACCTCGAGGGCGCGCAGCTCGACCCCGAGCTCGGCGACGGCCTGTACCACGGGCCGTCGCGGGGCCACACCGACGAAGAGCACGCGCGATTGATCGGGATGCCGCGCGGCTACGGCTACGGAGCGTCGATGGGCGCGTGGGTACTCGACTACGTCTCCGCGTGGGCGGGCGACCGCGGCTTCGTGCGCCACTCGGCGGTGCAGTACCGGTTCCCGGCATTCGACGGCGACCTCACGCTGCTCGACGCCGAGGTGACCGCGGCGCGCTACGAGCCGATACTCGGCACCGGGGTGGTGACGCTCGAGGTGACCATGACGAACCAGGACGGTTCGGTCATGGCCAAGGGACCCGTCGAGGTGGAGCTGCCGGGCTGAGCAGCGACGAGATCGGGCGCGGGACAACGCACTCTGCCGGCCGCGGTGCGCATCCAGTGAACGTGGGCCCGAGTCGACCCGAGTACACCGGCGCGACGACGTTCTTCGGGCCGTCGTTCGAGTCCGAACCGGGCATGGGCCCGCTCACCATGGGCGGGCTGCTCCTCGAGTCGGCGGCGCGCCACGCAGACCGCGAGGCGGTCTGCTTCCACGAGCGCGACGACACCGGCGATGGCGGAGGCGGGGACACCGTCGTGCGGTGGAGCTATGCCGAGCTCGCGGCGCGCTCGCAGCGTTTCGCCAAGGCGCTCGTGGCCGCCGGCGCGAGCAAGGGCACCCGGGTGGCGCTGCTCATGGGGAACCGCCCAGAGTGGGTGTGCGCGGCGTTCGGGGTGGCGCTGGCGGGGGGTGTCCTCGTGCCGGTCAACACCATGTTCGAACCCCCGGAGCTCGAGTACCTCCTTCGCCACAGCGACGCCGCGGTGCTCGTCTACCAGGAGCGGCTGGCGCGCCACCGCTACCACGAGCAGATCCGTTCGCTCATGGGGTCGCTGCCGTACCTGGGGCGCTTGGCGTGCTTCGGCACCGCCGGGTACGAGGACTTCCTCGCCGGTGCCGATCACATCGACGACGAGGTGCTCTCGGGTCGCGCCGCGGAGGTGTCCGAGCACGACGACGCGCTCGTCGTCTACACCTCGGGGACCACGGGCAAGCCGAAGGGCGTGCTGCACGCGCAGCGGGCGGCCGCCATACAGAGCTGGCGGTTCGCGCGCCACCTGCGCCTGGAGCCCACCTCTCGGGTGTGGAGCGCGTTCCCCTTCTTCTGGACGGCGGGCTTCTGCATGATCATGGGGGCGACGCTCGCTGCGGGCGGCTGCCTCGTCCTCCAGGAGATGTTCGACCCGGGCGAGGCGCTGCGCCTCATCGAGACCGAGCGCGTCACCAACCCGCACGCGTGGGCGCACCAGCTCGCCGCGTTGGAGAGCCACCCCGACTGGCCCGCGCGCGACCTGTCGTCGATCCGCAAGGCCGAGGGGATCACGGCCTTCGCCCGGCACCCGAGCGTAAAGCTCGAGGCGGCGTACAGCCCCCGCGCCGCGTACGGGCTGACCGAGACGTTCACCATCTTCAGCTCGATGCCCTCGGACACACCCGAGGCCGAGCGTCAGGGCCACGAGGGCTTCGTCCTGCCCGGCAACGCGCTGCGGATCGTCGACGCGTCGACGGGGACCGCGCAGCCGGCCGGCTCACCGGGAGAGATCCGCGTCAAGGGCCCCACCCTCATGAAGGGATATCTGAAGGTGGCGCCCGAGCACGTGTTCGACACCGACGGCTTCTTCCCGACAGGGGACGCCGGGTTCGTCGACGACGCCGGCCACCTGCACTGGGTGGGCCGCACGAGCGACCTCATCAAGACCGGGGGAGCCAACGTGTCGCCGGTCGAGATCGAGAACGAGCTGCTGCGCCACCCCGGGCTGCACAGCGCGCTGGCGGTGGGGGTGCCGCACCCGACCCTCGGCCAGATCGTGGTGGTGTGCGCGGTGGCCCAGCCGGGCACGACGCTCGGCGAGGACGACGTGCGCGACTTTCTCCGCGGCAAGCTCGCCTCCTACAAGCTGCCGCGCCGCGTGCTGTTCTTCAGCGAGGACGAGCTCGTGCTCACCGGCAACGCCAAGATCCGCGCCGAGGACCTGCGCCGGCTCGCGTCCCAGCGGCTTGCCCATTCCGAGAACGCGTTCTAGTCTCGGCCCCCGGGCCGCGGGCCGTTCGTGGCGTCCCACGGCGTCCCGGCGCCCGTGAGCAGGCCCGTTCGAGTGACGCAGGAGCGAGCATGACCGACTTCGGGTTCTGGGCCATGGCCCAGGAGGAGCCCGGGCACCTGGCACTGGTGGGCCCGGACGGCGCCGAGTTCAAGGCGGGCGAACTGCTGGCGAGAGCCAACCAGGTCGTCCACGGGCTGCGCGAGCTGGGACTCAAGCCGGGTGACACGATCGCCTTCGTCCTGCCGAACTGCGTGGAAGTGTTCGAGATCTATCTCGCTGCGCTCCAGGCGGGGTGGTACATCGTCCCGATCAACCACCACCTGGTGGCCCCGGAGATCGCGTACATCGTGGCCGACTCCGACGCCAAGGCGTTCGTCGGCCACGAGCGCTTCGCCGACGAGTGCACGGCGGCTGCCGACGAGGCCGGCATCCCCACCGAGCGGCGCCTCGCGGTCGGCGACGTGCCGGGCTTCGGCTCCTTCGCCGAGCTGCGCGACCGACAGCCCACCGACCGACCCGAGGAACGCACCCTGGGCGACACCATGAACTACACCTCGGGCACGACGGGCTACCCGAAGGGCGTCCGTCGCTCGCTCTCCGGCGCCGACCCCGACGCGGCGGCCATCGGGCTGGCCGGCATTCTGCTCCTGTTCGGCATCCAGTCACGCGACGACAACGTCCATATCGTCGGCTCGCCGCTGTACCACACCGCGGTCCTGCGCTTCTCGGGCGCCGCCATCCACATGGGCCACACCGTCGTGCTCATGGACAAGTGGAACGCCGAGGGGATGCTCGAGCTCATCGAGCGCTACCGCGTGACCCATTCCCACATGGTGCCGACGCAATTCCACCGCCTGCTGGCCCTCCCCGAAGACGCCAAGCACCGGTACGACCTGTCGTCCCTGCGCCACATGATCCACGCGGCTGCTCCGTGCCCGGTCGACACCAAGCGGGCGATGATCGAGTGGTGGGGCCCGGTGATCGACGAGTACTACGCCGCGTCCGAGGGTGGCGGCACCATCGTCAACACCGAGGAGTGGCTCACGAAGCCGGGCACCGTCGGCAAGCCGTGGCCGATCTCGGAGATCGCCATCTTCGACGACGACAACAACCGGCTCGAGGCCAACCAGATCGGCACGGTCTACATGGCCATGCAATCCGCCGACTTCGAGTACCACAAGGACAAGGCGAAGACGGAGAAGAACCGCATCGGCAAGTTCTTCACCGTGGGCGACATCGGCTACCTCGACGACGACGGCTTCCTCTTCCTGTGCGACCGGAAGACGGACATGATCATCTCGGGTGGGGCGAACATCTACCCGGCGGAGATCGAGAACGTCCTCCTGGGCCATCCCAAGGTCGTCGACGCGGCCGTCTTCGGCATCCCCCACGAGGACTGGGGCGAGGAGGTGAAGGCCGTCGTGCAGCCGGTCGACGGCGTCGAGGGAAGCCCGGAGCTCGCCGAGGAGATCCTGGCGTGGTGCAGCGGCCGGCTGGCGCGCTTCAAGACGCCCAAGAGCATCGACTTCACCGACGACATGCCGCGCGACCCCAACGGGAAGCTCTACAAGCGCAAGCTGCGCGATCCCTACTGGGAAGGACGCGAGCGCGCCATCTGAGCGCTCCCCCGCGCCGGCCGGCGCTCAGGGCGCCGGCGGGATGTTCTGGTTGTGGCGGAAGAGGTTGTCCGGATCCCAGGTCTTCTTGAGGGTCTGCAGACGGGAGAACTTCTCCGGCCCGAAGGCGGCTTCCACCCGGCCGAGGCCCTCGTCCCCGATGAAGTTGAGGTAGAGGCGGCCGGTCGTCCACGGCTTCATCGCCGTGGCGAGGTCGCGCGTGAAGGCGATGTTGCGCTCGGTGTCCGCCGGGTCCGTCCACATGGACAGGTAGTGGATGTTCCAAGGCGCGTTGCGCTGTCCGAACGCGGTGGCGTCATCGTCGACGCGTGCAACGGCGCCGCCCCCCGGTACGACGATGATCTGGGTGAACGGTGACACCGGACGGGTGGCAAGCGACGTCAGGACCTCCGTGGCCTCGTCCGGCAGGTCCGTGAAGAAGTCACCCGACCAGTAGTTGAGCATGCCCTTCTGGTTGCCCGGGTCGAGCAGCTGCTGCACCGCGCAGTACGGCATGGGCTGGACGAGATCGAGCCCCGGGCCCAGCTCGCGCAACGGCGCCACGACCTGCGCACCCTCCTCGGGATCGCCGCAGTAGCAGACGACCACCCCGACCACCGGGTGCCCTCGGACAGGCTCGGGGACGAACTCCTCGGGGGGCGCGGTGATGAACGCCAAACCGGTGCCGAGCTCGTCGGGAGCCTTCGACATGAAGTCGCGCCAGAAACGGAGCACCTCGCCGGCGCGATCCGCGGGATAGGCGAGCAACCCGCCGAGGACGATCGGCCCGACCGGGTGGAGGCGGAGGTGAAACGCGGTGACCACGCCGAAATTCCCGCCGCCTCCCGCAGGCCCCAGAACAGGTCGCTGTTCTCGTCTTCCGATGCGACGACCTGCCGGCCGTCGGCGGTGACGACCTCGGCTTTCAGGAGGTTGTCGCAGGTGAATCCGAAGGCGCGCTCGAGCCACCCGCTGCCGCTCCCGAGGGCGAGGCCGGCGATGCCCGTGGTGGAAACCCGGCCGCCGGTCACAGCCAGCCCGTGCTCCTGCGTGGCCGCGTCGAGCTCGCCCCACGTCAAGCCGGCTTCCGCCCGCACCGTCTTCGCCGACGCGTCGACGTCGATGCCCTTCATCGCGCGCAGGTCGATGCAGATGCCGGCGTCCACGACGGCTGAGCCGGTGACCCCGTGGCCACCCCCGTAGACCGACAGCGGCAGGTTCTGGGTTCGGGCGAGGCCGACCGCCGCGGCCACGTCGTCGGCGTTCGAGCATCTGGCGATGAGCGCCGGTTTCCGGTCGATCATGGCGTTGAAGACCTTGCGGGCTTCGTCGTACGCCTGGTGGTCCGGATGGATCAGCTCGCCACCGAAACCGGGCAGAGCGAATTCCTGGACGGGGATCTGCGACACGGCGTTCACCTCTTGGCGTCGGGTGCCCTTGGTGGTCCTGGAGCGGGCAGAGCGTATCGAGACACGTCCCCGGCTGCTCGACGTGAGCCCCGCCCGCTTAAGGTCGGGACGATGAACTACGACGAGCACATCACCGCGGTCAAGCAGGAAGTCGACTCCCTGGCTGAGGCCGTGGGCGCGGGCCTTGCGTCCGATCCCGTGCCGACGTGCCCCGACTGGACGGTGTCGGACCTGACGCTGCACGTCGGCCAGTTCTGCGGGTTCTGGACGCATGTCCTGTGCGAGGGAACGGGCCGTCCGAAGACGCCGTTTCCCGAACAGCCGGGCGACGACCCGGCGGCATGGCTCCGGATGCTCGGGCGTCAACTGGTCGACCAGCTGAACACCACGCCGGGCAACACCGACGTGTGGACCTGGTACGACCCTGACCACTCGGCGGCCTTCGTGGCGCGGCGCTGCGCCCACGAGTTGGCCGTCCACCGCTACGACGCGCAGTCGGCCCGGGGTAGCTGCCATCCGATCGGCGTGGGACTCGCGATCGACGGCATCGATGAAATGCTCGTCACGCTGGTCCATGCGCGCCACCGGACCGGTGATGCCCGCGGCCAGTCGCTGCGGCTCGACGCCACCGACGCCGATGCGTCTTGGTTCGTGACGCTCCTGGCCGACCGGATCGACGTCGTGGGTACGGAGGCCGCCGCCCGTCGGAGTGGCTCGGATGCCGATCTCGTGTTGCGCGGCACCGCCTCAGACCTCGAGCTCACCCTGTACGGCCGCCCCACGCTGGGCGGCGTCGATCGGTCCGGGGACGACGCCGTGCTCGAAGCCTGGCAAAGGGAATTCCTGTTCTGACGACCTGGCGGGCGCGGCGCGACGGCGAACGCGGCGGTTCAGGCGCCGCGGGCCGCTCGCACCGCGTCGACGAGCGACAGCAGGCCACGCACGTCGATCGGCTTGGCGAGGAAGCCCACCACGCCGCGACCGAGGAGCTGGCGGACGAGTCGGGTCGGGGCGTCCGCTCCCACGACGGCGACCGGGAGCCGCGCCGTGGCCGGATCCTGCGCGAGCAGATCGAGGACGGCCGCGCCGTCGATGTCGGGAAGCTGGAGGTCGAGGAGG
>DATGKD010000224.1:0-4157 GCA_035294855.1 Acidimicrobiales bacterium
GGCGGTACCCGGCGGACGAGGCCCGCCGCATCGCCGGGTCCCGTCTGTGCCCGGTCGTCGAAGTTCCGCCCGGCGTCGACGTCGATCGGTTCCACACGCTGCCTGCGGCCCAGCGGCGCAAAGCACGTGCCTCCTTCGGCCTGCCGCTCGAGGGCCCACTCGTCGTCAGCGTCAGCCGCCTCGTGCCGCGCAAGGGCATGGACGTCCTCGTCGACGCCGCCCAAGCGCTGCAGCCGTCGTTCCCCGGGTTGACTGTCGCCATCGCCGGCGACGGACGGGACCGCGACCGGATCGCGCGCCGCGTCGACGCGTCGGGCGCGCCCGTGCAGCTGTTGGGACGGGTCCCCGACGACCGGCTTCCCGACTTGTACGCGTGCGCGGAGGTGTTCTGTCTTCCCTGTCGCGACCGGTGGATCGGTCTCGAGCAGGAGGGCTTCGGCATCGTCTTCCTGGAGGCTGCCGCGTGCGGTGTGCCCCAGGTCGCGGGCGACAGCGGCGGCGCGGCGGACGCGGTTGCGCACGGCGAGACCGGTCTGGTGGTCGCCGACCCCCGCGATCCCGGGCAGGTCGCCGCCGCGCTTCGGCGGCTCCTCACCGACGACGCGTTGCGCCGTCGCATGGGCCGCGCGGCCCGCCGCCGTGCCGAGCGGACCTTCGCGTACGACCTGCTCGCCCCCAAGCTGGGCGCGGCGCTGGCTGCCGTGGAAGGCTGAAGGAGAGCGTGAACGAAGGCTGACGACCCCCTCCCGGTCGCACCGGGCCCTTGGCGCGGGTACGGTGCGGACCCCGTACCAGGACCCCGGACCCCGCACCCGCAACGGGACCCGTAACAGGACCTCAGGACACAGGACCTCGCGAGACAGGCCTCAGGACACAGGACCTCACGAGACAAAGGAGCGGTGGTGGTGGCGGAACTGGCCACGGAGCGCATGGTCGTCGGCGCGACGGCCGCCCAGTGCTTCGCCGTGGTGAGCGACATCGAGCGTTACCCGGAGTGGGCGGCCGACATCAAGGAGGTCGTCGTGCAGCGCCGCGACGAAGAGGCCCGCCCCGCCGAGGTCACGTTCCGGGTCGGCGCGTTCGGGCGCTCCTCGAGCAACACCCTCGTGTACGACTACACGGGCGCACCGAAGACGTTCGCGTGGCGCCAGACCGCTGGCGACCTGACGTCGCGCTTCGACGGCGAGTACCGCTTCGAGGACACCGGCGACGGCACGACCGAGGTCACCTACACCCTGGCGGTCGAGCTGCGTGTCCCGCTGCCCGGGTTCATCAAGCGCCGGGCGCAGAGCCGCATCATGCACACCGCGCTCGAAGACCTGAAGAACCGCGTCGAGTCGTCTCTCACGACGTGACGCAGCTGTACGCGTCGGGCGCCGCCGTGACGCGAGGCTCGACTTGACCGGTGGTGCCATGGCCGAGGATGTGACCCTGGGGATCGACGTGGGCGGCACGAAGATCCTCGGCTTGGCGCTCGGTCCGTCGGGGGACGCCCTCGCCCAGGTGCGCATGCCGACGACGGTGACGACGCCCGGCGTCCACCCCGCCGAGGGCGGCCGGCTCATCGACGATCTCGCTGCTGTCGTCGAACAGCTGCGCGCCTCGCTGTCCGGCGACGTGACCGGGGTCGGCGTCGGTGCTCCCGGGCTCGTGGACAGCGACGGCGTCCTGCGGTTCGCGCCCAACCTTCCCGGAGGTGCCGGGCTCGACATCGCCGGGGAGCTGTCGGCGCGTCTTGGCGTCCCCGTCGTGGTGGACAACGACGCCACGTGCGCCACCGTCGGTGAGTGGATGCAGGGCGCCGCGGTCGGAGCGGACGACGCCCTCATGGTGACGCTCGGCACCGGTATCGGCGGGGGGATCGTGGCAGGCGGCAGGGTCGTGCGCGGTGCGTGGGGTTTCGCGGGCGAGGTCGGCCACATGGTGGTCGACCCCGGTGGCCCGCCGTGTCCCTGCGGCAAGCGAGGATGTTGGGAGCGGTTCGCGTCGGGCAGCGGTCTCGGCCGCTTGGCACGCGAAGCCGCTCACGCCGGCCACCTCGACCACGTCGTCCTGTTGGCGGGCGGGGACCCCGAGTCCGTCCGCGGCGAGCACGTCACCACGGCGGCGCAGGCGGACGACGCGGAGGCATTGGCGGTGCTCGCCGAGTGGGGCCGGTGGCTGGCACTGGGCTTGTCGAACCTCGCGCTCGTGCTCGACACCGCGGTCATCGTCGTGGGCGGGGGGCTGCTCGACGCGGTGGCGCTCGTCTTCGACTCGGTGCGCCGGTCGTTCGCGGAGATGCTCGAGGGCGCCGCGTTCCGGCCGGAGGTCGCGATCGTGCCCGCGGTCCTGGGCGAGCGCGCCGGCGCCATCGGCGCCGCGCTGGTGGCGCGTCGAGGCGGGCGCGACCGGTTGGTCGCGAGCTGAGCCCACCGTCGAGGTCATCAGTCGGTCGGCTTCGGGCGCGGCAGTAGCATTTGTCGATGGAATTCCGGCGGATCAACGGACTGCCCCCGTACGTCTTCGCGCACATCGACGCGCTGAAGCTGGCGGCCCGCCGAGCCGGCCGGGACGTCATCGACCTGGGTTTCGGCAACCCGGACCTGCCCTCGCCGCCCGTGGCGGTCGAGAAGCTCGCCGAGGCCGTGCACAACCCTCGCAACCACCGCTACTCGGCGAGCCGAGGCATCCCGAAGCTGCGCCAGGCGGTCTCCTCGCTCTACCTGCGCCGCTTCGGCGTGGACCTCGACCCGGAGACCGAAGTGGTGACGACCATCGGGGCGAAAGAGGGTCTGTCGCACCTCATGTGGGTGCTGCTCGGGCCGGGCGACAGCGCGCTCGTGCCCTCACCCTCGTACCCCATCCACATCTACGCCCCGTTGTTCGCCGGGGCCGAGGTGCGCCAGGTCCGCCTGGACCGCGAGCCGGGCCCCAACGGCGCCCATTCCTCGGCAGCACCGTCCTCGGCCGCACCGTCCTCGGCCGCACCGTCCCCGGTCGCACAGTTCCCGGCCGTGCCGGAAGCCGAGGCGTTCTTCGCCAACCTCATGGAGTCGTGGGAGTCGGCGTGGCCGAAGCCGCGCGTCATCGTGCTGTCGTTCCCCCACAACCCCACGACCACGTGCGTCGACCTGGCGTGGATGCAGCGCATCGTCGACTTCGCGCGCGAACACGACATCATGCTCGTCCACGACTTCGCGTACGCCGACATCGCCTTCGACGGCTACCGGCCGCCGTCGATCCTGCAAGTGCCGGGCGCCAAGGACGTGGCGGTCGAGCTGTACTCGATGACGAAGTCGTTCTCCATGGCGGGCTGGCGCGTGGCCTTTCTGGTCGGCAACCCCGAGGCCGTCGCCGCCCTCACCAAGCTGAAGAGCTATCTCGACTACGGCACGTTCCAGCCCATCCAGATCGCCGCGATCGTCGCCATGAACGAGTCGCCCGACTACCCGAAGTGGGTGAACGACACCTACCAGGCCCGCCGTGACGCGTTGTGCGACGGGTTGCGGCGGATCGGCTGGGACATCGCGCCCCCCCAGGGGACGATGTTCGTGTGGGCGCCCATCCCCGAGCCGTATGTCGGCATGGGGTCGCTCGAGTTTGCGTCGTTCCTGGTGTCGGAGGCCGAAGTGGCCACGTCGCCCGGCGTGGGCTTCGGCCCGGGCGGCGACCGGCACGTGCGGTTCGCTCTCATCGAGAACGAACAGCGCATCGGCCAGGCCGTCCGCAACCTGCGGCGCACGCTGACCAAGCTCGGCTGATCCCCCTGAGGAGCACGAGGCCCGCGCCATCGAGCGCCTCGAAGGCACGAGGGAGGCGCTCGGACGTGCCCGCGCCGCCCTCGAGCACTCGCGGGAAAGGCTTTCAGCGCACGAAGGTCGGCCTGCAAGGATGCCGAGGTGAGGCTCGGGGTGGCGAGAGCCGAGCGCGAATTCGCGCCATTCGGGCACGAGCGCCGGCAGTTGCGCAGCAGGGGACGCGCGGCGAGCTCTAGCTGTACTTCCCACGGACGTTGTTGACGCCGTGAGGATCCGCCAAAACGAAGACCTCCGGAAGTAGGTGTGCAGGTGTCGAATCCAGCACGCCAACCCGGAGGTCTTCGTGTCCCACCGTAACGCTCCACTCACCCCGACCGGTCGACTCCTTCTTTGCCGACGCATCGAGGCTGGGAGCCC
>DATGKD010000225.1:0-13452 GCA_035294855.1 Acidimicrobiales bacterium
GAGGGCCGAAGCTGAGCAGACCCGCGCTCAGCGCGCGGGCATCCTCGAAGAGGCGCGCCAACAGGCCAGGGAAAGCGTGGCCCAGGCGAACAAGACGGCGCAGCGGATCGTGAGCGAGGCCGAAGAGCGTGGTCAGCGCGAGCACGACCGCCTGGTGGCCGGCGCGGAGGCCGAGATCGCCGCGTCCCGCCAGCGCGCCGTCGAGGAGGTGACGACCCAGCTGGCCAACCTGGTGTTCGCCGTGGCCAGGCAGGTGATCGGTCGCGAGATCGACCCGGAGCACCACCGTGCCCTGATCGACGAAGCGGTCGAGGTCCTGCGCAGCTCGGCGGCGACCTCCGCCGGCCGGCCGGCGAGCTGAGCCCGGCCGACATCGGTAGCGAGAAGGCCGTTATGCGCCCCTACATGCGCGGGTACGTCGAGGCACTCACGGCGTCCCTCGGTGGAGAGCCGTCCGCGAGCGCCGTCGCAGACGACCTCACCGCCGTGGCCCACCTCGTCTCGCGGACCAACGAGCTCGCCGTCGTGCTGACCGACTTCGGCGTTCCTTCGGTGGCGCGCCGGGCGGTGCTGCAGGACCTGCTCAGCTCGCGGGTCCACCCGGTCGCGTTGCGGATCGTGCTCCGGGCGGTCGCCACCGAGCGCGCCGACGAGCTGCCGACGGTGTTGCACGACCTGTACGAGTACGTCCGCCACCTTTTCGGGCTCGGCATGGAAGAGGTACGGGCCGAAGAGCCCATCGCAGGGCGCAGTGCCTGGCGGTCGTATGCCTCCGGGTACGCGGACGCAGTGCTCGAGGAGGTCGTCAGCTCGTCGGAGCTCGAGGAGATCGAGGAGGAGGTGTTCCGATTCGCCCGGATCGTCGAGGCCAACCCCGGGCTCGGTCGTGCCTTGTCGGACCCGGGACGGAGCGTCGACGACCGTCAGCGCGTCGTGGACGGTCTCCTCACCGGCAAGGTTCGTCCCATGACGGTCCGCCTCGTCCACGTCACCCTCGAGGGTCACGTGCGCGACGTCGTCGCCGCATTGGACTGGCTGGTGGAGCAGGTGGCCCAGGCGCGCGGGTGGCGCGTGGCCCGGGTTCACACGGCCCTGCCCGTCGGCGCCGACGAGCAACGCAGCATGGCCGAGGCGCTGCAACGCCTCACCGACCGCCCGGTGGAGCTCCTGGTGATCGACCAACCCGACCTGCTGGGCGGGGCGGTCGTAGAGGTGGGCGATCTCCTCGTCGACGCCAGCGCCCGTCACCGCCTTGAACAACTGCGTGAACACCTGATCAGACCGGAACGAGCAACCCGAGGAGCAATGACCGATGGCTGAGCTGACGATCGACGCGGACGAGATCGCAGCCGTACTCCAGCAGCACGTCGCGGAATACACACCCGAAGTGGCGGCCGAGCAGGTGGGCAGGATCACCGAAGTTGGCGACGGCATCGCGCGGATCTCCGGGCTGCCCACCGCCGCGGTGAACGAGCTCCTCGAGTTCGAGGACGGCACCCTGGGCCTGGCGCTCAACCTCGACGAGGACACGATCGGAGCCGTCATCCTGGGAGCGGACACCTCGCTCGAGGAGGAGCAGCTCGTACGGGCCACCGGCCGCATCCTGTCGGTCCCGGTGGGCGATGCGCTCATCGGCCGCGTGGTCGACCCGCTCGGCCAGCCGCTCGACGGCAAGGGCGCCCTCGGGGGCGCGACGATGCGGCGACTCGAGATCCAGGCGCCGGGCATCGTGGCGCGCCAGCCGGTGTCGGAGCCGCTCCAGACCGGCATCAAGGCGATCGACTCGATGACCCCGATCGGCCGGGGCCAGCGCGAGCTGGTCATCGGCGATCGCAAGACGGGGAAGACGACCGTCGCGGTCGACACGATCATCAACCAGCAAGGGCAGGGGGTGAAGTGCATCTACGTGGCCGTCGGGCAGAAGGGTTCCTCGATTGCGCGCACCGTGGCCACGCTGGAGGCGCACGGTGCCCTCGAGTACACGGTGGTGGTTGCCGCGGCGGCCTCGGAGCCGGCACCGTTCAAGTACCTGGCGCCGTACGCGGGATGTGCCATGGGGCAGCACTGGATGGAGAACGGCGAGCACGCGCTCATCGTGTACGACGACCTCTCCAAGCAGGCGGAGGCGTACCGACAACTGTCGCTGCTGCTCCGCCGGCCACCGGGCCGTGAGGCGTATCCGGGCGACGTCTTCTACCTGCACAGCCGCCTGCTGGAGCGGGCCGCCAAGCTGTCCGACGAGCGCGGCGGCGGGTCGCTCACCGCCCTGCCGATCATCGAGACCAAGGGCGGCGACGTCGCCGCCTACATCCCCACGAACGTGATTTCCATCACCGACGGACAGATCTACCTCGAGTCCGAGCTGTTCTACGCCGGGGTGCGACCCGCCATGAACGTGGGCATCTCGGTGTCGCGCGTGGGAGGGGCCGCCCAGGTGAAGGCCATGCGGGCGGTGTCCGGGACGCTCAAGATCGACCTGGCCCAGTTCCGCGACCTCGAGGCCTTCGCCACCTTCGGTTCCGAGCTCGACAAGGTCTCCCAAGCGCAGCTCGACCGGGGCTACCGGCTCACCGAGCTCCTCAAGCAGCCGCAGCAAGCCCCTTTGCCGGTCGAGGAGCAGTGCATGGTGATCTACGCCGGGACGAACGGCTGGTGCGACGACGTGCCGGTCACCGACATCAGCCGATACGAGCAGGAACTCCTCACCTATCTCCGCGCCGAGCATCCGGAGATCCTCCAGCACATCCGGGACGAGAAGACCCTTCCGGACGAGGGCGAGCTCAAGTCGGTGCTCGGCAAGTTCGGCGACGTCTTCGGCGCGCGAGGCGACTGAACGTGCCCCACGGCGAAGAACGCGTCCTCCGGCGTCGCATCCGCAGCGTGCAGGCCACGCAGAAGATCACGCGGGCCTTCGAACTCATCGCGGCGTCGCAGATCGTTCGGGCCCAGGCGCGCATCGCCGCGGCCGGCCCCTATCAACGGGGCATCGCCGAGGTCCTCGCCGAAGCGGCCGCCGACGCCGAGGAGAACGCCGGCCGGTTCCTCGGGGTCCCCGAGTCGCCTGCACGCGTGGCGCTGCTGGCGATCGTCGCCGACCGTGGACTGTGCGGGGCCTACAACGTCAACGTCCTCAGGCAGACCGAGCGCACGTGGCGCGCGGGGACCGCCGACGGAGCCGACTTCCGACTGCTGACGGTGGGGCGCAAGGCCCAGTCGTACTTCCGGTTCCGGCGCATCGACGTGGCGGAGTCGTTCACAGGGGTGTCGGACCGGCCCACGTTCGAGGTCGCACAACGAGTGGCGCACGCCGTCACCCGGCCGTTCCTCGACGAGGAGGTCGACCAGGTGATGGTGGTCTCGACGAGGTTCCTCTCCGCCGGCACCCAAACCGTCGAGGTGCGACAACTGCTCCCCATGCCCGAACCCTCCGGGAGGGGGGAGCGCGACCAGGAAGAGGGTGCCGGCTCCCATGAGGAGCGATCCCCGGGTCAGGCTGCAGCCCCGGTTGGGGATGGACACGCGAAGCGCGAGGGCTACACCGAGTTCGAACCGGCGTCGCCGGACCTCCTCGCGGAGCTGGTGCCTCGCTACGTGGAGGCGGCGGTGTTCGGCGCCATGCTCGAAGCGGCGGCGAGCGAGCACACGGCGCGCCAGCGGGCCATGGCGGCAGCGACCGACAACGCCGACGAGTTGGTGAAGACCTTCACGCGCGCCATGAACCGGGCCCGCCAGGATGCCATTACGACCGAGATCATGGAGATCGTCGGGGGGGCGGAATCCCTGCGCGCCGGCGCCCGACACGAGTAGACCACCAGCACGAACGGACAGGAACCAGCCCACCATGACAACCACCATCGAGCAACCCACCACAGAGCGTCGCGAAAAGCATCCCGACGGCCGGGTCGTCGCCATTGCCGGACCCGTCGTCGACGCCGAATTCCCACCGCACGGCCTTCCGGAGATCAACGTGGCTGTCGAGATGGACGTCGAGCTCGAAGGCGAGAAGATCACCGTCACCGCCGAGGTCGCGCAGCAGATCGGCGAAGGCCGCGTGCGCTGCGTCTGCCTCAAGCCCACCGACGGGCTCAGGCGCGGCGCCCCGGTCCGCAACACCGGACGCGGCATCACCGTCCCGGTGGGCGACGTCGTCCTCGGCCATGTCTTCAACGTTCTCGGCCAGCAGCTCGACACCGAAGAGATGGGCGAGGTCAAAGAGCGCTGGGAGATCCACCGACCGTCGCCCGCGTTCGACACCCTCGAACCCCGCTCGCAGATGTTCGAAACGGGCATCAAGGTCATCGACCTCCTCGAGCCCTACGTGCAGGGCGGCAAGATCGGTTTGTTCGGGGGCGCAGGCGTCGGCAAGACCGTCCTCATCCTGGAGATGATCAACCGTGTCGCCACGCAGCACGGCGGCGTGTCGGTGTTCGCCGGCGTCGGGGAACGGACCCGCGAGGGGACGGACCTGTGGCTCGAGATGCAGGAGTCCGGCGTCATCGCGCGCGCTGCCCTCGTCTACGGCCAGATGGACGAGCCGCCCGGGGTCCGCCTACGGGTGGGGCTGTCCGCGCTGACCATGGCCGAGTACTTCCGTGACGTGATGAACCAGGACGTGCTGCTGTTCGTCGACAACATCTTCCGCTTCGTGCAGGCCGGTTCCGAGGTGTCCACGCTCCTCGGCCGCATGCCGTCAGCCGTCGGCTACCAGCCGACGCTCGCGGACGAGATGGGCGAGCTCCAGGAGCGCATCACGTCCACGCGGGGGCGCTCGATCACGTCGGTCCAAGCGGTGTACGTCCCCGCGGACGACTACACCGACCCCGCCCCGTTCACCACCTTTACGCACCTCGACGCCACGACCGAGCTGTCGCGGCAGATCGCGTCGCTGGGCATCTACCCGGCGGTGGACCCCCTGGCGTCGTCGTCGAACATCCTCGCCCCCGAGGTGGTGGGCGAGCGGCACTACGCGGTTGCCCGACAGGTGCAGGGAGTTCTGCAGCGCTTCCGCGAGCTCCAGGACATCATTGCCATCCTCGGCCTCGATGAACTGTCGGAAGAGGACCGGCTGACCGTGACGCGGGCGCGCAAGATCCAGCGTTTCCTGTCGCAGCCGTTCAACGTGGGCGAGGTGTTCACCGGCATGAAGGGCGTGACGGTCCCCATCGAGGAGACCGTCGAGTCGTTCGAAGCCCTCTTGAACGGGGACCTCGACGACGTGCCCGAGCAGGCATTCTTGAACGTGGGCGGCGTCGAGTCCGTCCTCGAAAAGGCTCGTCGCATCGAGTCCGGCACGGGCTGACCCGATGCCCACGTTCGCCGCCAGCCTCGTCGTCCCCGAGCGCGTCCTCCTGGAGGAGGAGGTCGAAGCGGTCGTCTTGCGGACCGACGTCGGCGACGCCACCTTCATGCCGGGGCACATGCGGCTCATCGGAGCCCTCGTGCCCGGCCCCGTGCACTTCCAACGCGAGGACGGCACCGAGGCGCGAGTCGCCGTGCACGGCGGGTTCGTGCAGGTGGACGGCGAGCATGTCGTGATCCTGGCGCCGGTCGCCGAGCGCGCCGAGGAGATCGACGTGGCGCGCGCCCGCCGAGCGCTCGAATCGGCGGACCAACGCCTGGCGGAACTCGGCGGGGCCAGGGCGTCGGGTGCCGATGCCGCCGCCGAACAGAACGAGCCCGAGCATGAGGTGGCCGAAGCCGAGGCGGCACGTCGACGCGCCGAGGTCCGCATCGAGGTGGCCGAGTCGTCGTCGTCCGAGGGCACGGCCCGCTCCTGAGCGGCGCGCCGCGCCTCGGGCCACAGGGCGTGAGCGCCCTCAGGGGCGCCGCCCGGTGACGCGGTGGCGGGCCGCGAAGGGCACCGAGAAACCGGGGTCGTCGAGCAGGGCGAGCATGGCGTCGTAGCTGTCCTCGTCGACCGGTTCGGCGCCGAGGGCGCGCATGCGGGCTGCGTCGGACACGAGCGGGCGAATCCTGACGAGCGTCTGGCGCCAGAAGGCAGCGGCCGGCGTGGCCCCTTCGAGAAGGTCGGCGCGCACGTCGTCGCGGACCTCGACCAACCCGAGCGAGGCCACGTCGTTGGCGAGCCCGCGGGCCCACGTCCAGCGCGCGGCCAGCGGCACCATCACCCGCACGAAGGGCTCGGGCAGGTGACCGGTGCGTGCGGCGCGTTGGGCGGGCCCGCCGTCGGCCTCTTCGAAGAAGACCCAGCCCCCCGGGCGCAGGGCGGCCACGGCGTGCGCCACGACACTGTCAGGGTCCTCGAGGTGCATGAGCACCGAGCGCGAGTGCACGAGGTCGAACTCGTCGTGGCCGAGATCGACCGTCTGGAGATCGGCCTGTACGACACGGACGTTCGGCCGGTCGGCGAGGGCGCCGAGCAAGCTCGCATCTTGGTCGACGGCGGTGACCGACCCCTGCGGGCCGACGCGCTCCGACAACCACCAAGCAATCGAGCCCGCCCCCGCTCCCAGCTCCGCGCAGTCCCATCCGGGGCCCACTCCGAGCGCCTCGAGGCGCCGCGTGGTGCCGCGGTCGTGCAGGTTCTGGAGGGCGGCGAGGCGTTCGGCCTCGGGCGGGGTGGCGTTCTCCAGCGGATACCGGCGTGCGGTGGTGGACAGCGCCGTGCCGATCGCCGGGGTCAGCCGAACTCGATCTGGCTGAACTCGCGGAGCTTGTGGAGGGCGTGGCGGGCGCTCACGAACCGGACGGTGCCCGAGCGCGATCGCATGACGAGCGACTGCGTGGTGGCGCCGAAGTCGTGGTACGTCACGCCTTGGAGGAGCTCCCCGTCGGTGATGGCCGTGGCCGCGAAGAAGCAGTTGTCGCTCTTCACGAGGTCGGTGGTCGTGAGCACCGCGTCGAGGTCGTAGCCGGCTGCCAGCGCCGCGGCGCGCTCGTCCTCGTTGCGGGGCCACAGACGTCCCTGGATCTCGCCACCCATGCACTTGAGGGCGGCGGCCGCGAGGACGCCTTCGGGTGTGCCGCCCGTGCCGTAGAGAAGGTCGACGCCCGAGTCGGGCCATGCGGCGGAGATCGCGGCGGCCACGTCGCCGTCGGTGATCAGCTTGATGCGAGCGCCGCTCGCCCGCACCTCCTCGATCAGCTGCGTGTGGCGCTCGCGGTCGAGGATCACGACCGTCAGGTCGCGCACCGACTTGCCGAGCGCCTTCGACACCGCGTCGAGGTTCTCGGCCGGTGACCGGCGGATGTCCACCGAGCCCACCGCCTTCGGGCCGACGGCGAGCTTCTCCATGTACACGCACGGACCGGGGTCGAACATGGTCCCGCGGTCGGACACCGCCAGGACTGCCAGCGCCCCACCGCGCCCGAGGGCGGTGAGGTTCGTGCCGTCGATGGGGTCCACGGCGATGTCGGTGGGAGGTGGCGAGCCGTCGCCGATGCGCTCGCCGTTGTAGAGCATGGGGGCGTGATCCTTTTCGCCCTCCCCGATCACCACGACCCCGTCCATGGAAACCGTCTGGAGCACGATCCGCATGGCCTGAACCGCGGCGTTGTCGGCGCCCTCTTTGTCTCCTCGCCCCATCCACCGTCCCGCGGCCATCGCCGCGGCCTCGGTGACCCGGACGAGCTCCATTGCCAGGTTGCGATCAGGTGCGCGGGGGTTGGACGCCACGCATTGACCCTAACGCGCGCTGTGCGGATCAACAGATGCCCACCTGTATGTCGGCAACGGGCCCAACGGTATTTCGGCAACGTCGGTGCGGACCTGCGTGTCCTCGGCCTTTCTCTCCTTTCTCTGTCGACGGTGACGCGCGGGCGCCCATTAGGCTGGATACATGGGCAAGACCCCGCACGAGCCCCTCGACGAGGGCCGCGCGCGGTGGCGGGAGCGCTACGACTCGTCAGCACTGCGGGACGGTGATTTCGAAACGATGTCGGGGGTCCCGCTCGCCCCGGTGTACGGGCCCGACGACTGGCCCGACCGTCTGACCTCCGAGCGGGTCGGTTGGCCGGGCGGTCCTCCCTACACGCGCGGGCCCTACGCGTCCATGTACCGCTCGAAGCTCTGGACGATGCGCCTGTTCGCCGGTTACGGGACAGCCGAGGACACCAACGTGCGCTTCCGGGAGCTGCTGCGTGCCGGCAGCGGCGGCCTCTCGGTGGCCTTCGACCTGCCCACGCTCATGGGACGGGACTCCGACGACCCCCATGCCGAGGGCGAAGTGGGGCGATGCGGGGTGGCGGTGGACACCCTGGCCGATGCAGAGGACCTCTTCTCCGGGATCGACCTCGCGTCGGTGACGACGTCCATGACGATCAACTCGCCGGCCGCCATCCTCCTCGCCATGTACGTGTCTGCCGCCGAGTTGACCGGCGCCTCGCGTCGTGCGCTCGGAGGCACGCTACAGAACGACATCCTGAAGGAGTACCAGGCGCAGAAGGAGTACATCTTCCCGCCTCGGCCCTCGATGCGGGTCGTCAACGACGTCGTGCGGTTCTGCGCGGCGGAGATGCCGCGTTTCCACCCGATTTCGGTGTCGGGCTACCACATCCGCGAGGCGGGATCGACGGCCGCGCAGGAGCTCGCCTTCACCTTGGCCAACGGATTCGCTTATGTCGAGGCCGCATTGGCGTCGGGCCTCGACGTGGACCAATTCGCGCCCCGGCTCAGCTTCTTCTTCAACGCGCACATCGACTTCTTCGAGGAAATCGCCAAGTACCGTGCCGCCCGCCGCATCTGGGCGCGCTGGATGACCTCGCGATACGGGGCGAGGAACGAGCGTTCCGCCCAGCTGCGTTTCCACACCCAGACCGCCGGCGTCTCGCTCACCGCTCAGCAGCCCGAGGTGAACGTGGTACGGACGGCGATCGAAGCGCTTGCGGGCGTGCTCGGGGGCACGCAGAGCTTGCACACGAACTCGATGGACGAAGTCCTGGCGTTGCCGACCGAAAGAGCGGCGCGCATCGCGTTGCGGACCCAGCAGGTGCTCGCCCACGAAACCGGCGTCGCCGACGTCGCGGACCCCCTCGGGGGGTCATGGTTCGTCGAGTCGCTCACCGACGAATTGGAGCGTCAGGCCGAGGCCGTGTTCGCCCGGCTGGACGAGTGGGGGAGAGGGTCCATCCTCGAAGGAGTCCTGCACGGCATCGAGGACAACTGGTTCCAGGGCGAGATCGCCGACTCCGCCTACACCTTCCAGCGCAAAGTGTCGGCGAGACGCCGCATCGTCGTGGGCGTGAACGCCTTCACCGAGGGCAACGAAGAGCCCGGCCCTCCGATCCTGCAGATCGATGCCGACGTCGACGAGGTGCAACGCAAGCGCCTCGCGGCGGTCCGCCAACGGCGCTCCGAGGGCGCGGTGTCGAGCGCCCTCACCCGGGTGGCTGCCGACGCGGCGGAGCCCGACACGAACCTCATGCCGGCGATCCTGGGGGCCGTGCGGGCGCACGCCACCGTGGGCGAGATCGTCGGCGCACTGGCGTCGGTCTTCGGCCGCTGGGCCGAGGACCCCGTCCTCTGACGTTCCGCTCGCGCGTCGTCGTCGGGGTCCATACTGAGCAGATGGGCGCGGGGCCGAGCCATTCCGATCGGTTCCTGGTGCGGCCCAACGGCCCGCTCGGCGGAACGGTGCGGGTCGGGGGGGCCAAGAACTCGGCGCTCAAGCTGATGGCGGCGTGCCTGTTGGCCGAGGGCCGTCACGAACTGGCGGGTGTGCCCCACATCGTCGACGTGGACATCATGGCGGAGGTCCTCACCGCCATCGGCGTGCGCGTGGAGCGCCGCCCCGACGGGCCGTCCGGGGAGCCCGGCAACCTCGTCATCGACACCCCGGCGGAGCTCGCGCCCCGCGCCCCGTACGAGCTCGTGGAGAAGATGCGGGCGTCGGTGGTGGTCCTCGGGCCTCTCTTGGCGCGCGCCGCACGTGCGAGCGTGTCGCTGCCGGGTGGCGACGACTTCGGCAATCGGCCCATCGACATCCATCTGCACGGACTGTCGAGCCTCGGGGCCGAGTTCGCCACCGTCCACGGCAACATCGAGGGGACCGTACCGGGAGGGCGCGACGCGCGTCTGGTGGGCAGCCGCGTGGTCTTCGAGTACCCCAGCCACACTGCCACCGACAACGTCCTCATGGCGGCGGTCCTCGCCAAGGGCACGACGGTGATCGAGAACGCGGCGCGCGAGCCCGAGGTCGCCGACCTCGTCGCCTTCCTCGTCGACATGGGCGCGCGCATCAGGGGCGCAGGGACGTCGCACCTCGTGATCGAGGGAGTCGAGGAGCTGCACCCCGCGTCGGGACCGCACCGCGTCGTGCCCGACCGCGTCGTGGCCGCCACCATGATCGCCGCTGTCGGCCTGGCCGGGGGCGAAATCGTCGTCGAGGACGCCCGCGCCGACCACATGGACATGTTGTTGCACAAGCTCTCGGACATGGGCTTGGAGATCCAACAGCGCCCGGAGGGCCTCGAGGCCCGCGCCCCGGCGCGGTTGCACAGCGTCGACGTCGCCACCCTGCCGTACCCGGGGGTGGCCACCGACTACAAGCCGTTCCTCGTCACCATGCTGAGCGTGGCCGACGGCGTCGGCATCGTGAGCGAGAACCTCTTCTCAGGACGGTTCCGATATGTCGACGAGTTGCGGCGGATGGGCGCCGACATCCGGACGCAGGGCCATCACGCGGTCGTGCGCGGCGTCCGGCGGCTTTCGGGTGCCCCCGTGCGCGCACCGGACCTGCGGGCGGGCGCCGCCCTGGTTCTCGCCGGTCTCGTCGCCGAGGGCGAGACCGTCGTGTCCGACGTGCACCACGTCGATCGCGGCTACCAGGACCTCGCGGGGAGCCTGCGCTCCCTGGGCGCCGACGTGACGAGGATCTGACCTCTCGCACACCTGTCCTACGCTCGATGACGATGGACCAGGTGGAGCCCTCACCCGACACGCGCCCACGCGCCGGGCCCGGCGGACGACGCGACGTCGAGCCCGACAAGCTGCTGGAGCGGGCGGTCGGCGGCGACCGGGTGGCCCTTGCCCGCATGCTGTCGGCGGTCGAGCGCGGCGGTCCCGTCGGGCGGCGCACCGCGGGGCTCGCCTACCGCAGCGCCCACGAGGCGCGCACCGTGGGGATCACCGGACCCCCTGGTGCGGGCAAGTCGACGCTCGTGGACCGGCTGATCGCCACCATCCGGGGCTCGGGCGCGTCGCCGGTCGCAGTACTCGCCGTCGATCCGTCCTCCCCGTTCACGGGGGGTGCCATCCTGGGCGACCGGGTCCGCATGCAGGGTCACGCGCTGGACGACGCCGTGTACATCAGGTCCATGGCGTCGCGCGGCCACCTCGGCGGCTTGGCGCTGGCGGTGCCCGAGTCCCTCCGGGTCCTGGGGGCGGCCGGATTCGACTTGGTGCTGGTGGAGACCGTCGGCGTGGGCCAGGTCGAGGTCGAGGTGGCGGGCGCCACCGACACGACGGTGGTGGTGTTGAACCCCAAATGGGGGGACGCGGTCCAGGCGAACAAGGCGGGACTCCTCGAGACGGCGGACGTCTTCGTCATCAACAAGGCGGATGTGCCCGGTGCCAAAGAGACGCGGCGCGATCTCGAGCAGATGCTCGACCTGTCCCCGCCGTCCTCGTGGCGCCCGCCCGTCGTCGAGACCGTGGCCGCCACCGGCGAAGGCGTGGAGCAGCTGTGGGACGTCATCGGGCACCACCAACGCCACGTCGAGGAGAACGGCAGCTTGGCGAGCGTGCGTGAGGAGCGGCTGGTCCGAGAGTTCCGTCAGGTCCTCGCGGCGCGCCTCGACCGTGACATCGACGCGTGGTGCGCGCAGCCGCCCTACGACGACATCGTCGCCGCGGTGACCGCGCACCATCTCGACCCGTACGACGCGGCGGAACGGTTCCTGGACGCCGCGTTCGGCCGGCAAGCGGGTCGGGCGAGGCCTGAGTCAAACCGGTGAGGCAATCGGTCTGAGACCCGGCCGCGGCGGCGCCGGCGAACCAGTGGCCGGCGCGCCCATCACCCCAGTATGCGCACCACCTCGGGTACGGTGCGGATGGTGGTTGCACCCGGCCCTGCAGGGTCGCTCGACGTCGACGGCGACCTCGCCCGCGCCGAACGCCGTGCCGATGGCGTGGCCGTGGTGACACTGAGCCGTCCGAAGACGAACGCGCTCTCGCTCGCGATGTTGGTGCGACTGCGCGCCGTCGTCGCCGAGTTGGCGGCCGATCCGCCGGGCGCCGTGGTGGTGTGGGGAGGGCCCCGGGTGTTCTCGTCGGGCGCCGAGGTCGGCGAGCTCACGGGGCCCGAGGCCGCGTCAGCGGTGACCGCGGCATTCCACGCCGTCACCGCCGACCTCGCCGCCTTGGCTCGGGTCACGGTGGCGGCCATCTGTGGGTACGCGCTCGGTGGCGGCCTCGAGTTGGCCCTGGCGTGCGACCTGCGTGTCGTCGCGGACGACGCCCGTCTGGGCCAGCCCGAGATCCGGCTGGGCATCATCCCGGGCGGCGGCGCGACGAAACGGCTCGCTCGTCTGATCGGGCCGGCGCGCGCCAAGGACCTCGTCCTCACCGGCCGTGCCGTGGGCGCGGACGAAGCGCTGCGCATCGGCCTCGCCGACCGCGTCGTGGCACGCGCCGCGGTCTTCGACGAGGCGACCGCGCTGGCGGCCGAGATGGCGTCCGGACCGCTTGCCGCCCAGGCGCTCGCCAAACAGGTCATCGACGCCGGGGCGGACGAGCCGCTGTCGCGCGCTCTGGAGCGCGAGGCCTCTGCGTTCCGCGAGGTCTTCGAGACCGAGGACGCCCGGGTTGGCATCGCGTCGTTCCTCGAGCACGGCCCCGGACGGGCCCGGTTCACCGGGCGCTGAGGCCGAGGTCGCGCGTCGCGATGTCCAGGCCGGCCAAGCAGCAACGGCTGCGACGCTCGGCCGGGCCCGCCCCGACCCGGCGCAGCGCGGGCCCCCGGCTGCCCGGCATCCGCCCTGCCGCGCTACCGGCCAGAGGCGAGGCCGCCGACTGGTACCGCCACGCGGTGTTCTACGAGGTGCTCACCCGCGGGTTCTTCGACAGCAACAACGACGGCATCGGCGACCTGAGCGGGTTGCGGGCCAAGCTCGACTACCTCGAATGGCTGGGTGTCGACTGCCTGTGGCTCTTGCCCTTCTACCCGTCGCCGCTGCGCGACGGCGGGTACGACATCAGCGACTTCTTCACCGTGCACCCCGACCTCGGTGTCCTGGACGACCTGGTCGCCTTCCTCGACGACGCGCACCGCCGCGGCATCCGGGTCATAGCGGACCTGGTGATGAACCACACGAGCGAGGAGCACCCGTGGTTCGTCGAGTCCCGGTCGTCGCGCGACAACCCGAAGGCCGACTGGTACGTGTGGAACGACGACGACCAGCGCTGGCCCGAGGCACGCGTCGTCTTCGTGGACGTGGAGACCTCGAACTGGACGTTCGACACCACGCGCGAGCAGTACTACTGGCACCGCTTCT
>DATGKD010000226.1:0-2131 GCA_035294855.1 Acidimicrobiales bacterium
TTTCTCCACCCCCGTGAGGCGACCGGGATCGTCGTCCAGATCGCCCAGGCCGCCGGCTTCTGGGAAGCACCCCCGCCCGAAGGGTTCCCGGCGGCGGCGCGAACGCCGGCTGCCGAGTTGCTGCGCGTCACCCACGCCGTCCCCGACCTCGACGCCGGGCTCGGCCTGTTCGAGACGTTGCTCTCAGGACAGGCCGTCGAGCGCGGCGTCGCCGGCGACGGCACATGGGAGTACGTCGACCTGGCGTGGGCCGGCCCACCGCAGCTCCGCTTGATCGCACCCGGCCCGGCGGGCCACGACGCCCTGGCCGCCTGGTTGGGCGATCGCCCCGGCCGACTGCACCACATCCGCTTCGCGGTCGGGTCAACCGCCGTGCCGGAAGGCGCCGTGCGCGCCGCCTCGGTGCCGGGCGTCACCGACGCCGACGATGCGCCGTGGGTGGTCGAGCCGGAACGCAATCTCGGGACACGTCTCGTGATCGGAGCCGACAGCGGGCTTCGGTAGCCTGGGATGATCGCGAAGAGAGACACCGAACCCGACGACGCAGGACGCAGTGGTGACGACGGCGCCGACGACGCCGCCGGCATCCCCAAGCTGACCATCGGCCAGCGGCTCCTCACCGCGCTGCCCAACCTGCAGCGCCAGGCTTCGCCCCCACCGTCGAACGGGCGTGCGAAAGGCGACGCCGCCGATGACGTCGTGACGCCCGACGAGGTGATCGACGCCGCGGACGACGAGGTCGACGGTGCGTCGACCTCGGAGCAGCGCCGGACGTCAGCCGGGAGCACCGCACGCGGCGTCAGCAGCTCGGGCAGCGGCACGACCCGCACGGGCAGCGGCACGACTCGAAGCGGGAGCGGCGGGGCACGCACGGGGGGCACCGGGAGGCCGAACCCCTACGCCGACTGGACAGTCGAGCAGCTCCAGCGGGGGATGAAGTACCTCGACGACAACGAGCGGCGGCTGGCGTTCCTGGTCGGGCCGCTCGTGGCGATCCTCGACATCGTCCTGACGGTGCTCGCGCTGCACAACCACCAGCCGCACTACATCCACGGCAAGGTCAACAGGCTCTGGGTCAACCCGACCGAGACGGCGTCGCTCGGTATCGCGTCGGCGGTGATCGCCGGTCTGGTCGTCGTGTGCGCGTGGTTCCGGCGGCGCTCGCTGACACTGTTCGCACTGTTGTTCTCGGGTTACGGCGGCGGGTTGCTCACCATGCTCCCCGCCTGGGTCCTCGCCGGCTGGTACTTCGTGCACTTCAACCGCATGCAGAAGACGCTGCGGCAACTGACCGGCCCACGCCCGAGCACACGAACGTCCGCCAGGCCGACGAATCCACGACAAGCCGCGCGAGCGGGCGCGTCGTCGGCTCGCGCCCGTTCGGAGGCCCGGCGTCAGCGGGGCAAACAGCCGGTCCCCGCCGGACCATCCGGATCCAAGCGCTACACACCGCCCAAGCCGACGCGGCCCCGCCCGCCGGCGCCGTCCTGACGCGCCCCCGCGCCCCCGGCGGCGTCGTCGACGGCACCGTCGACCACCAGCGCGGAGTGCAACAACCGGAGGATCTCCTGCCGGCGCCGCACGAGGGAGCGCGCCGTGGGCTCCTCCCCCAGGGCCCGCAGCACCTCGACCTCGGTGATCATGCCGACGACGGTGGAGTAGATGGCGAAAAGGAGCAGGCGCGGTTCATGCCGCCGCATGTGGCCGGCGGCCATCTCGGACTCGAGGAACCCCGAGGCCCTGGCCGCCAGAGGCTCGAGCGCCAACGTCAGCTGCGTGGCCGCGGGCGGACCCAGCCGGCCGACCTCGCGCAGCAGCCCGAGGAGCTCGGGGCGCCGGGCGGCCAGCCGGAAGACCGACCGGACGACCGCCTCGACCCGGGCCCACCCGTTCCCCGCCCGGTCCAGGGCGTCCTCGAGCGCAGATGACAGCTCGCGAGCCGACCGGTCGATGAGGGCCTCGAGCAGGACGTCCTTCGAACTGAACCAGTAGAGGATGGACTGCTTCCTCACGCCCAGGGTCTCGGCCAGGGCGTCGAGCGAGGTGGCTTCGTAGCCGCGGGAGCCGAACGAAGCCAGCGCGGCATCGAGGATGCGGTCGGCCGTGCCCCCCGCGGCGGCAGACGGGCGGC
>DATGKD010000227.1:0-11447 GCA_035294855.1 Acidimicrobiales bacterium
CGCTTCTACCGTGTCGATCCTTCGCGGTCGCGCCTGCACGGCGGGGCAGGTCTCGGGCTGTCGATCGTGGACTCGATCGCCAGAGCCCACGGAGGAACGGTGAGCGCCGCGGGGCGCCCATCCGGGGGGTCGGTCTTCACCGTCCGCCTGCCGCTGGCCGGCCCCCCGCCGGGCAGGAGACACCGGGCGAGCCGAACGAGCCGGTGAGTTCTCAGCAACCTCTCAGCTGACCCTCGGAGGAGCCCGAGATTCGGGTGGTTCCATGCACGACATGACCCCCCTCACCCCCCAACCCGTCGCCCTCCGGCCGAGGGCCGCCACCGGCCGGGTGCGCCTTGTGTCCCGCGGCGTGGCCGGAACGGCCGCCGCCGCCGCCGTGGCTCTCGGGCTGCTCGCGGCGAAGGAGATCCCCGCCGGCAAGTCCTCCCACTCCGCGGCGGCGGATGCCGCCACCGGGTCGGGATCCTCGACCGGCGGCACGTCCAAGAGCGGCAGCGCATCGACCGGCACGTCGTCGACCTCTTCTTCCAATTCTTCCAACTCTTCCAACTCTTCCAATTCGTCGTCGGGCTCGGGGACATCGGCGTCCTCGTCGAGCTCGTCGCCGACGTCCACCAGCAAGTCCGCAACTGTGGTCTCCGGAGGTACGGGCGGATGAACACCGTCGCCCACGACGGCGCGCCCGCGGTTCGGAGCCTCCAGGCGATCGGGACCACCGCCGTGGTCGCGGTGACCGCCCCGCACACCGCCGACCGCGCCGGTTGCATCATGCGCGACGAGCTGCGCGCCATCGACGCGGCGTGCAGCCGGTTCCGGGACGACTCGGAGATCGAGCGCGCGCAACGGTCGATCGGCGCGCCGATCCGCGTGAGCCCGCTGCTGTTCGACGCGCTCAGCGTCGCCTGCCGGGTGGCTTCGGTGACCGACGGAGCCGTCGACCCGACGGTTGGTGCCGCCGTCGAGGCACTCGGCTACGACCGTGACTTCGACCTGCTCGCCCGCGACGCGGACGAACCGGAGCGGCACCGCGACCCGGGCTCGGGCCGGGCGCGGGTGCCCGCTCCGGGGTGGCGTTGCATCGAGCTCGACAGCCGCAACCGCACGGTGCGGATCCCCGACGGGGTCCGGATCGACCTGGGCGCCTCGGCCAAGGCCTTCGCGGCCGACCGCATCGCCCGGCGGGTCGCCGGCGCGCTGTCGACCGGCGCGCTCGTCAGCCTGGGTGGGGACGTCTCGGTCGCCGGGTCGCCGCCCGAGGGCGGGTGGGCCGTCGGCATCGCGCTCGACTCGTCAGCGCCGCCCGAGCGCGCCGACCAGGTGGTCGCCATCCGGCAGGGGGGCCTCGCCAGCTCGAGCACCCGGGTACGGACCTGGCGCCATGACGGGTGCGAGGTGCACCACGTCATCGACCCCGCGACCGGCGACTGCGTCGAGCCCTACTGGTCGTTGGTGTCGGTGTGCGCGCCCTCGTGCGTCGACGCCAACGCGGCGAGCACCGCCGCGCTCGTCTGGGGCGGCCAGGCGCCGGCACGCCTGGTGAAGACCGGCCTGCCGGCGCGCCTGGTGCGCGCCGACGGCACGGTCGTGTACGTGAACGGCTGGCCGTCATGAGCTCGCCCGTCCTCTGGTACGCGACGAGGGCGACCGGCATCGTCGCCCTCGTCCTCCTGACATTGACGATGGTGCTCGGGATCATGACCGCCAACCGCGTCGGGGCGCGCTGGTGGCCGCGGTTCGCCCAGCAGGACCTGCACCGCCGCGTGTCGATGGTGACGATGGTGTTCTTGGCCGTGCACGTGCTCACGAGCGTCGTCGACACCTACGTGCACGTCGGATGGGCGGCCGTCGTCGTGCCGTTCGCGTCGTCGTACAAGCCGGCCTGGGTCGCCTTGGGCACCATCGGCACCGACCTCATGCTGGCCATCGGTGTCACGAGCCTTTTGCGGCACAGGATGAACGCCCGGTTGTGGCGGGCGGTCCATTGGCTCGCCTACGTGAGCTGGCCGGTCGCCCTGGCACACGCGTTCGGCATGGGCACCGACTTCCGCCTCAGGTGGGTCATCGACCTCGCCGTCGCCTGCATCGTGGCGGTCCTCGCCGCTGCGACATGGCGGGTCGCCAAGGCGGCGGCCGACCGGCGTCGCGTCCTCGCCTACGCCGCGGTGCGCGAGCGCGCCCGCGGCGTCCGAGTCAAGCAGCTCTCGAACTGATCGGGTCCTCCGCCATGTCCACCACGACCACGTCCACCACGACCATGCCCACCACGACCACGTCCACCGCGACCACGCCCACCACGACCATGCCTTCGACAACGATGCGCTCGACGAACGCGCCGGGACCGTCCCACGACGACCGCGCCCCGTTGCTCTCCGCGTGGCGGACCATGCACCGCGCCGATCTCGAGGCCCACCTCGCCCACTTCGGCCCGCCGCCGTTGCCTCGCGCCGGAGAACGCGCCTGGCCCGAGCGCTTCGCCTCGCTCGTCGAGGCTTCGGGCCTCACCGGGCGCGGCGGCGCGGCGTTCCCGTCGGCGGTCAAGTTGGCGCTGCTGCGGTCGGTCGGTGGCGCGACGACGCTCGTCGTCAACGCCATGGAGAGCGAGCCAGCCAGCATGAAAGACAGGGTCCTGCTCACCTGCGCGCCGCATCTCGTCCTCGACGGTGCGCAACTGACGGCGTCCGCCCTCGGCGCGGCGCGCGTCGTCGTGTGCGTGGCCCATGAACGCCCTGACGTCGCCCGGGCCGTGTCGCAAGCTGCCGCCGAACGCGTGGGCTGGCCCCTGTCGCCGGTGCCGGTGGTCGTCATGCAGCCACCCGGGCGGTACGTGGCGGGAGAGGAATCGGCGCTCGCCGCATGGGTGGACGGGCGCTCCGGGGTCCCGTCGTTCCGGCCCGACAAGTCCATTCCCTTGTCGATCGGCCACCGCCCCGCGCTCGTCCACAACGCGGAGACGCTTGCCCATGTGGCACTCATCGCGCGGCGCGGCCCGGAGTGGTTCCGGTCGCTGGGGGGCCCGGGCGCTCCCGGCACGAGCCTCGTGACCGTGTCCGGCGCCGTCGGGCGTCCCGGCGTGTACGAGGTCGCCATGGGCACGCCGCTCGCCGACATCGTCGCCAGCGCTGGGCCGGAAGGAGAGGTGACGGGCGTCCTCGTCGGAGGCTTCGGAGGAGCGTGGGTGGCGCCGCGAGATCTCGGCGCGCCGTACACGCCCGAGGCGCTGGCCCGCATCGGGACGATCGTCGGACCGGGGATCCTCGTGGTGTTGACCACGGCCCAGTGCGGGGTCGCCGAGACGGCGCGCATCGTCGACTTCATGGCGGGCGAGAGCGCCGGGCAGTGCGGGCCGTGCGTCTTCGGCCTTCCCGCCATCGCCCACGACTTCGCCCTGCTGGCCCGGGGCGGGGCCGGCGCCGACACGCGCCGTGCACTGGAACAGCGATTCGGCGTGGTCCGCGGCCGCGGCGCGTGCCGGCACCCCGACGGGGCGATCCGGATGGCGGCGAGCGCGCTGTCGGTCTTCGCGGCCGACGCCGCCGCGCACGCCGCCGGGCGCCCGTGCGCGCCCCGCGATCGACCATCGGTCACCACGACGCGGAGGATGACGTGAGCACCCGCATCCGAGTGAACCCGATTGCATGCGAGGCCTACGGCTACTGTGCCGAGCTCCTCCCGGAGCTCGTGACACTCGACGAATGGGGGTACCCGATCGTCGACGGGGACGAGGTGCCCGCCGCTCTCGTGGCGCTCGCCGGCCAGGCAGCACGAGACTGTCCCCGACGGGCGTTCCTGGTGGAGACGACGTCCGCCCGCCGGTCGGCGTGACGGCACCGCGCGGCGTGAAGGCATCGGCCGGCATGAGGGCACCCGCCGACCCGTAGAACCTCTCCACCAGGGCCGCCGTCTGCCAGCATGAGCGGTCGTGTTGGCCACGACCGCGACGACGGCGTCATCCGGAGCACGCACGTGACCGATCCGGACATGGCCGACGCGGATCTCGCCGACCGGGTGGCCGGCATCTCCTGGTACCACTCCATCGATCTGGGCGGCGGCCTCGTCACCCCGGGGAACCCGGTCAACACCGAAATGGTGGCGCGCGGGCTCCCCGAGGTGGCGGGGCGCAGCGTCCTCGACGTCGGTGCCTGGGACGGCTTCTACTCGTTCCTCGCCGAGCGACGCGGCGCGAGGCGCGTGGTGGCGCTCGACCACTACGCATGGTGCGTGGACTTCGCCGCCCGGCTCGAGTACTGGCGCCGGTGCGAAGCCGCCGGCGAGCTCCCCGACCACCACCGCGACCTGACCGATTTCTACCAACCCGACGTCATGCCGGGCCGGCGCGGGTTCGACCTCGCCCACGAGGTGCTCGCCAGCCGGGTCGAGCCCGTGGTGGGCGATTTCATGCACCTCGGTCCGTACGAGTTGGGCCGTTTCGACGTCGTGCTCTTCCTCGGCGTCCTGTACCACGTGCGCGAACCGCTCACCGCCTTGGAGCGCATCCGCGCGCTCACCGGCGAGGTGGCTGTCATCGAGACGGAGGCCGTCTGCGGTCGCCGCGTCGCGACGGCGCGCCTGCTCGAGTTCCACCCCGGAGGCGAACTCGGCGGGGACCACACGAACTGGTTCGTGCCCACCGAGTCGGCCCTCCACGCGCTGTGCCTGGCGGCGGGCTTCCGGCGCGTCGAGACCCGCATCGGGCCGCCCTCGGCGGCGCGCCAAGCGTCGGCGAGCGCCCGCCGGGCCCTGAAGCGGCGGTCGTCAACCCCCGGGCACGCCGCGCGGGGACTGCACCGCTACCGCATCGCGGTGCACGCCTACCCCTGAGGGCGAGCCCCTCGGAGGGCTCAGAAGCCCGAAGCGGCCAGCCGCGCCAGGTTCCGCATGTCGGCGTCGACGGCTCGCTTCAACGCCCCGCGCATGAGACGCGCGCCGGGGAGCGGCACCGCTTCGACGTGCGCGAACCGCGTGCGCGTGCCATCGCCCTCGGGGCGCGCCGCCATGACGACGACGTACAACCGGTGCCGGCCGCGCATGAGACAGAACCCGTCTTCCAGCCAGACGTCGAAGCCGAGGGGCACGCCGGGGCCCGACCACGCCGTGATGACGAGCCGCTCGGCGTCGCCCTCTGTCCAGCGGGACCTCACCTCGAGCCGGCGGACCTGGGTGTCGAAGCGCGGCACGGCGTGGGGCAGGTCCGACACCCAGGCCCAGGTCGTGTCGTAGGGCGCGTCCAGCACGACCTCGGCGAACGCCGAGGCGGGTATGGCCGCGCCGAGGACCCGGGCGCGCGCGATCGGGTCGAGCGAGGCCACCGGCCAAGGACCGCCGGGAATCGTCATGACGCCCACCGCCGTGCGAACGCGGCGCGGGCGCGGCTCAGCCTCGACTTGACCGTGCCCTCCGGCAGCTCCAACAGCGCGGCCGCGTCCGACTCGCTCAGGCCGTCCATGTCCCGGAGGACGAGGATGGCGCGCTGTGGCGGCGGCAAGTCCGCCAGCGCGGCGCGCACCTCCAGCACGGTCGCGATGTCGACGGCCGCGACGCTGTCGGACACCGCCGGGAGAGTGGCCGGGTCGAGCGGCACCTCACGGCGCCGCGCCACGCGGATCGACTCACGCACGGCGATGCGCCGCACCCAGCCGTGCAGGGCGGCCGCGTCGCGCAGCGATCCGATGTTCCGCAGCACCGCGATGAAGGTCTCCTGCATGGCGTCGTCTCCGCGGTCCAGTGCGATGGCGCCGCACACCCGGCTCACATAGGGCGCCAGGGCGCGGACGAGCGCGTCCATGGCCGCGGCATCGCCGCGACGAGCTGCCCGGACGAGCTGCTCCACGCCCTAGGAGAGGGCTTGGAGGCCCGAAAGGTTCCCCCGGGTCACGGCTGTGCTCGCGGCTGTGCTCGCGGCTGTGCTCGCTGCTGGGCGCCCGCCTCTGGGCGGCCTGAGACCTCCGACCCGGCCGCACGCAGCCGGCGAATGCCTTCGTTCATCGCCGTGGCGATGAGGCGGTCGTTGTCCCGCGAGATGAAACGGTGGACCCGGCGCTCGAGCAGGACCCGCATCACCGGGTTGAACGCGTGATACGTCTCGCTGAAGTGGATCCGGGTGCGACCGTCGCCGAGGTCCTCGAGGCGGGTGCGCCCCTCTGCGCACGACCACAGCGGCTTGCCGATGGCGTCGTACTTCCACGACTCGTGCGGCTTCACCTCGGTCAACCACTCCCACGAGCGCCCGACGCCCCCGGTGAGCAGGTAGCGGGGCACGCGGAACGTGCACCGCCGCACGAGCCCCTCACCCACGTCGTCGCCGGGGTGGAGGATCTCGATGCCGACGCCGTCGCGGGCGGGACGGCGCGGCCCCCGGTACCAGAACAGCGACCACACCTCGGGCGGCGTGCCGTCCACGTCGACCGAATAGCGGTGCTCGATCACGGTCGTTCCTCAGTGGTGAGCCCGTCCGTGCACATCGCACGATGACGGTAGCCCCGCGCACCTGGCCACGTCGGTGAGGGGCGCACGTCGGTGATGCACGGACTCACCATGGCGTCCCGTATGCGTCGCGGTGCGCCTTCTCCGAGAGCGGTTGGCGCCGGGGCGGTCCCAACCGGCGAGCGGGATGCCCGAGAGGGACGACCGCGAGTGCGACGACCTCGGGCGGCAGGCCCACGACGGCGGCGAGCTCTTCCCCGAACACGGTCGGCAGCGTGGTGAGGGCCGAGCCCAGCCCGGCGGCGATCGCCGCCAACAGCAGGTTCTGCACGGCCGGGAACACCGATGCCTCGATGACCCGACGGTCTCCGAGCCGCGTGTCGCCCCCCACGACCACGAGCACCGGCGCGGCGGCCACGCCGCCGGCGGCGCCGGCATCGACGTCCTTCATGAGCGACGGTGACAGCCGACCCTCCGAATGCGCACGCCCTCCCATCTCCCACACGCGTCGCGTCAGGTCTCCGATGGCAGCCCGCCGTGCCGCGTCTCGTACCACGACGAACACCCATGGCTGGCGGTTCTCGGCGCTCGGGGCGAACGTGGCCGCCTCGATGACCTGCGTGAGCGTCTCGTCGTCCACCGCTTCGTCGGTGAAGGACCGGCACGCGCGCTGGTTGCGGACGACGTCGAAGAACTCGGGCACGCCGTCAGACGTTACGAGGTCCCTGTCGGTCGAGGAGCGTCGGTCGAGGAGCGTCGGTCGAGGAGAGCCCTTGCGGCGCTCCGGTCAGGAGGTCACGGCGGCCGCCGGCCCCATGACGATCCGCGGCTGCTGCGCAGGATCGAGCCACCGCAACACCTGGAGCAGCTCGTCGACGGGAATCGACACACATCCTGCCGTGGGCCCGCCCGTCGACACGTGCAGGAAGATGGCGCTCCCTGCGCCCGGCACGACGGGCGAGGTGTTGTAGGCGATCACCGCGCCGTAGTCGTAGGCAGGCGTGTTGTCCATGGGCTCAGGATTCGCTCCCGGGTTGGCGCTCGTGTCGTCCACCCATTGGTTGTAGAGCGGGCTCTGCGGGTCGTCGTCCCAGACGATGTTGTTCCCCGTCACCGGCCGGAAGGGAAAGTGAACACCGGGGTCGGCATCGACGCCGAAGAAGAAGCCGAACCCGAACGACCCGGTGGGTGTCCGTCCGTCGCCTTCGGCCTTCTGGCCAGGCGGCGCGAACCCGTGGTACCCGAGCTCCGCCGTCCACGGTCCGAACACCTGCTGCCAACCGCCCGATTGCCGTTGATAGGCCGTCAGCGTCGCCACCGTGGTGCCGTATCCCGACGCCACCACGGCCACGACCTGGGCGGCGTCACCCACGCCGGCGAGGCGCGTCACGAGAAGAGGCGCCGGCGCGGTTGGCGGCGGCGCCGGCGGCGCGGTCGTGGCCGGGGTGACCGGGGAGGCGGGTGCGGCCGTGGTGGCCGTCGTGGCCTCCGGCGCGGTCGCAGTGGTCGTGGTCACGGCGCGCGCGTGGTCGGGACGGGCATGGCGCGCCGAGACCACCGGACGCGTCGATGCACACGACATCACGAGCGTCGCCCCCACCAAGGCCGACACGGACGGCACGGCGATGCGGGACGCCGAGCGGCGCCCTGGGCCGCCGATTTGGCGGTGCGAGCTAGGGTGCGCGACCGTGCCGGGTTCCAGGCGCATGCCCGCCCTGCTCGTCGCCACCGTCCTCCTCTCCGGCGTCGCTGCAGCCGCCTGCGCGACCGCCACTCCGACGGCCGCCCACCGTCGGAGCGCCACGGCCCTGTCTTCCAGTACAGCCGCGCCGGCTCCCACCGGCGCCACAACGGCGGTCAGCCCATCGACCACGGCCGCGCCGGCTCCGACGACGTCGGCCGGGGCGCCGGCCTTCGTGGGCACAGCGGCGCCGGTGACCGCCGCGCAGGTGCCCTCGACGTGGCGACCGCGCTGCCCGGTGGGGCCCGACCAGCTGAGCATGCTGACCATGAGCTACTGGGGGTTCGACGAGCAACCGCACGTCGGGACCATGGTGGTCAACACGGCGGTGACCGCCGCGGTGCTGCACGTGTTCGGTGAGCTTTACGCCGAGCGCTTCCCGATCCACGAGATGCAGCCGCAGGATGCCTACGGCGGGCAGGATCCGGTGTCGATGGCGGCGGACAACACCTCGGGGTTCAACTGTCGCTACGCGGTGGCCGCCGGGCCGCCGTCGTGGTCGGTCCACGCCTACGGCGAGGCCATCGACGTGAACCCGGTCGAGAACCCATACATCGAAGGCGGGCAGGTGCAACCTCCACAGGGTCAGCCGTACCTCGATCGCTCGAACGTGCGACCCGGGATGGCGGTTCCCGGAGGGCAGCTCGTGCAGGCGTTCGCTTCGTCGGGCTGGCAGTGGGGCGGCCGATGGACCTCCAGCCCGGACTACCAGCACTTTTCGGCGAACGGGGGCTGATGTGACCGCTGCGGCAGACCTCTTCTCGGTGGCCGGCAAGACCGTCCTCGTCACGGGCGGCTCCCGCGGTATCGGGAAGATGGTCGCCGCCGGCTTCGTCGAGGCGGGCGCCAAGGTCTACGTGTCCTCGCGCAAGGCCGACGCCTGCGAGGCGACCGCGTCCGAGCTCTCGGTGTCCGGCGAATGCCATGCGCTGCCGGCTGACCTCTCCACCGAGGCCGGGGCCCGCGCTCTGGCCGACGCGCTCACAGCACGCGAGCCGCGCCTCCACGTCCTCGTGAACAACGCCGGCAACACCTGGGGTGCACCGCTCGAGGAATTCGACGACGCGGCCTGGGACCGGGTGCTGTCGCTCAACGTGAAGGGCGTGTTCCACACGACGAAGCTCCTCGTCCCCGCGCTGCGCGCCGCTTCGCAGCCCAACGATCCCGGGCGGGTGGTCAACGTCGGCTCGATCGACGGTCTGCGCGCGCCGTTCCTCGAGACCTACTCCTACTCGGCGTCGAAAGCCGCCGTGCACATGCTGACCCGGCACCTGGCCAAGCGACTGGCGCCGGACATCACCGTCAACGCCGTCGCCCCGGGGCCCTTCGAGTCGAAGATGATGGCGGCGACACTCGACGCGTTCGGTGAACAGATTCGGGCCAGCACCCCTCTCCGCCGCATCGGGCGGCCCGACGACATGGCCGGCGTCGCCATCTACCTGGCGTCGCGCGCCGGCGCCTACTTGACGGGAGCGGTCATCCCTGTCGACGGGGGCATCAGCACCGTCGGCGGCTGAGTCGCCGCGGCAACAGCACCGTCGGCGGCTGAGTCGCCGCGGCATCAGCACCGTCGGCGGCACTCCCCCCAGGTGCATATGCTCCCGGTCGTGAGTGGGCGGCGAATGCACGAGCCGGCCGAGCGCCGGACGTGGCAGGGCATCGTCGACTTGGTGATGTTCACGACCCACACGCACGATCGTCTCCACGACGTGGCCGAGACCTCGGGGCTCTCCCCTGCCCTCGTGAGGGCGATCCTTTCGCCGAGCTTCTCGGCGGGACGCCCGGTGCCGTTGCGCTTGCTCTCCGAGCAATGGCGGTGCGATCCGTCGTACGTGACGTCGCGGGTGAGCGAACTGGAGCAGCGTGGCCTCGTCGAACGCCGCTTCGATTCCGAGGACCACCGCTTCAAGACGGTCGTGCTCACGGACAAAGGCGAGCAGATGCGCGCGGAGATGCGCGAGCTCCTGCACGAGCCCCCGGGGTTCGTGGGAACGCTCAGCCCCGCCGAGCACCGCACCCTCGGCGCCCTCCTCGACAAGCTGGCGCGCGCATCGAAGGGGACGGCGTGCGGCTGAGCACCCTGCTCGACTACTCCGGAGGCGTCAAGCAATCGGCGGACCGTGTCGTCGAGCTCGAACGCGCCGGGCTGGACATCGTGTGGGTGGCCGAGGCGTATGGGCTCGACGCCCCGAGCCAGCTGGGCTACCTGGCAGCGCGCACCGAGCGCATCGAACTGGGCTCGGCCATCCTCCCCATCTACTCGCGCACCCCTGTGCTGCTCGCCCAGACCGCGGCGGGGATCGACGCTCTGAGCGAAGGGAGGTTCATCCTGGGCCTCGGGGCGTCGGGGCCCCAGGTGGTCGAAGGGTGGCACGGCGTGCCTTACTCCCGGCCCATTGCCCGCACCCGGGAGATCATCGACATCTGCCGCAAGGTGTGGCGTCGCGAGGTGGTGACGAACGACGGCTTCTACCGGATCCCGTTGCCGCCCGGCGAGGGCACCGGCCTCGGCAAGCCCCTCAAGCTCATCAACCATCCCGTGCGCGAGCGCATCCCCATCTGGGTGGCGTCGATGGGGCCGAAGAACGTCGCCATGACGGCCGAGGTCGCCGACGGATGGTTCCCGTTCCTGTACGTCCCCGAACGCGCCCAGGAAGTGTTCGGCGACGCCCTCGCGGCGGGCGCCGCGAAGCGCCCGTCCGAGCTCGCCCCCCTCGACATCGCCGGTGGTGGCATCGCCGCCATCGGCGAAGGACTGGAGCCCCTGCGCGACATCGCCCGCCCGATAACCGCGCTGTACATCGGTGGCATGGGCGCGCCGGGGAAGAATTTCTACAACGACCTGGCGGCCCGGTACGGCTACGAAGAAGAGGCCCGCGTGATCCAGGAGCTGTACCTGAGCGGCAAGAAGGAGGAGGCCGCGGCGGCAGTGCCCGCCGAGCTCCTCGAGCTGACGTCGCTCATCGGTCCGCCGGCGTACGTTCGCGAGCGGGTGGCCGCATATCGCGAAGCCGGGGTGACGGTGCTGAACGTCACCGCCATCGGACCGGATCCGCTCGGCACGCTCGAGCGGCTCAAGGAATGGTGCGAGTGACGCCGTGGCCGCGCTCGTGAACCGCCGCGTCGTGCTCGCCCGCCGCCCGAACGGCTTGGCCGCGCCCGACACCGTGCGCGTCGAGGAGGAAGCTGTCCCCGAGCCCGGCTCCGGCCAGGCTCTGGTGCGCGTCCGGTACCTGTCGATCGACCCGACGATCCGCACCTGGATGGACGACCGGCCCGGTTACCT
>DATGKD010000228.1:0-18655 GCA_035294855.1 Acidimicrobiales bacterium
CAGATGGCGAGCGCGGCGATCTGTTCCGCGCTGCCGTGGGCGAGAGCGTTCAGCCGCACCCAGGCCGGGACGGGCGATGTTCCCTCCAGTTCCTCGCCGAGGTGGCCCGACAGGAAGGCCGAGCACTCTCGCACGAGAGCCTCCCCCGGAGACCAGCGTGCCCGTGCGACGCGACGCCACATGTCCAGAGTCCCTTCTGCCCGTCGCCGTCATCCTGGTCCCGAGCCCTGCGCCGTCCCAGGGTCCAACGTCACAGCGCGGCCGGAGCTCGGGCCGACGGCTCGATGCTCACGATGCGGCCCGCCCGCATGCTGACGATCCGTTCCGCCGACGGGGCGAGGCTCGCGTCGTGGGTCACCATCAGGATGGAGACCCCGGTGGCGTGCACGTGGTCGAACAGATCCATCACGCGTCCGGCCGACTCCGGGTCGAGGTTGCCCGTCGGTTCGTCGGCCAGGAGAAGGTGGGGATCATTGGCCAGCGCACGAGCGATGGCCACACGCTGACGCTCGCCCCCCGAGAGCTGGGTGGGCAGGCGCGTCTCCCTGCCCTCGAGGTCGACCTCGCGCAGGAGCTCGACGGCCCGGGCTCGTCGAGCCCTCGAGGTCCGGTGGGTACCGAACATGACGACCTCGATGTTGGCGAGCACCGAGATCCGGGGCAGCAGGTTGTGCAGCTGGAAGACCAGGCCGACCTCCTGTCGCCGGTATCGGCTGATGTCCTTGATGTCGGTCAATCGACGGCCACTCACCTTCACCGTCCCGGAGGTAGGCGCGTCGAGCGCCGCCACCAGGTTGAGGAGCGTGGACTTGCCGCAGCCCGAGGGGCCGATGATCGACACGAATTCCCCCTGGCGTATCGACAGGTCCACACGATCGAGGGCGCGCACCTGGTCGAACTCTTTGGTGACCGCCTCCAACTCCACGGCCGGCGCCGTGACGGTGTCGTGCCGGTCACTCATAGCTGAGAGCTCGCAACGGCACGAGGAGCGCGGCGCGCACGGCCGGGTAGAACCCGCCGATGAGCGTCATCGCCAACGCGGTGTAGAGGGCGCGCCAGAAGGCCCCGGCGGTGAAGTTCGTGTGCAGGATCCCGACCAGTGCCGGCACGTGCTCGAGCACGGCCGTCACGGCGAACGACAGCCCCACACCGACGCACGCCCCGATGAACGCCAGGGTCAGGCTCTCGCTCAGGATCAAGCCGATGACACGGCGACGGCTCCAGCCCACCGCCCGCAAGAGCCCAAGTTCACGCGTGCGCTCGAAGACCGACAGCAGCATGGTGTTGCCGACGATGACCGCGCCGATGACCACGGCGAGGATGGTGCTACCGGTGACGGCCGCTTTCAGGTACGTGAGATCCCGGTCGGCACGGCCGAACTGTTGCGCTGTCCGGATCGTCGTGAGCTCCGGGAGCCGGTAACCGACCTGCCGCTCCACTGCCGCGCTCGAGTAGCCAGGGCCTGTCTTCACGAACACGAGCGTCACGATGCCCGGCACGCGGTTGTATGCCTGGATGGCCGGCAGGGGGAACATCGCGCCGGCATCGCCGAAGCTGTTGCCCGTCGAGTAGATCCCGACCACCGTGTTCGCGGTTCCGTTCGCCCGGAACAGCGATCCGACGTGCAGACCGAGGTTGGACGCCGCCCGCCATCCGAGCATGCACTCGTTGGGCGCCGTGGCGCCGAAGGGCCGGCCGGACACGACGGCGACCCCGAAGCCGGCGAGCTGGTCGGGGGCGATCCCGATCTCGACGAACACCGGGTTCGACGCGTTGATGTGTTCGATCTCGACGAGCACACCGACCGTGCTCGTCACACCGGGCACCCGCGCGATCCGGGCACGTTCCGATGGATCGATCGTGCTGGCGAGAAGATCCGCCACCCCCTTCTGGGCCACGGTGAAGTTCGCCTTCCCGATCGAGATGATGGCCGCGGCCGACTGTTCGAGCCCACTGCTGGTCACCGCCAACGTGACGACGGTCATCACCGCGAAGGCGACGGCGGCCGCCATACCCACCGAGCGGGCCTTGCGCGCCCAGAGGTTCCACGTCGCAAAGAGAAGGAAGGGCACCCGGAAGACCGGTCAGTCGCGTACCACTGGCACGAGAGCGATGGTCGCACCCCCACCCGTCAGGGCACAGGGGCCAAGGTCCCAAGACCGGCGGCCCCGCCGCTCCGGCGGGCGACCGGCGAAGGCCCTCGGAGGCGCCGGGCAGCGCCGCCTAGCCCGGGCCCGGGCTGCTCGAGACCGGGCTCACCGTCGTGGCGACGTAGGTCGAGGTGTTGGGCGACCGGCACACCTGCATGGCGGCGGGCGGGCTGATCGTGGCGGACGAAAAGCTGCCAGGCGGGTACACCCGGATCCGGGCCACCGCCCCGGGTCCGGCACACGGCGGGATGCCGGGGTCGGTGACGTCCAGCTGCACGTAGCCGCTCGCGCCGGGCGCAAGGGTGACGAGCTGACGGGCGACGGCCGTGCCCTGCTGGGCAGCAGGCCCGATCTGGTTGCCGCCGCCGTCGAGGAACGACACGCCGGGAAACCCGTACAAGGTGCAGACGGACGGGGAGGAGTTGACGAAGGCCAGCCGGTAGTGCATCGCTCCCGCACTTCCGACCGGCGGAGCGAGGGCCATTCTGAGATCGGCGACCGTGCACGTCGACACGGACGAAGTCGCCGGTGTCGTGGTCCCCGGTGCCGACGTGCTGGTCGTCGTGGCCACGACCGTCGGGGTCGAAGCGGTCGACTTCGCGTGGCCGTGAGCCGCACATCCACTCGACACGACGGTGACGCCTGCGAGCAGCGACGAACGCACGAGAAACTGTCTTCGGGTCACGCGTCGAGTCTGACAGCCCGGACATCGCCGGCCCGGGTACGCCATCGTGGCGCGAAATCGATCGGCTTACGAAGCCGCTGATGCTCGTCGGAGCCGACGGGCCCGAGCCGCCTTTCGTCCTGTGGGGGTGGGCCGCCCCCCAGGCGCGGGCCGGCGCCGCCCTGCGGGTGATCACGGCGGGGGCATCGACCAGTAGCCAACCCCGTCAGAGAAGGGGCCGCCGCAAGACGAGATCTGAGTCCTTTGGCACTTCCCCGGACCCCCCTGACCCGCGCAGCATGGTCACGTGAACCACTCGCACAGAGACCGCTACGGAGAACTCGTCGACGACAGGCTCCCGATGGCGTGGCCCTCGGAGCGGTCGCGCCGAGAGATCGGCCTGACGCGGATAGCCGAAGCCCGCCGGCGGCTGGCAGAGTGCCAACGGCGCGCATCGGAAGCGAAGGGCAACGCGACAGCAAAGCGATGACGAGGCACCGGACCTCGAGAGCCGCTCGGCGACCGCCGACAGCACGGGCGGGGAAGGAGGGCGGAGCGTGTTGATACGGGATTGCTTGCAGAAGGCTCCGGTGACGGTCCCTCCGCAGTGCAGCCTCCGAGAGGCTGCACGGCTCATGAGCGCCCACGACGTGGGCGCGGTGATCGTCATGAGCGGTGACCGATTGGTGGGAATCGTCACAGACCGTGATATCGCCGTCCGTGGTGTCGGCGCCGGTCTGGCCCCGACGGATCCCGTAGGGACCGTCATGACCGAGAGCCCGGAGACCATTGAGGGTTCGGCGGACGTGTTCGATGCGTACCGGATCTTGAAGGATGGCAAGGTCCGTCGCCTGCCGGTCATGGAAGATGAGGAGCTGGCAGGGATGATCACGATGGACGATCTCCTCATGGGCCTCGTGCTCGAGTTGGCCGCCGTGACCTCCCCGGTCGCTCGCGAGATCCTGTATCCGCGGCGCCTCTCATGAACGCGGCGACGCGACGCCGATCTGTGACGAACGCGAGCGAGGACATGGACCTCGCCTCGCAATTGGCCGACCAAGGATTCGACGTCCAGGCCCGCAACTTCACCGAGCGCGTCCTCTCCTGACGTGCCACCCCTGAAGCGGCTGGAGGAAGGCACCTGAAGCCACGCAGGTCCACCGTGAGACAACGACGGCTCCTACTCCTGTTCGGTGTCAGCCTCATGTTGGCCGGCTGCAGCACAGGCCGGGGTGCATCCACCTCAACGACGGGGCCACGGGCCACGTCGAGCACGCCTGCGGCCTCGCCGACGACGACGCCGCCGAGCCTCCCCACCCCGTATCTGGCCCTTTGGCCGTTCACGACGCCCGGGGATGTGCGGTCATGGCAGCAGACCTCTTCGTCTGATCGGAGCGACGCCTGGCACCTGAACGCCTCGACCACTGCTCTTCGCTTCGCCCGGGACTATCTCGGTTTCAGCGAGATCAACGCCGTCATCGGGACGGCCACGACTGGTTCCGGAGCGCACGTCAGCGTGGGCTTCCGCCCCACGACTGCCACGTCGGGCACAGCCGCCGTCGTCCACCTCGTGCATTGGGGATCCGGTCCGAACCCCCCCTGGGAGGTGGTGGGAAGCGACGACACCACATTCGGTCTGACGAATCCGACCTACGGTGCCACGGCTTCGTCACCGTTGATGGTCGGCGGCACGATCACCGGCGCCGACGAGAGCATCAGTGTCGCGGTCCACCAACCCTCGTCCTCGTCCGCGATCGGCTCCTACTGCTGCACACCTGCGGGGGGCACGGGGTCACCGTGGGCAGCGACGATCTCCTACTCCGGGGCGACAGATCCGGTGTTGACGGTCGTCGCCGCCACCGGTGGCCATGTCCAAGCGATAGAACGCTTCACGGTCACCGGCGTCCGAGCTGCCGGGTCGACCGGGCTCACCGTGGGGGTGGTGGCGAACCCCAGTCACGCCACGGTCGGCCAGGTGGTGACCTTTACGATCTCGATCAAGGGATCGGGGCTGTTGTCCGTTGAGGGCATCACTTTCGGAGACGGCGCTACGACAGGTGCGAATGCCGGCGTGGTCCGCTGTCAGGTGACCGAGACGAACGTGACACGCCAGGTGACGCATCAGTATTCGGCCCCGGGCACGTACCAGTTCACTGACGAAGTCGGTGCCATCGGTCCCCCGCCGACGTGTGCGTCGATCGACGTCAGCGGTCGTGCCACGGTCGTTGTCGGTCCCGGGCGATGAACGCCCGCCCGACTGACCGTCGGACGCTCCGGGATCAGCAGCGGTTCCGGTCCATCGCTGTGTGACGCCCCGGGGGGACAGAAACCATTGCCTCGTCCCGCGGGCTACGCGAGGCCTGGGCTCCTTCGTCCACGTCTCGGCGGCGAAGAGCCCCGGAGCCCGGGCGGATCGTGAATTGGGTGGTCCGACCGTGCCGACCGGCCCTCCCGTGGGATGAAGGACCGGGCCTCGCGTTCGCTCATGGCAATGTGACTTCTGGCTCTGGCATCTGCTCCGTGGCGGCTTCAGGCTGGATGTGCAGACATGAGGTCTTGACCTCCTCCGTAGGGAGGTGCAGAGACATGGCACTTACAGAGGTACGACGCGAACGGATCACCGGGTCGGGTCTCGGTTACGCCTATGTGATGACAGCCCTCGCCCTTGGGTGCATCGGCGTGAGCGGGGTCCTGGGCAGCATCTTCACCCCGGATCTCGTCAGCACGTCGGGGGCGTCCGTCGGCTACATCCACCAACACACGCCCTTGGCGGCGTACATGGGCTGGATCTTCGACGTGATCGCCATCGCGATGGTGCTGCCCGCGGCCATGCAGGGGATCCGGGCCAAGGTCACTGATCGATTTGCCTGGACACTGCTGGGCTGCGGAGCGGGGGGTACCTGGCTGGCCGTGATGTTCGTCAGCATCTTCGCACCGGTGATGGTCACTGGCACCGTCCCGTGGCAGACATGGGTTCCCCTCGGATCGATCTTCGCCGTGATCGCAGGGCTCGTCCTGACCGGGCTGTTGTGCAAGTTCGTGAAGGCAACCTTCTTCCAGCCGGCGGTGGTACGGCCCGGAGCCGCGACGACGACGCCGATGGTCGGCTCGGAGTCCTCAGCCGACGATGCCGCAACCAGACTGCGCCAGTTGGCACAATTGCGCGACTCCGGTGTGATCACCGACGCGGAGTTTCAAATCAAGAAGGACGAGTTGCTGAGCCGGATCTGACCGGCCTCAGGCGTCTTCAGCCTGCCGAGATGGTCCAGCTGCGCCGGCACGTACCCATCTCCCGATGGGCCTGGGAGCCGGACTAGGGGCTAACGGCTCTAGCCCACATTACCCTTCCGTGTTCAGATCTCGTCATGGCTGATAAGGGGAAGGCTGGTAGGGCAGGCGGGGCAGGAGGGGTCTGGCTTCTCGGTTTCATTGGCGCACTCGTGTACTACATCCATACGCACTCGGGAACGTTCTGGCTCGTGCTCGTGGCCCTCATGAAGGCCGTCGTGTGGCCTGCCTTTCTCGTCTACCACGTGCTGATGCTGAAGCCATGACGATCATGCGGCCGGAACAGTTGTGGACCGGTCCAGGCGGGTCGCTCTGGATCTCTGCCCCGATCCTGTTAGGCCGCCCTCGCAAATGCCCGGATCAATACCGTCCCCGAGCGAAGTAGTAGATGGGTAGCAGTCCTGCAGAGTTGACGACGATGATGGCGACCGCCCACTTCGCCTTGGATCCGTGGACTCTGTCAGCGGGGCGCCGGGCGAGATCCACCAGAGCGGTCACCTTCAATACCCCCTCGACTGCGGCTAGGGCGACGATCAGTTTGCGAGATCGCGGGCTCAGCTCGTCCCAGCGCTTCTGGTGGCGCATCCTTGGCGCTCCTTCTGTTCGGGCACCCCGAAGCACGATTGACCTCCGGGTTCAGGGCGCTCTCCTGCCCAGCTGACGCTACAACGATGAGTTCCTCCCGGCTCCTCGGTCTACCTCGGGGGTAAGAGTTGCTCTGGCATCGTGCGGAGATGCCTGACGAGCCGACGACGAGGAGGTCGGAGAAATGAGCGAGCTCCAAGGCGTCGCCCGACAGAAGGTGCAGGCGAGCCGGGTGGAAGAGTTCAAACAGCTGGCCGCTCAGTGCATGGAGATCGTGCGGACCAAGGACACTGGGACCCTGCGGTACGAGGTCTACGTCAACGACGACGAGTCGGAGTTCATCGTTCTGGAACGGTTCAAGGATTCAGCGGCGCTCATCCAGCACAGCGCGAATCTTGGGGAACTCGGCGAGAAGTTTGCCATTGCATCGACCTCCGGAGAACTCCTTGGTGCGCCGAGCACCGAGCTTCGGGAGAGCTTGGCGGGTAGTCCCGTGCGACTCTTCAAGCCCTTCTTGTCATCGGAGCGAGTCGAAGGTCGACCCAAGACGGGCAACATGGAGGCTCAGACTGCCTTCGTCTACACGATCTACGTGATGGCGAGTCCCGAGCGCGTGTGGCAAGGCCTCACTGACCCTGACTTGATGAGAGGCTACTGGCGGCACCAAAAGGCCGGTCCGAAGACATTCCTTTCGGACTGGAAGAAGGGTTCCACCTACGACATGGCCCACGGTCGAGTCGGGCTGGTCGTTAGCGACCCTGACCAGGTCATCCTCGAGTCTGATCCCTACGACCGCTTGGCCTACACGTGGCACACCATGACGTCTGCGTGGGCTGCCGCTGTCGGCATGGACGAGGCGACAGCGGCCCTGTGGCGAGCGGAACCCCGATCCAAAGTCGCATTCGACATCGCGGATGTCGGGCACGGCACGACCAAACTGACCGTTACGCACGATGGCTTTGCGCCCGGCAGCGCCGTGCTCCCTGCCATCTCCGAGGGTTGGCCTGCCGTCCTGTCGAGTTTGAAGACCCTGCTGGAAACGGGATCGTCGTAGCGCACTTCGTGAGCGACGCTGAAGAGCCCTCGCCACAGAACGTGGGTCCTGTTAGATCACAGAGCTGGCGGGGGAGGGCTCGAACCTCCAACATCCGGCTCCAAAGGCCGGCGTTCTGCCGATTGAACTACCCGCCAAGGGCGCGACCTCTCCAGGGTAGTGACGTCACGCTTCGATGAGTTCGATCCGGTTGCCGAAGGGATCGTCCACGTAGCCCCGACGGATCCCCGGGATCTCGTGGTCGGGACGGACGGGGTGCCCTGCCGCCTCGAGCGCGCTGCACAGGGCGTCGAAGCCGTCGACCCGGATGGCTGGATGCGCTTTGCGCGCCGGCCGAAAGTCCTCCTCGACACCCAGGTGCAACGTGACGTCGCCGTTCGAGAACCAACAACCGCCACGCACCGCAAGGGCGGCGGGTTTGGGTTGATTCTCCAGGCCAAGGACACCCTCGTAGAAGCGGCGGGCGTCTGCTTCGGCCCCGCGGGGCATGGCGAGCTGCACGTGGTCGACGGCGGACAACCGATGTCCCATCGGGACCTCCCCGGCACTCGGGGCGTCTCCGAGCTCACCGCCGTTGGCGCCCAACCGGGGAAGAACATAACCTGCCCCCGGTCATGGGCTCGCTCATCAAAAAGCGCCGCAAGCGGATGCGCAAGAAGAAGCACAAGAAGATGCTGAAGGCCACCCGCTGGCAGCGGAGGGCCGCCGGCAAGTAGCCGGACGCGCCCCTTGCGCTCCATCCGGGCGGCTCGGAGCCCCGCGTGGCCCCAGGCCGACAGCCGTCAGGGCGCCGTCGTCCTCACCGCGACGATGTGCGCTCGCTGGCCGTCGAGCTCGAGAACCTGCCGGCCCGCGATGCCCAATCCGTCGGGCTCACCCTCGACGAACCACGCCGCGCCGCTGCCCGCGAGACGTGGGCGCACGCCGCAGAGCTCGTGGAATGCGTCGCGCCACCGGGCAAGCGACGGCGTGACGTCCAGCGCGGCCGCCTCCAGGTCGTTGTCGTAGGGCGTCCCGGGCCAGGCCGATGCCGAATCATCCCGACGTCTGTCGTAGGCGCGGTACGCCGTCCCCGTGTCGACCGAGTCCGGCGGGAGCAGGAGGACGAACCGCCGGTCTTCGAACGGCAGGCGTTCGACGACTTCCCCCACGCCGCGCACGCGGGCATGCCCACCGACGAGACAGAACGGAATGTCGGCGCCGAGTCGTGCGGCGACATCGAGGTCATGGACACCCGCCCAGCGGAGGACGGCAGCCGCATCCGCCGAGCCGCCACCGAGCCCGGCGCCCGCAGGCACCCGTTTGACGAGGCGCACCTGGGCACGTCGACCGACGAGCTCGAGCGTCCGAACGATGAGGTTGTCCGCCCCTCGGGGCACCCGGTCGGCGCCCAGGCCCCCCACCACCTCGTCCACCACCGTCAATCCGTCACCGCGTTCGAACGTCAGCGTGTCGGCGAGGTCGACGCACACCATCTCGGCGTCGAGCAGGTGCATGCCGTCAGGGCGCACGCCCGTCACGCGCAGTGACAGCGTCAGCTTCGCGGGCGCATGCAGGGTGGCGGGTTCCCCGACATCTTGGGCTCCGTCGCCCTGCACGTGCCCGGTCACCGGCTTCGCAGCTGGCGAACGACCGGGCCCGTCATTCGCCAGGTTCGGTGGCGCACGCCGCCAGTCTCCCCCAGTCCTCGACGGACAGGGTCTCTGCCCGGGCCGTGGGGTCGACCCCGCTGTCCACGAACGCCTGAGCCGACACCACGCCGTGCAGCGCTCGGCGGAGCATCTTGCGACGGTGGGCGAAGCCGGCGCGAACGATTGCGAACAACTGCTCGGCCGGCACCACCGCCGGGTCGACGGCCACGGCGGCACGACGCTCGATCGACACGAGCACCGACTCGACCTTCGGGCGAGGAACGAACACCGCGGGAGGGACCTGACCGACCACGCGCGCCCGGGCGTGGTACGCCACTTTGACGGAGACCGCGCCGTAGTCAGGGCCCCCCGGCGGTGCCGCGAGGCGCATGCCGACCTCGCGCTGGACCATGACGAGCATCCGGATGACAGACGGCGCTTCGTCGAGCACGCGCACCACGAGCGGTACCGCCACGTTGTACGGCAGGTTGGCAACCACGATCCACGGCCGACCCGGCACGTCCGCACCCAGGAGAGACTCGATGTCGACCGTCAGGGCATCCGCTTCGACGACGCGGACCCCGAGGGGCTCGACCCGGACGCGCAACGCACGAATCAGTCGACGGTCGACTTCGAGCGCGGTTACCGATGCACCCGTCTCAGCCAGCGCCACGGTGAGGGATCCCAGTCCCGCGCCGATCTCGAGGACGTTGCTCGAAGCGTCGACGTCCGCCAGCCGCGCGATCCGGCGCACGGTGTTGGCGTCGGCCACGAAGTTCTGGCCCAGCGCCTTGCTGGGTCGGACGTCGTGCGCAGCCAGCAGGTCGTGGACGTCACGAGGGGACGGGATCATCTCCCGTCATGCTTACGCCGCCGCGGGGCGGCGCGCGCTCACCAAGTCAGCCGCACCTCGATGACGCCCACCGACGGGTCGGCCAGCTGACTGAAGGTGGACTCGGAAAGGTCGATGACACGCCCCGGGTTCGGGGCTTCCCTGTCGTCGACCGTGCACGTCGTCGAGGCGCCCGTCGACAGGTCCGTCACCGTGACGACCGTGCCGAAGGCCAGCGTGGGGCTGGCGCAGGTCCCCGCGGGTGCTCCGTACCACGAGGCCTGCCCCGTGGTGGCGTTCTGCGGCGGCGGGGGCGGCGGCGGAGGGGGCGGGGGCGGCGGAGGAGGCGGCGCAGGCTTGGGAGCCGGTGGCGCCGAAGACGCGACCGGCGAACTGGTGCGGTACGAGGCGTTGACGACGGCGGGCGCAGTGGTCGTGGTCGTCGACGCCACCGATGCCTCGACCGTGCGCAGTTGCGCCATGTTCGCGAACGCGAGGGGCGTCGTGGACGTCGGCACCGCCTTCGACGCCGTGACGATCCCAGCGCGGGGATGCTCCCTGGCGATGCGATGGCGACGTGCGTCGTGACGTCGCGCCCGTGACGCGACATCGGTGTGCGCAACTCCATCCCCACGACTCGCGGTTGCGAGCACGTGGGACGTGGCGTGTCCTGGCGTGGCAAGCAGGAGGAGCGGCCCGAGCACCACGGCGGCACAAAACGCAATGCGCACAACGGGTCGCAACCCCCCGGCGCTGCGGGTCCTCAGATCTCCACCCTTCCTCTGCGGACTCGTGTCTACTGCGTCGGGATCGTGGACGACGCTACGCGTGCCCATGCGGGGCGGCAATTCGACCCAAGCAATCTTGCCGGCGACCACACGACGTTCGGTGCACGTGCACCACGCCTCTGTGACCGACGGAAAGTGAGATTTCCGCTACGGAGGCTGCGGTTCGCGCGGTATGCCGCAATGAGACCGCTTGTCACCAGCACCTGTCGTCACTTTGCGCAACCGGGCAACTACTTCGCTGCGGCGCAGTCGCAACAATGTACGCACGAGGAACCACGTGGTTCCCCCTTACGACACACGTGGAACAATCCCAGCAAAATTTGACGAAATCTGCCGAAATCTGCCGAAATCTGCCGAATTCAGCGAATTCTCGCCAAGCCCGGGGCGGAACCCCTGCCTACGTCACAGCGAACGCCGCGCGCGTCGCCGACGACGTCGCCTCGGCGAGCGCTTCAGGCGTCAAGCCCTTGAGCGCGGCGACGGCTTGGCCGACGTACACGACCCATGCCGGGTGGTTGGGCTTGCCGCGGTGCGGCACCGGTGCGAGGAACGGCGCGTCCGTCTCGACGAGCAGTCTGTCGAGTGGGCACAACACCGCCGCGTCGCGGACATCGTGCGCACCGTTGAACGTCACGATGCCGCTGAAGGAGAGGTATGCGCCGAGGTCGAGGCAGCGGCGTGCCTCGGCGGGGCCACCCGTAAAGCAGTGCAGAACGGTCCGCGGCGGAGGACCCGCAGCGCGCAGGATCTCGATGGTGTCGTCCCACGCGTCGCGACTGTGCACGACGAGCGCGAGGTCGAACTCGGTCGCCAACGCCGCTTGCGCTTCGAACATGGCGCGCTGCACCGGCCGCGGCGAATGGTCGTAGTGGTAGTCGAGGCCGCACTCCCCCACTGCGACGACCAATCCGGGATCGTCTCGAACAGCGCGCCCGAGGACCCCGCTCACGTCGGTGAGCCCGTGAGAGGCCTCGTGCGGATGCAACCCGACCGTCGCCCAACAGCCGAACGAGCTCGGATCAGGGTGCTCGGGGGCGACCCCGCCGACGCGGTCCTGCTGCGCCCGGACCTGACGCACCAGGTCGAGTGCCTGCTGCGACGACTCGGCGTCCGTTCCCACACACACGAGGCCGCGCACGCCGGCCGCGACGGCCTCGCCGAGGGCTTCGACGACGTCGGTGCCCGAGGGTCGGTAGCGGTCCTGGAGATGGCAGTGCGAGTCGATCCACCCCGAGGCGGGGGCGGGATCGGAACGCGCATCGGACGAGCTGTGCCCGGTGGGGCTCACTCGCCGCGACGCGGGAACAACGGCGCACCGCGTTCCACTGGCAATCCTCCCGGGTACCCGCCCCACGTGGCGTCGGTCGGCACCCGGCAGTCCTCGGGCCGGCCACTCAGTCCGAGGCGTCGCCAGATCTCCGCGCTCGTTGCCGGTATGGCGGGAACGGCCAACAACGCCACGATCCGCAACGCTTCGAGCGCGCTGCCGAGCACCGCGTCCGTGGCCGGCCCCGGGTCGCTCTTCCACGGCTCGGCGGACTCGAGCTCGGCGTTGGTCTCGTGGATGATGCGCCAGGTGGCCTCGAGGGCGACGTTGGGCTGCGAGCTGGCCCAGGCGCGCGTCGTCTCCTCGAGGGCGGCAGCGGTCACGGTTTGCAGCCGGCTGGCAGGGTCGGGCGCCGGTCCCATCCCGCCGCACTTCGATCCCACCACCGTCGCCACCCGCGCCATCAGGTTGCCGAGGTTGTTCGCCAGGTCCGCGTTGTAACGCGCCGTGAGGCCTTCGTAAGAGAAGTCGCCGTCCAATCCGAACGTCGTGTCGCGCAGCAGGAAGTAGCGGACGGCATCCACACCGAATTGGTCGGTCACCTCGCGCGGCGCGATCTGGTTCGTCCTCGACTTGGACATCTTTTCGCCCGACGCCAGCAACCAGCCGTGCACCCAGAGGTGCGCCGGCGGGTCGATGCCTGCCGCCATGCACATCGCCGGCCACCACACGCAGTGGAAACGGATGATGTCCTTGCCCAGGACATGGTGCACCGACGGCCACCACGTCCCGAAGCGGGCCTCGTCGTCGCCGTACCCGATGGCGGTGATGTAATTGACGAGCGCGTCGTACCACACGTAGAAGACGTGACCCGTGTCCCATGGCACCTCCACGCCCCAACGCGTCGAGGTCCGGGTGATCGAGATATCCTCGAGGCCACCCTTGATGATGCCGAGAGCCTCGTTGCGCTTCGAGGCCGGCAACACGGCCTCGGGATTGGCGTCGTACCACTCGAGGAGGCGATCGGTGAAGGCGTGCAGCTTGAAGAAGTAGTTCTCCTCCTCGAGCAGCTCGACGGGTCGATTGTGGATCGGGCAGCAGTTGCCGTCGACGAGCTCGGACTCCTTCTTGTAGTCCTCGCATGCCACGCAGTACCAGCCGCGGTACACCCCGAGCTCGGTGTAGCCGTTGTCGTGGATCTGTCCGAGGAACGCCTGGACGGCTCGGTAGTGGCGCGGCTCGGTCGTCCGGATGAAGTCGTCGTAGGAGATGTCGAGCCCTTGCCAGGCGACCACGAAGCGCTGCGCCATCGAGTCGACCCACTCACCGGGACCGACCCCGTTCTCCGCCGCCACGCGGGCGACCTTCTCGCCGTGTTCGTCCGTCCCGGTGAGGAAGAACACGTCGTCACCCAGCAGACGGTGCCAGCGGGCCTGCGCGTCCGCGTGCACCATCGTGTAGGCGTGCCCCACGTGGGGCACGTCGTTCACGTAGTAGATGGGGGTGGTCACGTAGAAACGGCCCACGGCCGTAGCGTACCGACCGGGCAGACCGGCCCCGATCAGAAGCTCGTGCTACATCGAGCGGCGTCGTCGGCGCGCGAGCACGCTCGTGGCGCAGACCGTTACCAGTTCGCCACGTGGCAGGCGCCGTGCCCGGTCCGTTCGGTGTAGCGCTGGTGGTACGCCTCGGCAGGCCAGAACGTCGACGCCGGGACCATCTCCGTCACGATCGGGCGCCCGAACTTCGACTGGTGCGTGTCGAGCGACTCCTTGACCAGGCGGGCCTGTTCGTCGTCGTGGGTGAAGACCGCCGACCGGTATTGCGTTCCCACGTCGGGCCCCTGGCGGTTGGGCGTCGTGGGATCGTGGTGTCGCCAGAACTCCTCGAGCAGCTGGTCGTACGAGACCTTGGCCGGGTCGTAGGTCACGAGCACGGCTTCGGCGTGGCCGGTCCTCCCCGAGCACACCTGCTCGTAGGTCGGGCGCTCGGTGTGGCCCCCGGTGTACCCGGACACGGCGTCCACGACCCCGGGCACGTGCCGGAGGAAATCCTCCACACCCCAGAAGCAGCCGGCCGCGAACGTCGCCAACGCCAGGCCCTCAGGTGCGTCGCCCGGCTCGACCGGCGGCGCCTGCGTCTTGTCCCTGCTCCAGATGGCCATGAGATCGAACCTCCCTGTCCCGCCTGTGACGTGAACCTCCGGGCCCGGTGAGATGTTCCGACTACTGCGGAGAATCGCGCCGCACCGCGATCGCCGCCTCGTAGGCCCTCCGACGGGAGACCCCCAGCTCCAGGGCCACCTCCCCGGCCACGTCCCGCACGGTCCCCCCGGCGTCGAGTCGCGCCCGCAGGGCGCGTCCCAGCTCCTCGTCACTCGGGACCGACGCCTGGGGGACGCGCCCCGCCAGGACGACGACGACCTCGCCACGCACCTCGCGTGCCGAGAACTCGCTCACTGCCCCCGCCAGGGTCCCCCGCCACACCTCCTCGTGCAGCTTGGTCAGCTCGCGCACCACCGCCACGCGTCGATCGGGGGCGCTGCGCTCGGCCAGCTCCGCCAGCGTGGCCACCAGCCGAGCGGGCGCCTCGAAGAGCACCACCGTCCGGTCGTCGCCGGCAACGGCGTCCAGTCGCCGACGCCGGTCCGGGCCCCGGCGGGGCAGGAACCCTTCGAACACGAACCGGTCCGTGGCCAGGCCGCTGACCACGAGGGCGGCGACGACGGCGTTCGGCCCCGGCACCACGCTGACGTCCGCCCCCGCTTCGACTGCGGCCGCGACCAGCCTCGCCCCCGGGTCCGACAGCGACGGCGTGCCGGCGTCGCTCACCACCGCCACGGTGCTGCCGACGGACACGAGGGACAGCACCTCGTCGACGCGCGCTCTTTCGTTGTGGCCGTGCAGCGACATGAGGCGCGCGCCACGCACGCCGGCGTGGGCGAGGAGCTCGCGCGTACGGCGCGTGTCCTCGCAACACACCACGTCGGCCTCGGCGAGCGTGGCGATCGCTCGCGGCGAGAGGTCGCCGAGGTTGCCGATGGGCGTGGCCACCAGGACCAGGCGGCCCGCACCGGCGGTGCCGGTCACGGCGTGTCGTGCAGCTCGAGCTCGTCTCCGGGACGCAGCTCCCACCGTTCGAACGCCCCCGCTTCGGCCTCCAGCACACAGCGGGCACGCGGTCGCGGCAGCGTGACACGCCATGGCTCGAGAACGACGACCGACAACACCTTGAGGTCCCGGTCCAGAAAGGCCACGTCGAGGGCGAATCGCATGCCGAGGCTGTGCACCGCCCGTGTGCGCGGCAGCAACAGGGCTCCGTCGAAGCCCGACCGACCGAGGAGCCCGCGGATGCGCGTGCCGTAGGAGTCGGCGACCACGGTGGTGGCGAGCACCGAGCCGTCGCGCAGCAGCCACTTCGGCGAATTCATCGCAGCACGTGCACCGTCAGACGTTGAACCTGATCTCGAGCACGTCACCGTCGGCGACGTGGTAGTCCTTGCCTTCGAGGCGGATCCTTCCCGCGGCCTTCGCGGCCGTCCACGACCCGACGTCGAGGAGCTCGTCCCACCGGATGACCTCGGCGCGGATGAAGCCGCGCTGCAGGTCCGAGTGGATGACCCCCGCGCACTCGGGGGCCGTTGCGCCGGCCCGGAAGCTCCAGGCCCGCGATTCCTTGTCGCCGGTGGTGAGGAACACGCGTCGTCCGAGCAGCTGATACGCGGCGTGCGCCACCCGCGTGAGCGCACCCTCGCCGAGCCCGAGGCCTTCCAGGAGTTCGGCGCGGTCCTCGGGCGCAAGGCGCATCGCCTCGGACTCGAGCTGCACGCTGACGGCGAGCGCCTCACCGTGACCGCCGAGTGCCTCGGCGACACCGGCCACGAGCGCCTCGGACTTGTCGAGTTGGTCCTCACCCACATTGACGACGGCGAGCACGGGCTTGTCGGTGAGGAGGAAGAGGCCCCGGCGTCCGGCGGCCTGGGCGGGGTCGAGGCCGGCGCGATAGAGCGGCGTCCCGGCCGACAGCGCGGTGTACGCGGCCTCGATCGCCTCGACCTCGGACGTCAGGCTCTTGTCGGCACGGGCGGCCTTGCGCCGCTTGTCGAGCTGGGACTCCACGGTGGCCACATCGGCGAGCACCAGCTCGAGCTCGAGGGTGGCGAGAGCATCCACCGGGTCGGTGTCGCCCGGCACCTCCGGGTCCTCGAACGCGCGGAGGACCACGGCGATGGCGTCCACCTCCCGGATGCCGGCCAAGAAGCGGTTCCCCAGCCCCTCGCCTGTCGATGCACCGTGGACGAGTCCGGCGATGTCCACGACCTCGACGCCTGCTCGGACCACCTTTCGGCTGGCGCTCATCCGGGCGAGGGCGTCGAGCCGCGCGTCCGGGATGGGAGCCACCGCCACCGACGTCTCGGTCGTCGTGAAGGGGTGCGCGCCGACCGGCGCGTCGGCACCCGACAACGCATTGAAGAGCGAGGTCTTCCCGGAGTTGGGCAGCCCGACGAGCCCGAGCCGTTCCATCGCACCGCCAAGCTAATGGGTCGTGCGGCAGAGAACGGAGGCGCCCGCCACCCGTCGTCTCACGCCCTCTCGACGGTGTCGTCGACGGGTGTCGTCGACAGGGTCCTAGGGCAAGGGCGCCGGGCCGTCCGTGCCCGGCGGACTACGGTGGCCGGCCGTGTCCAAGCGAACCGTGAAGAGGAAGATCAGAAGCAAGAAGAAGGCCAACCACGGCAAGAGGCCGAACGCGGGCCGCGGTTGACACTTCGGCCCGGGTCACGCCGGGGGACCTTCACGGCAGGTAGGTGAGCCCCCGCTCCGCCACGAGCTTCACCAGGGGCGTGGGCACGTCGGTGATGATGCCGTCGACGCCGAGCCCGAGCAGTCGCGCCATCTCCGCCTCGTCGTTCACCGTCCACACGTGAACGGCCAGGCCGGCCCGGTGCGCCGCATCGATGAACGCCTCGTCCACCACGGTCAGATCGCCCTGGAACGCCGGCACCTGGAGCGCGACGTGCGCCACCGGCGGCAGGGGCTCACCCGTGTGCACCGCGCGCCAGAAGAGCGCCACCGCCGCCGTGCCCGCCGAGGTCGCGATGCCGGGCGCGAAGCGCGTGAACGCGTCGGTGGCATGGTCGAGGAACGAGGCCACGATGACGCGGTCCGTATTGCCGTGGTCCATGACGACGCGGGCCAGTTCTTGTTCGTACGCCGCCACCGCGGGAGCGGTCTGCTTGATGTCGAGGTTCAGGGCCACCTGCGGGTGGTCGTCCAGGACCTCCAGGATCTCCTCGAGCGTGGCCACACGGAAGTCCGGGTCGTCCGGAGCCCGCCCGCGGTAGGGATAGGCGTCGGGCTCGAGGTCGTCGCGCTCGTCGCGCCCAGGGACGAACCAGTACGCGTTGTCGAGGGCGCGCACCTCGGCGAGCGTCATGGCCGCAATGGCGCCTTGTCCGTTCGTGGTCCGGTCCACGGTTCGGTCGTGGCATACCACCAGGTGCCCGTCGGCGGTGGCGTGCACGTCGAGCTCGATCCCCGTGGCCCCGATCGCGAGTGCGTGCCGGAGAGCGAAGAGGGTGGACGACGGCGCCTCCCAGGCGCCTGCCTGATGCGCATACGTCAGCACACGACGGCTCGTCCACGGGTTCGCCGCCGGGTCTGGCACCGCCCAACGGTAGCCTCGGACGTCGTGATCGACCATGTTCTCGTCGACCTCATCTCGCATACGCGCCGCGCGCTCGAGAACGCCCTGCTGCAAAGGCAGGCGGTCGAGGAGCGCTTTCAGGTCGACGTCTTCTTGGGCGACGTGTCGTGGGAGACGTCGTATTCGCTGCCCGGTGAAGAACAACCGCCGCGGGTGCGTGCCGACATCTCGGTCGACTGGCCGACCTGGAGCCAGAGCGCGTACCGGTCATGGTCGATCGGCGAGCCACCCGAGGACGTCCCCGAGGTGGTCCTCGAGATCACGCTGCGGGTGCAGCGCCTGGCCGCGATGCCCGACCTCGCCGCGGTGATCGCCTGTCTCCCCGAAGAGAGCCCGCCTATCGGCGGCGACACCTTGGTGCGGGCCTCTCCCGTCGTCGAGCAGGTGTACCGCGCCGACGGCGAGTCCACGCAGTACGCGGTCGAGACCACATACCAGGGCACGCTGCGCCTGGACGACACGATCATGGAGGACACGTCGTCGATGGCCGGCCCCGTCGGCGCGCTCGGCCGGTGGGTGGCGTCGGTGCTCGTCCGCCTCGGCGATCTCGACCTGTCATATCTCGCGCCCGAGCCCGCCGCGCGCGAGGACCGCGAGCACTGACGCTGGCGGTCGCCGAAGGTGCCCCGGTCGGGTGTCTCGACCCGGCGGGCCCGGCGTCAGAGCAACGACGCCTGGCCGGCGAGTTGG
>DATGKD010000229.1:0-5734 GCA_035294855.1 Acidimicrobiales bacterium
CGATCGCGTCATGGCCGAGGAGCGGCGCACGGCTGTCCTGGTCCGACCCGCCCGCGTGGTGACCAACGCCTGAGCAGAGTGGACGCCGCAGGCGGCCGACGTCGGGCGACCACGCGCCCCGGCGCGCTGGGCCCGCCGCTCGTCAGCGCGAGGTGACGGGTATCCGGGCGGTGCGAGGATCCTCGCGTCGCGGTGAACGTCCGTTCTGCGCCTCGTGCTCGGACCCCTTCGTCTCGTCCGCCGGTGCACTCCCAGCGCTGTCGGCCGGTGCGCTCGGACCGACCGCCACGCTCGCCAGGTACTGCTGGAGCCGGTTGAGCTCGGCGAGCGTGTTGTCCTTGAAGGCGTTCAAGTCGGTGATGTTCTGCTGCAGGGCCTGGTACTCGTGCCGTGCGTCCTCGAGAAGCTGTCCGGCCTCGTTGCGCGCCTCTTCGCTGGCGGCGGCGACGACGGCCTCGGCGTCGTCGAGCATCGCCTGCGACTTCTCACGTGCGGTCGTCAACTCGCGCTCCGCAGCGTCGCGCAGCTGCGCCGCCCGTCGCTCGGCGGCCCGCAGCACGTCGGTCGACCGCTGCTCCGCCTGCTGGAGCAACTTGGCGGCCTCCTCCTGAGCGTGGTGTTGCGCCGCTTCCCCGGTCTCGAGGGCGGCACGCAAGATGTGCGCGACGCGTTCGCCGACCGCCCCCGCGGCCTCCGGGCTCGACAGTGACCGCTGCTCGAGATCCGCGAGGCGCCGGCGCAACTCGTCGACCTCACGCGTGGCGTCGGCGGCGGCCTGCGCGGCCTGGTCTGCCCGCTCCTCTGAGTCCAGGAGCCACTCGTGCAGGCGAGTCATGTACTCGTCGACGCTCGTTCGTTCGTATCCCTTGAAGACGACATCGAATGTCGGGCCGTCCGTCCCCTGGCGTCGCACTGGCTGTGGTCCCTTCTCCCGGGCGCGTGGTGACACGCCCACCTTCATCCCCAAAGGGGTACGTCGACAATCATCGCCTCCTGCGGGCCGCGGCAAGCCGCGGTCCAGGCGTTGTGGCCACGTTGTGGGCGCGCCGTTGTGACGGGTGTTGGGGCTGTGGGACGTGAGAGACCGAAGCGCCCCACCAATGAGGCCACCAGGAAATCGGAAGCCGTGCCGCCCATGTGACGGGGCAGCACACGCGCCCCGCGACCCAACCGACGGTCCGAGGGCCTCAGCTTGTGACGGAACTGAAGTTGAGAGTGAAAGGCGCCGACGAAGGCTTGAAGAGCCAGCCCGGAACGAGCCGGTTGTTCACCTTGGCGGCGAGGGCCACGTTGCTGGCGCCGAGCATCACGGTGAGCTGCCCGTTGGCCGAGGCGAGCGTGGTGGTCTGGCCCGACTGGAGAACTCCCTGGAAGATCGGCTGGAACGATTGCGGCGTGCTGGCGCTGACCCAGCACGGCTGACTGGCTGACACCACGATGGAGAACTCCGAAGCGCGGACGCTCACCGACGCCGCACCCGGCCCGGTGTTCGACATCGTCACGGTGGACGACTGCGACCCGACCCCCGAGGGCGGACGGGCGGACGGGCCGGGCGACGTCACGGTGGACGGCTGAGTGTTCGCCGTCGTGGCGCGGATGATGTGGACGTCCGCCAGCCACTGCCGCTGGTAGTGCCCGACCGCCAGGCCGATGAGCCCGACGACGACGAGGACGGCGGTCACCCACACCGCCATGCGCAGCGGCAGCGGGGCAGGACGCACGTACCCACCACGGGCGGGGACGGCGCGGAAGATGCCGGTGCGCGTCATGTCGCGCCCGCCGAACCCGTTGCCACCGTTTCCCCCCAGGCCGGGGATCTGCCCGGTCTGGGTGAAGGCGCGCAGGTGTGGACCGTCGCCCATGTAGGGGCCCAGGGGCGTGGTCGCGCCTCGCATCGCGGTGGAGTTCGGACTGGTCGGCGCCGGCGCCGCGCCCACGGCGGCCGACCACTGCCTGTCGGCGTCCCGGGCGAGCTCGATGGCGTCGAGGTCGAGCAGGTCCGCGTACCGGCGGACAGCCGCCAGCACCGAACGGCGGTCCGGGATCCGGGCGAGCTCGCCCGCCTCGAGCGCCTCGAGTTGGAGCCAGGGGATGCCCGTCCGGTCGTGGATCTCGGCGAGGGTGACCCCGGCCTCGGCCCGAGCGGCGCGGAAGATGGCGCCGACGTCGACCGATGTGGTCTCCGACGGGGTGGTCTCGGACTCCTGCTGCCGCTTGCCGCGCCGGCGGGTCCTGTCGCCCGTAGCGGTTACCACCGCGCCCTCCCTGGGTCCGACCCGGAATTGTACTTTCGGCACCCTGTTCGCGATGCCTCGGCCCTTGTCATCGGCGGGGGCGACGCGAATCTGGACCCCGGTCAACCCCTCCTTACCCAGCCGGAGGACACTCCGACGCACCGTGCTCCCGCTGAACGCCCGGCGTCGGGCCGGGCACCGCCCCGGCACCGCTCGGCCACTCCAGGCATCCCGCTGGGGATGGTCAGCGCAGGCTGAGTCGGAGCCCTTCGATGAGGCCCACCGTGCGGACGTCCCCGGTGAGGGTGAGGCGCATCTGGTTCATGACGTAGCCGAACGCCGTGCCCGACCCGGGATCGGCGAACCCGAGTGACCCGCCTGCGCCGCTGTGGCCGAAGGACCCCGGGGCGAGCAACGGCATGACGCGCGAGTGGCACATGAAGCCGAGGCCGAAGGTCGTGGGGGCGACGAGGACCCGGTCCCGGCCTTCGGTCCGGGGGCGTGCGGCGGCGTCGATCGAGTCGGGCGCGAGCAGGCGCACCCCATCGACGTCGCCGACCAGTGCCGCGTACATACGGGCGAGCGAGCGGGCGTCGGTGATGCCGTTCGCCGCCGGGACCTCGGCGGAGTGCACGGCCGGCGAATTGAACGGGCCGTCGCCACCGAACATCCCGAAGGTTCCGTTCAACGTGAGGGCGCGCAGCAGCAATTGCAATGCTTCGGGCTGCAGCAGCGAGGCGAGGGTGTCGCCCGCAGCGACGGGTTGGTCGCCGCCGGTCGCCCCGCCACCCGGACCGCCAAAGGGGGCGGGCGGCCACTGCATCCGCAGCGGCGCCACGCGCGTCTCCTCGGACGCGGGGAGGCCGATCCAGAAGTCGAGCCCCAGGGCTGCCGCCACCTCGTCGGCGAAGAACGTCCCCAGGCTCCGGCCCGTCACCCTGCGGACCACCTCGCCCACGAGCCAACCGAAGGTGAGCGCGTGGTAGCCGTGGGCCGAGCCCGGCTCCCAGAGCGGGCGCTGGTGCACGAGGGCGTCGGTCACCGGGGTCCACGCCAGAGCGCGCTCGAGCGGGAGCTCGGCGTCGATCACCGGCAGGCCCGCTTCGTGGGTGAGGAGCCATCGCACCGGGATCTGTCTCTTTTCGGGGGTGCCGAATTCCGGCCAGTACTCGGCGACGGGGGCGTCGATGTCGAGGAGTCCCCGTTCGGCCATGATGAGCGCGCACAGCGCGGTCGCACCCTTGGTCGTCGAGAAGACCAGCTGGAGGGTGTCGGGCCCGAAAGGCCGGAGGTGGCTGGGGCTCGCCCACCCACCCCAGAGGTCGACCACCTTCCGGCCCTGGTGATAGACGCACACGGCGGCCCCGGTGTCGCCGTGGACCGAGAAGTTCCGGACGAACGCGTCGAGGACCGGCTGGAATTGCGGGTCCACCTCGCCTTCGACGATGCCCGCTTCGCCCAGGTCGATGCGCACGCCGCCGCCCACGACGGCGACGGTACCCGACCCCGCGGCGTCGACGACGAAGAGACCGCCTGACGCCGTCGTCACAGACTTCCCGGAAGACTGGTTGTTTCCCCTGGTCAACCCGGTACGCGGCGATCGCCCCGAACGAAAGATTCGCTCGCCTGGCTCGTTTCTCCTCTATCCGGGGGGGTCCGGTCTCGGGGGTCCGGCGCGGCGGTCGCCGTGCCGCTGCGCCATGGGAGGGTGCACGTGCTGAGGGGGAGAGGCATCACCCGGTTGGGACGCAGGGCACCGGGTCGACCCCGACTTCGAACTCCGCGCGCTCGAGCTGTCGTCCGCGCCGTGCCGGTCATCCCGGTCGCGCTCGTCCTCACGGCGTGCGGGGCCCGGGTCGCTCCCTATCTCGGGGCTGACGCCGGCGTCGGCCAGCACGGCGCGGCCGGCGGTACGGCCACCCAGGGGAGCGCGGGCTCGGCGGGCACCGCCGGTTCGCAGGTCGCGGGGGCGGCTTCGGGGGCACAGGCGTCGACCCGCTCCGCGTCCGGCGCGGCGGCGGCCCCGGCCGCGGCCGCGGGCCCCCCGCCCAGCCCCCAGGCGTTCAGTTTCGACCCCCACGCGGAAGCAGCGGCGTGCCCCGGAGGTGCGGGCAACACCGCCTCGGACACCGGCGTCACCCCGACGCAGGTCGTCATCGGCAACATCAGCGGGCTCACGGGGCCGCTGGCCAACAGCTTCAACCAGGGCGCGGAAGCCGTGAACGCGCTCTTCGCGGCGATCAATGCCGCCGGCGGGATCTGCGGCCGCCAGCTGAAGCTCGACGCCGAGGACGACCAGCAGAACGCATCGACGAACGCCTCCGACGCCGCCGACCTCACCGGCAAGGTCCTCGCCTTCGCCGGTTCCACCTCCGACGGCGACAACGGCGGTGTCCCGAACATGGTCCAGGCGGGGACGCCCGACTTCGGTTTCGCCATCAACTGCAACCGCAGCGAGTCGCCGACGTACTGGTCGGCGGCCGGCGGGAGCTGCTTCCAGCCGCAAGGGGCCGGGCAGGGCCCGTACTACATCAACGACTCGGCGCTGGCGCTCGCCAAGCAGGCCGGGTACTTCCCCACCAAGCTCGCATTCCTGGCGTACAACATCGCCATCAGCGCGCAGGCCGCGCAGCAGTTCGAGTACGTGTACCAGCACAGCTTCGGCGGCAGCCCGTGCTTCACCGACTTCGCGATCTCACCGGCGAGCGCCTCACTGGAAAGCGACGTCGCCCAGATGCAGTCCAACGGGTGCAACGGCGTGGTCACGACGCTGGACGTCACCGGGAACGCCAAGCTGCTCCAGGCCATGCAGCAGCAGTCGTTCACGATGCCGTACACGTACACGACGTTCGACGGCTACACCCCGGCCCAGATCACGACGGCCGGACAGAGCGCGGCGCAGGGCCTCACGATCGGCTTGCCGTTCATCCCGCTCAACGAGAACAACCCCACGGTGCACCTGTACCTGCAGGAGCTGGCCACCTACGAGCCGGGCAAGCAACCGAGCGGCTTCGGGTTCCTGTCGTGGGAGTCGGCCCAGATGCTCGTCTACGCGTTGATCGTGAGCGGTCACAACCCCACCCGCGCGTCCGTCACGAAGGTCGTGAGCGGGCTGCAGAACTGGACGGGGGGCGGGGCGCTCGGGCCGTACACGCCGAACACCCACAGCACCGGTTCGTGTCAGGTGGACGTGACCGTCAAGGGCAGCGACTTCGTCCGCCGCGCCCCGGCATCGGGGTTGTTCTGCGGCGGACAAACGGTGCAGGCATCGCCGTGACCCCCCCCGTTGGGCGCGCGCCGACAGGGCCAGGGGCGCGGCGATGACCGCTATCTGGAAGCTGCTCGTCATCGGCGTCTTCAGCGGCAGCATCTACGCCCTCGCGTCCATGGGCGTCGTGCTGACGTACAAGACCGTGGGCGTCTTCAACCTGGCGTACGGCGCGGTCGCGATGTTCTGCGCGTACACCTACTGGCAGCTCCACGATGCGTGGCACATCACC
>DATGKD010000230.1:0-5654 GCA_035294855.1 Acidimicrobiales bacterium
ACAGCTTGGCCATGTCTGATCTGCCTCCTCGACGGGCCTGGTCCAGCCCTTCAGCGCGCCTCGCCGGCGCCGATTTCATCCCGCCTCGCGGGGCGAGACGGTGCGCAGGCGGGGGGCGCGCCGTTCCAGCCTAGGCAGAGCGACGCGCCCTGTCCGCTGGAGCTCGGTGATGCCGAGCGGCTCGACGAGGTGCTCGAAGTCGTCGACGCTCGCCGGCGTGCCCGCCAGCATCACGGTCATGTGCTCGGGGCCGACGTCCACGATCTTGCCGCCGAACACGTCCACCAGCGCGATCACCTGGCCCCGCTCCGCCGGTCCCGCCTTGACCGTGGCGAGGAGGAGCTCGCCTTCGGTGGCGGCCTCGGGCGCGAGCTCGGTGATGGAGACGACGTTCACGAGCTTGTCGAGCTGGCGCACGATCTGCTCGAGGGGCGCGGACTCCACGTCCACCACGATCGTGATGCGCGACAGCCGGTCGTCGTCGGTGGGTGCCACCGCCAGCGAGAAGATGTTGAACCCTCGCCGTGAGAACAGCCCGGCGACGCGGGCGAGGACGCCGGCCTTGTTCTCGACGAGGGCCGTGACGATGTGGTGCCGCGGCGGAGGGGCTGTGCTCCCAGAGGCTGTGCTCCCAGAGGCTGTGCTCCCAGAGGTTGTGCTCACCGGCCCCCCTCCCCTTCGGACGGCCCGACGATGATGTCGTCGTTGGAGGCGCCGGCCGGCACCATCGGGTACACCTTCTCGAACGCGTCGGTGCGGAAGTCGATGACCACCGGCCGGTCGTCGATGCTGTTCGCCTTGTCGATGGCGGGCGCCACCTCCTCGGCCGACTCCACGCGCAGGCCGACGCAGCCCATCGCCTCGGCCCACTTGACGTAGTCGGGAAGGTCGGGCGACAGGTACACCTCGGAGTAGCGCTCCTCGTAGAACAGCTCCTGCCACTGGCGCACCATGCCCAGGTAGGCGTTGTTCAAGATGGCCACCTTGATCGGGATCCGCTCGGCGGACGCCGTCACGAGCTCCTGGGCGGTCATCTGGAAGCAGCCGTCGCCGTCGATCGCCCACACCATGCGCTCGGGGCGGCCCACCTTGGCCCCGATGGCCGCGGGCACGGCGAAGCCCATGGTGCCCGCGCCGCCGGAGTTCACCCAGGTGTTCGGGTGGTTGAACCGCCAGTACTGCGACGCCCACATCTGGTGCTGCCCGACGCCCGCCACGACGATCGTGTCGTCGGGGGTCATGTCGCGCAGCTGCTCGACGACGAACTGCGGCTTGAGCGGCCCCCCGTCGGTCTGGTCGTAGGTGAGCGGGAACTCCTTCTGCCATGCGGCGATCTGGGCCTTCCACGGGGCGAGGTCGGGCCGCCCGGCGGCAACCGAGCCCTCCACCGGCGCAGATGCACTCGCCGACGAGCCCGCAGCGGGCCCCACCCCCATCGATTCGAGCGCCCGCACCAGCTCCTCGATCACGAGACGGCAGTCGCCCGCGATGGCCACGTCGGGACGGCGGACCTTGCCGAGCTCAGCCGGGTCGATGTCGACGTGGATCACCTTGGCGTCCGGCGCGAACGCGGCGATCTTGCCGGTCACGCGGTCATCGAAGCGGCTCCCCAGCGCCACGAGAAGATCCGCCCCCTGCATCGCCGTCACCGCCGTGTAGTTGCCGTGCATGCCGGGCATGCCGAGGCAGAGCGGGTGCGAGTCGGGGAACGCGCCGCGCGCCATGAGCGTGGTGACGACCGGGATCCCGGTGCGCTCGGCGAGGTCCCGCAGCGCGTCCGACGCGTGCGCCTTCAGGATCCCACCCCCGGCGTAGATGACGGGACGGGCGGCACCGAGGATGAGCCCGGCGGCGCGCTCGATGTCGGCTCGGTCGCCGGTGGACGGCGGGTGGTAGCCGGGGAGATCGAGGTCGTCGACCGACTCGGGCCAGTACCAGTCCATCTGAGCGTTCGACACGTCCTTGGGGACGTCGACGAGGACGGGCCCGGGCCTTCCCGTGGTGGCCACGTGGAAGGCCTCGGCCACCGCCCGGGGGATGTCCTGCGCGTCGGTGATGAGCCAGTTGTGCTTGGTGATGTCCATCGTCACGCCCGTGATGGGGCACTCCTGGAAGGCGTCGGTGCCGATGGCCGTGGTCGGCACCTGGCCGGTGATGACGACGATGGGGATCGAGTCCATGGCGGCATCGGCGAGCGGCGTCACGATGTTCGTCGCGCCCGGCCCGCTCGTCACCATGGCCACGCCGGGACGCCCGGTGACGTGCGCGTAGCCCTCGGCCATGTGCCCCGCCCCCTGCTCGTGGCGGACGAGCACGTGGCGGATCGTGGAGTCGAGGATGGGGTCGTACACCGGGAGGATGGCCCCGCCCGGCAACCCGAAGATGACTTCGGTGTGTTCCATTTCGAGGCTCTTGATGAGGGCCTGCGCCCCGGTCATTCGCATGGTCGGCTCGTTTCGTGTCTGGGTGGTGACTGGCGGGTGCCTGGTGGATGTGTGGGGGGTGCCTGGTTGAGGTGACAGTGGGTGGCTCGTCGGTGAGTGGATGTCTGGCGGGTGGATGAGTCAGCGGAAAGGCGCCCGGAATTGAAACGACCTCCCGTTCGGGAGGTCGGAAAGCGCACGGAGCCGCGGGCGCGGCGACGTGCGCTACGAGAGGACTACCAGAAGGTCGGTGGAGGGCGCCCCGTACATGGTCCGGACAGTCTTGCACTCGCGGCGGCGCCCGGCAACCACTCCGGGACAGTTCTCGCCTCATGCGCTCTCCATCGCGCCGGTCCGGCTGCGGCCGCGCCGGGTCTGCGTGCGTGAGATGTCGTTTGGCGGGGTCCCCGGGGTCCGGACATAGGGTGGCCCGGTGGACGAACTCACCGCTCGGCGTGCCCGCTCGTTCGGGCCCATCGCCGACATCTACGACCGGGTGCGCCCCGGTTACCCGGCGGACGCCGTCACGTGGCTGCTCGCCGACCACGAGCGCCCGGGGAACCCGGCCAAGCGGGTGCTCGACATCGGGGCGGGAACCGGGGCGCTGACGAGGGATCTCGTGGCCATGGGCCTCGACGTCGTGGCCGTCGAGCCGGACCCCGCGATGCGCGCCGTGCTCGGGGAGCGGGTCCCCGCGGCCGACGTGCGCGCCGGGAGCGCGGAGGACGTGCCCCTCGACGACGGCGAGGTGGATGCCGTCCTCGGGGGGCAGATGTGGCACTGGGTGGACCTCGAGCCCGCCGTCGCCGAGGTTGCGCGGGTGCTGCGGCCCGGAGGCACCCTCGGGCTCCTGTGGAACTTCCGTGACGAGCACGTGCCGTGGATGGCCGAGTTGGGCGCCATCCTCGGTGGCGACGACGTGCACGGCGGACCGGCGCAGGTCGTGCTCCCGCCGGGGGCGCCGTTCACAGCTCGGGCGGCGCGCGACTTCCCGTGGTCGCAGCAATTGGCGCGCCGTGACGTGGTCGACCTGGTCTCCACCCGGAGCCACGTGCAGGTGCTCCCCGACGACGAACGCGCTGAGCTGCTGCAGAAGATCGGCGCGCTCGTCGACAGCCATCCGGCGGTCGCGCAGCGCGCCCGCATCGAGGTCCCCTACGTCACGAGCTGCTGGCGGGCCACGCGCACCTGAGCCCGAAGGGTTCTGTCTGGGGCGGTGTTCTGCGGTCGTGTTCTGGGTCCGATGTTCACCGCCCAAGCCGTAGCGTGATCAGGGCTCGGTGACGGCGCCGCGCTCTGCCCCGGTGACGAGCCGGGCGTACTTGGCGAGCACGCCCGTCGTGTAGCGGGGCTCGGGCAGCTTCCACGTCGAACGTCGCTGAGCGAGCGTGGGGTCGTCGACGACCAGGTCGATGCGCTTGGACGGGACGTCGATCACGATCGGGTCGCCGTCGGCCACGAGTGCGATGGGGCCGCCGTCGACCGCCTCCGGCGCGACGTGGCCGACGCAGAAGCCGTGCGTCCCCCCGGAGAAGCGCCCGTCGGTGACGAGCGCGCAGTCGCCGCCTCTCCCCGCTCCCTTCATGGCTCCGGTGACGGCGAGCATCTCGCGCATCCCGGGTCCGCCCTTCGGCCCTTCGTAGCGGATGACCACCACCGTGCCCGGCTCGATGTGCCCCGCCAGGATGGCGTCGAGGGCCCCCTGCTCCCCGTCGAACACCCGCGCCGTTCCCTCGAACCGCTCGCTGTCGATGCCGGCGACCTTCACGACGCCGCCGTTCGGGGCGAGCGATCCGGTGAGGATGGCGATGCCACCGTCCGCGTGGATCGGCTCGGACAACCGGTGGACGACCTCGCCGTCGGGAGCCGGAGGGTCGAGTGCGGCGAGGTTCTCGGCGACGGTGCGTCCGGTCACCGTCAGGCAGTCGCCGTCCAGGAGCCCGGCCTCGAGCAGTTCGCGCATGACGGTCGGGACGCCGCCCACCCCGTCGAGGTCGACCATGTGGAACCGGCCGTGAGGCTTCGTGTCGGCGATGTGTGGGACGCGCGCGGCCACGCGGTTGAAGTCGTCGAGGGTGAGGTCGACCCTCGCCTCGTTGGCGATGGCGAGGAGGTGCAGCACGGCATTCGTCGAGCCGCCCAATGCCATGACGACCGCGATGGCGTTGTCGAAGGCGGCTTTCGTCATGATCTGGCGCGGCCGGATGTTCTTCTCGAGGAGCTGGATCACCGCACGTCCCGATTCGTAGGCGAACGTCTCTCGGCGGTTGTCGACGGCGGCCGGCGACGCCGACCCCGGAAGCGACATGCCGAGAGCCTCGGCCACCGACGCCATCGTGTTGGCGGTGAACATCCCCGCGCACGACCCCGCGGTGGGGCACGCGTGGCGCTCGATGAGGGACAGCTCCTCGTCGCTCAAGGTTCCTGCGGCGTGGGCCCCGACGGCCTCGAACACGCTGACGATGTCGAGAGCCTGGCCGCGGTACTGCCCCGGCAGGATCGACCCCCCATAGAGGAAGACGGCCGGTAGGTTGAGGCGAGCGGCCGCCATGAGCATGCCGGGGAGCGACTTGTCACAGCCGGCGAACGTGAGGAGTGCGTCGAAGCGCTCGGCGTGCATGACCGTCTCGATGGAGTCGGCGATGACCTCGCGAGAGACCAGAGAGGCGCGCATGCCTTCGTGACCCATCGAAATGCCGTCCGAAACGGCGATCGTGACGAACTCGATGGGGAAGCCCCCTGCGTCGCGCACGCCCTCCTTTGACCGGTCGGCGAGGCGGTCGAGCGGCATGTTGCAGGGCGTCACCTCGTTCCACGAGGAAGCCACACCGACCTGGGGCTTGTCCCAGTCGTCGTCGGTCATGCCGATTGCGCGCAGCATCGCCCGCGCCGGGGCGCGCGTCGGCCCCTCGGTGACCTCGTAGCTGCGGATCTTCAACCCATGAGGATCCGGGTCGTTCCTGCCCGTGTCGTTCGTGCTCGTGTCGTTCGTGCCCGTGTCGGCCATGAGCGGACAGGTTACGGCTGCGCGGGACGGGTCTCCGCGTCGTCGTCGCCCGAAGCGGCTGGACGATCGATGTGGTCGGCGTCGCCGGTGTCGTGGGCGTCGCCGGTGTCGTGGGCGTCGCCGGGTCCCTGGCTCGGGGCGCCGAGCACGCGTGCGGCGTCCGGCGAGATCTGCGCACTCGGACCGAGGCCCCGTCGCACGACGTCCGCGAGACCTGATTCCAA
>DATGKD010000231.1:0-22980 GCA_035294855.1 Acidimicrobiales bacterium
GCCGACCGGCGCCGGCGACGGCGGGCACTGCGACTGGTGCCGGGTGGACGGGACGCGCCGGAGGCGCCGTCCCCGGTGGGCTCAGCCGGTGCGCCCGCCTCGACGGTCGAGGCCGGGTCCGGGCCCGGCGAGGGTGAAGCGGCCTGGGGATGGACGCCCGGGTCGGCGGTGTCCCGCCGTTCGGGGTCGGTGACTGCGGGCGCAGGGGGCGGGCCGGTGGGCTCCGCCGCCGGGCGCCCGGCGCTCGTTTCGGACATGAAGACAATCCCTTTCGATACTGCTCACGACGCGCGCTCCCAGGTGGTGTCGTCCGGAATGCCGGTCGACACCAGGGGCTCCCAGCGGGAGCCGTCGCGTTCGATCCATTGACATGTTCTGCGGGCCGGCCCGAGCTCGACGCCGATGGCCCGGGCGAGCTCGGAAGGCGGAAGCCCGCGCGGCCGGGTGGCGAGCTCGGCGTGGAGCCGTGCGCCCTGCCCGGCGCGTCGGGCGGTGAGCGCGAGAAGCGAGGGGCGCACGTCGTCGGTGACGACGTGGCCCTTGCGCTCGCGCTCGAGGGGCAGGACGCTCGCGTCGAGCGCCTGCCTGATTGCTGCTTCCAGGCGACCGGGCGACGTGCCCGGCACCTCGATCTCCCACTCGCAGGAGGTCACGTCCTCCTGCAGCGACCCCGTACCCGTCGGGACCACGGCCGCGGCCAGCACGTCCACGCCGTCCGGCAGCAACGGGCTCAACCGGCTGAGCTCTGCCGCGGCGTCGACCCCATCGGCGTCGGTCGCCACGTCGAGGTATTCGGCCACCGACGCACATCCCGTGGGGAGTGCCAAGCCGAAGCTGAGTTGTGGCCGGGGGGTGAAACCCTCGGTATAGCGCACCGGGAATCGAGCGCGGCGCAAGGCGCGCTCCCACATGCGCGCCACGTCGCGGTGGCTGGTAAAGCGCACGCGTCCCAGCTTGGAGAACCGGACGCGGATCCTGACGGGCGGCAGAACACTCACGAGGCGCCCCTGCCGGACCCGGCGAGTGCCGGCGCCCGGCTCGTGAGGAAGCGCACCGGGACACGGCCGCCGTCCGCCAGGTCCTGGCCGGTCCCCTGGCTCCCGCCCGCGGGGGGTACGGCCGAGGCCACCACATGTTCGAGGCCGTAGCCCGTGCAGGCGCCACAGTCGTAACAGGGCGTCCAGCGACAGTCCTCGAGGCCGTGCTCGCCGAGGGCGTCCTCGAAGTCCTGCCACAGGAAGTCCTTGTGGAGCCCCGCCGAAAGATGGTCCCAGGGCAGCGCCTCGTCCTGGCTGCGGTGCCGGTACACGGTGTCCTCGAGCGTGAGCCCGGCCGCTTCGAGGCCCGCGGTCCACAGGTCGAGGTCGAAGTGCTCCGACCACTCCTGGAACGTTCCGCCGTGCCGCCACACGTGCTCCACCACGGCACCCACGCGCCGGTCCCCGCGCGACACGATGCCCTCGGCGGTCGTGGCCGCCGGATCGTGCCACCGCAGGTTCAACCCCCGGTTGCCGCGGGTGGCGTCACGCAGCAGCCCCACCTTGCGGCGCAGCTCGGTGACGGTGTTCTGGCCGAACCACTGGAACGGCGTGTGCGGCTTCGGCACGAACCCGCCCACCGACGCCGTGACCGTGACGTTGCGGTGGTAGCCCCTGCCGATCTCCACGCAGCGCGATGCGAGCGCCGCGATGCCGAGCACGTCGTCGTCGGTCTCGGTCGGCAATCCGATGAGGAAGTACAGCTTCACGCGCCGCCAGCCCTGCGAGAATGCCGCGTCGACCGCCGAGAAGAGGTCCTCCTCGCGGATGAGCTTGTTGATGACCTGCCGCATCCGCCACGTGCCACCCTCGGGGGCGAAGGTGAGGCCAGTGCGTCGCACCTTCTGGATCTCCGCCGCCAAACCCACGGTGAACGCGTCCACCCGCAGGCTGGGCAGGCTTACCGACACCTGGCCCGAGCACTGGGGGTCGTGCACGACCTGCGTCACCGCCTCGCCGATGCCCGAGAAGTCCGCGCTCGACAACGACGTCAGCGCGACCTCGTCGTAGCCGGTGCGCGCCAGGCCGTCGCGCACCATGCGGTTGACCTGCTCGAGCGGCCGCTCGCGCACCGGCCGGGTGATCATCCCGGCCTGACAGAACCGACAGCCCCGCGTGCAGCCGCGGAACACCTCGACGTTCAGCCGGTCGTGGACCACTTCGACCAGGGGCACCAGCTGCTGCTTGGGGTACGGCCACTCGGCGAGGTCGGCGACCGTCCGCTTGTCCACGACGGGGGGCACCTCGGCGAAGCGGGGCTCGGTGGCCACGAGCCGGCCTGCGTCGTAGCGCGGCTCGTAGCAGGAGGGAACGTAGACGCCCGGCACCGCCGCCATGGCGATGAGCAAGTCGGCACGCGACCCGGTGCCACCGGCGGCATGGGTGGCGATCACCTCGGTGAGCTCGCCCACCACCTCCTCGCCGTCGCCCAGCACGAACGCGTCGACGAAGTCCGCCAGGGGCTCGGGGTTGAACGCGCAGTGGCCCCCCGCCACCACGACGGGCCCCGCTTCCCGGTCACTGCTCCGCACCGGCAGCCCGGCCAGGTCGATGAGGTTGAGGACGTTGGTGTACGTGAGCTCGGCCGACAGGTTGAACGCCAGCACGTCGAACTCCGACGCGGCGGCGCTCGTCTCCAGGGAGAACAGCGGCACACCGGCGGCACGCATCTCGGCCTCCATGTCGGTCCAAGGCGCATACGCGCGCTCCGCGACCGCGTCGTCACGCTCGTTGAGGATCTCGTAGAGGATCTGGAGGCCCTGGTTGGGCAGGCCGATCTCGTAGGCGTCGGGATAGAGGAGGAGCCAGGCCACCTTCCCCGCAGCGTGGTCCGGGTGGCGCGCCCCGAGCTCACCGCCGATGTAGCGGGCCGGTTTGGTGACCCGGGCCAGCAGAGGTTCGATGCGTGGCCACAGCGAGGTCATCCCGGGCACCGAGTCTAGAGCGGCCCCCCGCGGGGTCGGCGTCCCGCGGCCCCCGCTTGGGCCGGGGGGGACGCGATGGTCGGGTACCCGCCCGACGCCGTCGTTCCCGGCCCCGGGGCGGTGCCGTTCCCCGATGTCCCGTTGGCGTTCGCCTTCGAGGTGCCCCCTCCGCCGGATGCGGTGGTGCCGCCGCCTTGAGGGCCGGCTGCCTGGGCCGGCGCCGCCGAGGGTGGGGCCAGCCTCGTGAGCGTTTCTGGGTGCGCGACCAGGTAGTCGAAGCCCTGGCGTACGACCGGGGCGGCCGCCACCGCGCCGTACCCACCGCCCTGGACGACCACGGCGATCAGGTACTGGGGGTTCGGCAGGGGGCCCCAGCCGATGAACCACGAGTTCGGCTGCTGCTCGTTCGTGGTGGCCGTCCCCGTCTTGCCGGCCAACGGGAAGGTCGACAGCGGGAAGCCCTGGAACGCGCCGTACGCCGTGCCCTTCGGGTCGTCCACGACGCCCTCGAAGCCCTGGAGCATCGCCTGGTAGGTGGAGCCCGACAGGGAGATGCGGCCCTCCACCTTCGGGCTCACCGTGCGGACCACCTTGCCCTGGGCGGTGACCATGCCGGCCGCGATCTCCGGCGCGTAGCGGGTGCCGCCGTTGGCAAAGGTGGCATAGGCGACCGCCTGCTCGAGGGGGGTGATCACCGTGCCGCCCTGCCCGAAGGCGAGCTCGAGGTTGTTCCCGGTGAACCACCCGGCGTTGGGGTAGTCCTTCGGGTCCTGGGCGTGCTCGCGGGCCACCACCGACGGCGAGTCCACCCGGCCCAGGTGCGTTTCGTTGGGGAGGTCGATCCCAGTGACGTCGCCGTACCCGAGCGCGTTGGCGGCTTCCTGGATGGGGGTCTTGCCGAAACGACCCTGCTGCTGCCAGAACTGCACGCCCAGGTTGTAGAAGAAGATGTCGCTCGACACGGTGAGCGCGCGCGACACGTTGACGTATCCCGCGGCCTCGCCCTCGTTGTCGTGGTACACCGCACAACCCGACCCGCCGGTCGCGCACCCGGGGATCTGGTAAGCGCCGGTGTCGTTGTACACGTAACCCGGCGAGATGAGCCCGGTCTGCAGCGCGGCCGTCGCCGTCGCCAGCTTGAAGGTCGACCCGGGGGTGAACAGGCCCTGGATGGCGTTGTTGTTGAGCGCCCCCGAGGCCTGGATCTGGTGGTAGTGCGCGGTCGAGATCCCGTTGTTCCACCACGTGGGGTCGTAGGTGGGCGTGGACACCAGCGCGAGCACCGCGCCGGTCTGCGGGTCGAGGGCGACGGCCGCCCCCTCGTGCGAGGCGCCGTGCAACGAGTGGATCTCGGCGTCGAGAGCCTGCTGCAGCGTCTGCTGCAGCCCGGCGTCGATGTTGGTCACGAGGTCGGCGCCCGAGGTGGGCGGGGTCTCCCCGAGGCTTCCCACCACCTGGCCGTGCGCGTTCACCTCGACGCGCTGGATGCCGGGTTGGCCACGGAGGGCCGCTTCGTACTGGTCCTCGAGGCCGCTCTGCCCGTACAGGTCGCCCAGCTGATAGCCCTGCGCCTGGTGGGACTGCAGCTGCCCGCTCGAGATCTGCCCGACGTATCCCAACATCTGCACGCCGGTCTGTCCCATCGGATACGCGCGGGTGGTGTCCGCCACCGACGCCACCCCGGGGAACATCGACGCGTGCTCGCCGATGTACAGCACATCCTCGATGGGCGCGTTCTCCATGATGGGCACGGGCTTGTACGGGCTGTACTGCACGTTGGAGAGGTCCGCCTCGATCTGCGAGCTCGGCATGCCGAGCAGCGTCGCCAGCTCACCGATGACGGCGGGGTGCTGCTGGGCGGACACACGCGACAGCGTGATGTCCCGGGTGACCTGGTCGCCCACCATGATGTTGTCGGTCCGGTCGAGCACGAGGCCGCGTGCCGCCGGCACCTCCACGTCGCGCACCTGGTTGGCCGTGACCGTCTGCGAATACGAGGACGTGTCGAGGACCTGGAGATACCAGAGCCGGATGAACATGAGGGCGAACAACGCCAGGACCGCGAGCCCGAGGACGCGCAGGCGTATGACCGTGCGGGGCGCGGACGGCTCGCTCGCCGACATGACGCGGTCGACGACGGACCGCCGCGGCCGCATGCGCGGGCCCCGCGGCTCGCTGGGACGCGTCTTCTTGGGCTTGGCGCGCGGCTTCGGATACATCCGGCCACCGCGCAGCCGCTGACGCAGACGGCCGGGGCGCGGGCCCGGGGGGCGCGCCGGGCGCCGCCCGACGTCCGCCGTGGCGAGCGGGCGCGACAGCCACCGGGCGCGCCGGGTCCGTCGCCAGCGGTCGACGGCGGGTCGCAGGACCGGCGGCCGCCGCGGCGTGTCCGCCGTGCGCAGCGCCCGCGCGAAGTGGCGACGGCGGACCCTCATCGCAGCCGGCCTCCCGTCGCCACGCCGGGGGTCGGGCCCGGCTCGGGCACCGCCCACGCCACGATGCGCAGGACGGGGATGGCGAGCAGCGCCGCCGCCGGCGCCTCCACGGCCACCGCGGGCGCCAGGTACGAGCGCAGCATGCCGGGTTGGCCGAGCACGCCCCCCAGGATGGCGTACGCCACCATGCCCCCGGCGGTCGCGGCCCCGGCCACCACGGGCGGAAGCCACCACGAGCTGCGCACGAGGCCACGGGTGGCGATCCCGGTCCCGAAGCCGAGGAGGCAGCCGACCAGCGCGGACAGCCCGTAGGGGGTGGGCAGGAACAAGTCGGCGACGAGCCCGGAGGCGAAGCCGAAGACGGCCCCGCGTTCTGGACCCGCGGCGTACCCGGCCGCCACCGGCAACAGGATCATGGCGTCGGGGTGGGCGCCTGCCACCCGGACCGCGTCGAGCAGGGAGTGCTGGACCACCACCACCAGGGCGATCACCAACGTCGAACGCGCGACGTCCCCGGTCTTCATGTCCCCGGCGTTCCTGTGGGACGTCGGGTCATGCGGACGGAAGCCACTGCATGACCTCGACGTAGTCGAGTTGCACGAGATCGGCGGCGGGCTGCGCGTAGACGGTCTCCTGGGTGGCGGACGGCGTCGACGAGAACGACGTAATCGTGGCGACGGGGACGCCCGGCGGGAACTGCGCGTGCTGCAGGCCGCTCGTCGTGAGCGGCTCCCCTTTGTGCAGCGTCGTGCCGGGCGTGACGAGATTGACCTCCAGTCGCTTCCCGAGCCCTGTCCCCTGCACCAGCGCGAGGTCCCCACCGGGCCCGAAGCGCACGCCGACCGCCGAGGACACGTCGGTGACGAGGCGGACGTAGCAGCCCGACGCCCACACGTCGGTGACCTGTCCCACCAGTCCGGCGCCTCCCACCACCGGCATGCCGACCGCCACGCCGGCCGCGCTGCCCTTGTCGAGCTGCACGGTGGCCGCGAAGTTCGTGGGGCTCAACGCGGTCACCTGCGCCTTGACCGTCGGCACGCCGCTCGCCCACGGCAGGTGGTCGAGCCGCTCGATGGCGCTCACCGCGCTGTCCGTCGCCGTCGTCGCCAGTTGCCGGCCCTGGAGCCGCTGCAGCTCGCTGCGCAGCTTGGCGTTCTGGGTTTCGAGCGCGCTGGCGTGGAACGCGCCCGAGAGGAAGCTCCCCACCGGCCGCACCGCGGCGTCCACGGCCCGCTGCACGGGGCTGAAGGCGTCATGGGCGGTGCGCTTCGCCCAGCTGATCGCCCCGTGCCCGTGGCCGCGGTAGTCGAGCGTGATGATCGAGATCGACGCCAGGACGAGGAGTCCGATCGTCATCCCGCGCCGCGCCCGGCGCGAGCGCCGGAACCTCCTGGCCACCGCGTTGCCTCAGGCGTCGCCGCCGGTCGGCCTCGCCGCGGACGCGCGCGCCGGGTGCCGGCCGCAGGAGATGGGGGGATCGTCGCCGCCGCGCCTGGCGCGGGCGGCCATCACCCGGCGGAGGAGGTGATGAGGACCTGCTTGAGCGCCTCGAACTCCTCCAGGCACTGACCGCTCCCGATCGCCACGCAGTTGAGCGGGTCGCGCGCCACGACGATCGGCATGCCCGTCTCCTCCTGCAGCCGGGCGTCGAGGCCGTGGAGCAGGGCGCCTCCCCCCGTGAGCACGATCCCCTGCTCCATGATGTCGGCGGCGAGCTCGGGCGGCGTCTTGTCGAGCGTCACCTTCACGGCGTCGATGATGGCGGACACCGGCTCGTCGATCGCCTTGCGGATCTCCTCGGTCGACACCACGACCGTCTTGGGAAGCCCGGTCACGAGGTCGCGTCCGCGGATCTCGGCGTGGAGCTCTTCCTCCAGGGCGAACGCGGATCCGAGCGCGATCTTGATCTCTTCGGCGGTGCGCTCGCCGAGGGCGAGGCTGTATTCCTTCTTGATGTAGGAGATGATCCCTTCGTCCAACTCGTCGCCGCCGATGCGGACCGACTGGCTGGTGACGATGCCGCCGAGGGAGATGACCGCCACCTCGGTGGTGCCCCCGCCGATGTCGACCACCATGTTCCCGGTCGGCTCGTGCACGGGCAGGCCCGCGCCGATGGCGGCGGCCATGGGCTCCTCGATGATGTAAGCCTTGCGCGCCCCGGCGTACTCGGCGGCCTCCATGACGGCGCGCTGCTCGACACCGGTGATGCCCGACGGCACGCAGATGACCATGCGGGGCTTGGCGAAGCGCCGCTGGTGCACCCGCTGGATGAAGTAGCGGAGCATCTTCTCGCAGATCTCGAAGTCGGCGATCACCCCGTCCTTGAGCGGCCGGATGGCCTGGATGTGGCTCGGGGTGCGGCCGATCATGCGCTTGGCTTCGGCTCCCACGGCGAGCGGGCGGCCGTCTTTGACGTTCACGGCCACGACCGACGGCTCGTTCAGGATGATGCCGCGGCCACGCACGTACACGAGGGTGTTCGCTGTGCCGAGGTCGACCGCCATGTCGCGACCGAGCAGGAAGAACCGGTTGTCCGCCATCGGGTCGGGTGTCCACCTCACCTAGATGCGGCGCCGCCGACACGGGGGCACCGTCACTGCGCAGAACCTGGCCAAGGCTACGGGACGTCGTCGGAGCACACAACCCGGGCGGAACGCTCCCGAAGACCCCCGCAGTCCTGGGACGACGACCGCGCCCCGCCTGGCGCCGACCAGCGCTCCGCGCCGGGCGCCGAAGGTGCCCAGTACCGGCGGACGACCGCTCAGCGCCCCCCGGGGAAGAAGATCTCGATCTCGCGGGCCGCTGACTCTGCTGAGTCCGAGCCGTGCACCAGGTTCTCGGTGAGGACGGTGCCGAGGTCACCTCTGATCGTCCCCGGCGGCGCCGCCGCGGGGTCCGTCGGTCCCATGAGCGTGCGGACGATGCGCCACGTGTCCTCGGGGCCTTCGACGAGCAGGACCCACGACGGCGATCGGGTGATGAACGAGATGAGCTCGCCGTAGAAGGGCTTCTCCCGGTGCTCCTCGTAGTGGCGCGCCGCCGTGGCCTCGTCGATCGGTCGGAGCGCTCCCGCCACGATCCGCAGGCCCTTGCGCTCGAGGCGGGCGATGATCTCGCCCGCGAGCCCGCGCTCGACCGCGTCGGGCTTGCAGATGACGAGCGTCCGGTTCATGGTCGGGCGAGGCTACCGGGGGTCGGCGAACTCCGTCGAGGAGACGAAGCGCTCGCGCGCCTCGGCCACGACGTACAGCGACCCGGTCACGAGCACCATGCCGTCCGTCCCCACCTGGCCGATGGCGAGGGTCACCGCGTCCCCGACGGAGTCGGCGGCGAGCGCACGCAGACCGGCGGCACGCGCCGCCTCGGCGACGTCGGTCGCAGGGAGGGTGCGCGGCGACGGCGCCGGGCACGCCACCACGGTGCGGACCCCGGCCGGGGACAGTGCTTCGAGCATGGCGCTCGGGTCGCGCCCGTGCAGCATGCCGACCACCGCCACGGTGTCGCCCCCGGACCACAACTCCTCGGCCACGGCGCGCGCCAGAGCCTGCGCGCCGGCGACGTTGTGCGCGCCGTCGAGGACGACGAGCGGGTTGCGCTCCACGATCTCGATCCGCCCCGGGGCACGCACGAGGGACAGGGCTTGCTCCACGACCTCGGACGCGAGCGGGCCGCCGAAGAACGCCTCGGCCGCCGCCAGCGCGCACGCCGCGTTGTCGGCCTGGTGCACGCCGTGCAGGGGCAGGAACACCTCCTCGTACCGCGCCGCGGGAGTCCTCAGGTCCACCAGTCGGCCCCCCACCGCGACGTGGGCGGCGTCGCAGTCGAAGTCCTCGCCGCGCATCCACATCTCGGTCAGCCCGGCGGCGCGGCCGGCGGCGAGAAAGACCTCGGCCAGCTCGGGCTCGGTCTCCCCCACCAGGAGGCGGCTCCCGGGCTTCACGATCCCGGACTTCTCCGTGGCGATGTCCAGCAACGTCGGACCGAGCACCTCGACGTGGTCGTAGCTGACGTTGGTCACGACCGCCACGTCCGGCTCCACCACGTTGGTCGCGTCCCATCGCCCGCCCAGCCCGACCTCGACGACGGCGACGTCCACCGCGACGTCGGCGAACCACCGGAACGCGGCGGCGGTGAGCAACTCGAAGCGGTTGAGGGGCTCCGGCAGGAGCGGTTCGAGCAATTGGAGCGCCGCCAGCGTCTCGGCCAGGTCCTCGTCGTCGATGGGGTCGTCGTCGCGCGTGATGCGCTCGTTCACGCGTGCCAGGTTGGGGCTCGTGTACGTGCCCACCGTCAGGCCGTTCGCCATGAGGAGCTCGGTGAGGATCTTGGCCGTGGACCCCTTGCCGTTCGTCCCCGTCAGGTGGATGACGGGGCACGCCAGCTGCGGGTCGTCCAACAGGTCGCAGACGGCCCGCATGCGGTCGAGCGTCGGTGCCGACAGCCGCGTGGGCATGGCCAGCTCGTAATTGGTGTGGGCGTCGAGCCAGCCGACGAGCTCGTCGCGCCGCTCGTTCGCGCCGCTCGGACGCGTGGGCACCGGTGTCGGGACGAGGTCAGGAAGCGGCGCGCCGCGTCCGCACGGTCTTCGCCGGCTCGCCCTGGGGCACGAGCGTGGGATGCACGCGGTCGAGGACCACCGAGCGGTCGATCACGCACCGGCCGACGTCGCTGCGGCTCGGAAGGTCGTACATGACGTCGAGGAGCACCTCTTCGAGGATGGCGCGCAGCCCCCGGGCGCCCGTACCCCGCAACAGCGCTTGCTCGGCCACGGCCGCCAGCGCGTCGTCGTTCAGCTCGAGCTCCACGCCGTCGAGCTCGAACACCCGGCGGTACTGCTTCACGAGCGCGTTCTTGGGCTCGACGAGGATCCTGATGAGCGCGTCCTTGTCGAGGCTCGAGACCGCGCCCACCACCGGGAGCCGCCCGATGAACTCGGGGATGAGCCCGAACTTGATGAGGTCCTCGGGCAGCACGTGGCGCAGCACCTCGTCGTCGCGCGCCTCTGCGCTGCGGCGCACCTCGGCCCGGAAGCCGATGCCCTTGCGGCCGATGCGGCTCTCGATGATCTTGTCCAGCCCGGCGAAGGCACCCCCGCAGATGAACAGGATGTTCGTCGTGTCGATCTGGATGAACTCCTGGTGGGGGTGCTTCCTCCCCCCCTGGGGCGGCACCGAGGCCGTGGTCCCCTCGAGGATCTTGAGCAGCGCCTGCTGCACGCCCTCGCCCGACACGTCACGGGTGATCGAGGGGTTCTCGCTCTTGCGGGCGATCTTGTCGATCTCGTCGATGTAGATGATGCCGGTCTCGGCCCGCTTCACGTCATAGTCGGCCGCCTGGATCAGCTTGAGGAGGATGTTCTCGACGTCCTCGCCGACGTAGCCGGCCTCGGTCAGGGCGGTGGCGTCCGCGATGGCGAAGGGCACGTTGAGCATGCGGGCGAGCGTCTGCGCCAGGAGGGTCTTGCCACACCCGGTCGGGCCGAGCAGCAAGATGTTCGACTTCGCCAGCTCGACCTCGGCGGTCTGCGCAGGACCGGCCTGCACGCGCTTGTAGTGGTTGTAGACCGCCACGGACAGGATCTTCTTGGCGTACTCCTGCCCGATGACGTAGTCGTTCAGGAAGTCGAAGATCTCGCGCGGCTTGGGCAGGTCCTCGAACGACAGCTCGGTGGACTCGGCCAGCTCCTCCGCGATGATGTCGTTGCAGAGATCGATGCACTCGTCGCAGATGTAGACGCCCGGACCGGCGATGAGCTTCTTGACCTGCTTCTGCGACTTGCCGCAGAAGCTGCACTTGACGAGGTCCCCGCCGTCGCCGAACTTCGCCACCCTCGACCCCCTTCCTCGGACCCGTAGCCTACGCTGCGCCGACCGCTTCGGTGGCGCCTACGGCGTCCCGGGTGGTGATGACCTCGTCGATCAGGCCGTAGGCCACCGCCTCGTCGGCGGTGATGACGAAGTCGCGGTCCGTGTCACGGGCGATCTTGTCGACCGGTTGGCCGGTGTCCTCGGCGAGCATCGAGTTGAGGAGATCGCGCATCCGGATGATCTCCTTCGCCTGCAGCTCGATGTCGCTGGCTTGCCCGGCCGCGCCACCCCAGGGCTGGTGCAGGAGGATGCGCGCGTGCGGCAGCGCAAAGCGCTTCTCCTTGGCCCCCGCGGCGAGCAGGACGGCGGCCGCCGAGGCGGCTTGTCCGAAGCAGAACGTCGACACGTCGGGCTTGACGAACTTCATCGTGTCGTAGATGGCGAAGAGCGCGGTGATGTCGCCGCCCGGCGAGTTGACGTAGAGGTGGATGTCCTTCTCGGGCTCTTCGTACTCGAGGAACAACAGCTGCGCGCAGATCAGGTTGGCCACGGCGTCGTCGATCGGCGTGCCGAGGATGATGATGCGCTCTTTGAGCAACCGTGAGTAGAGGTCGTAGCCCCGCTCGCCGCGGCTCGTCTGCTCGATGACGGTGGGCACCAGGTAGCCACGGGCGGAACCTGAGCTCACGATTCGGCCTCCACCGCGGACCCTCGTTCCACCTGCACGTCTTCGCTCCCTTGCTCGTCCAGATGGTCGGCTTCGTCCGTGGGACCGGCGCCCGCGTCCGACGCGTCACCCGGATCCTGTGCTCTCGCATCCGCCCTGAGGAGGTCCGCGTCGACGGGGCTTCCGTCTTCGTCGACCAACTCGACATGGTCGAGAAGCCAGGTGAGTGCCTTCGCCTTTCTCCGCTCCGAGCGTACCGCGGGGAGCCTCCCATCGCGGTCCAAGCGACGCCGGAGCTCGGCGGGTTTCATCTGCGCCCGCTCTGCCATCGCGACCACGGCGTCGTCCAGTTCACCGTCGTCGACCTGCAGGTCCTCGGCGTCGGCCAGTGCCCGCAGGGCGAGGTCGAGGCGCACGGCGCCGGCCGATTCCTCACGTAACTCGGCCACCAGGCCCGCCTCGTCGCGACCCGAGGCGGCGAGGAACTGGTCGACCGAGATGTGGCGAGCCTCGAGACGGTGGCCGAGATCGTGCAGGCGGTCACGTACCTCCACGTTCACCAGGGCCTCGGGTGGTTCGTCGGCGACGAGCCCCACGAGTGCGTCGCGCGCCCCTTGTTGCCAGGCCAGTTGCGCCTGCACCAACTTGAGCTGACCGACCCGCTTCCGGATGTCGTCGCGCAGGGCGTCCAGCGTGTCGAACTCCGACGCCTCGGACGCCCAGTCGTCGGTGGCGTCGGGGAGGACCTTCTCCTTCACCTCTTTGACGAGCACCCGCACCGACACGGGGTGCTCGATGCCGTCGGAGGTGCGCACCGGCGTGGAGAACTCGAGGATGTCGCCTGCCTTGGCGCCGCGCAGGTTGTCGTCGAGGCCCGGCAGGTCCGAACCGCTCCCCACTTCGTAGAGGTAGTCCTTCAGGTCGAGGTCGTCCTCACCGGCGCCCGAGCCGTGGAGGTCGATCGTCACGTGGTCGCGGTCGCGCGCCGGCCGGGCGACGGTCTGGAGCTCGCCCGACTGCTCGCGCAGCCGGTCGACCTGCGCGTCGACCTCCTCGTCGGAGACTTCGAGCTTGGGCACCGTGACGACCAGACCCTGATAGCCGGCGATCGACACCGTCGGCCGGACCTCCACCACGGCGTCGAACGTCACGGCGCCACCGTCTTCTCCGGAGGTGATGTCGATGTCGGGCGGAGAGATCGGGTCGACCTCGGTGTCCGACACCGCCCTGGCGTACAGGTCCGGGAGCGCGTCGCTGATGGCCTGCTGGCGGAGCGCGCCCGCTCCTCCCAGGCGGGCCTCCAGGACCGGACGCGGGACCTTGCCGGGACGGAACCCGGGGATCCGCACCTGGCGCGCCAGCCGGCGGAACGTGTCGTCGAGCGCCTGTGCCACCTCGTCTTCGTCGACCTCGACGGACAACCGAACGCGATTGCCCTCGACGGCCTCGGCGGTGGCGCGCATAGGGAGGCGAAGTCTACCGGTGCCCGGCGGCGCCCCCCTGCCCCGCCGAGTCACGGACGGGCGCCTCGGATCACGAAGGTTTCAGATCATGAAGGCCATGGCGCGCAGGACGGTCTCCCCGAGAGCGGTGTCGCCTCTCACCTCCACCAGTCCGGCGGCCAGCGCGGCGTCGCCGGGCACGCGACCGCACCCCAGGCGCCAGAACGTCTCGGCGTCCATGTCGAGTGTCACGGTCGGCTGGCTTCTCGCCGGCTCGGTCCCCGACGCGACGTCGAAGCCCGCGCGCCCTTGGCGGACCGCGACGTCCATGCGCCGCGGCCAGCTGCCGCGCAGCTCGAACCGGACCGAGGCGCCGTCGGGCGCTCCGGCTCTCTTGCCGACCACGTACGGCATGGCGGAGCTGATGCGTTCCAGCGAGAGCGACGCCGCGTCGCCGGAAGCGTGGCCCGGCCGGCCGGTGGCGACGCGCATGTCCTGTTCGTGCACCCAGCAGTCCATCACGCGCACGCGCATGAACTCCCGGTACGGGACCGGGCCCACCGGGCTCGGTCCGATCTCGTCGAAGCGCTCGTTCGGCATCGACCGCAGCGCGTCGAGCCGCCTGCGCGTCACGGCGTGGAACTCGTCGAGCACGTCGTGGCCGGGCACCGACCGGCGGGCCGCGACCCACGCTTCGTTGCGGGCGCCCACCTCGTTGTGCACGTGGGGCGGCGGCTCGGCCTCGACCGGAGGTGCGGGCTCGCCGAGGAGGGACCGCTCGGTGCCCACCATGTGGGACACGAGGTCGCGCACCGTCCACCCCGGGCACTCGGTGGGAAGGTCCCAGTCGTTGTCGTCGAGGAGCCGGCCGAGCTCGACGATGGCGCGCCACTCCTCGGCGAGGACCTCGACCACCGGCTCGACCCCCACGGGCTCCTCCCTCCTCGGCCGCCGTCCGGTCGACCCCGTCCACCAGTGTGGCGGGCCTCGCCCGCGAGCGCGGCCCCGGCTCCCCGCCGGCCCCCGCCGCCCCGGGGTCCTCCGGTGTCATCCCTGCTCAGGGCGGCCACGACCGCCTCCACCGGCAGGGCGCCGGGGGAGGCATCCACGATCACCGGGGGACCCGCAGGTAGCGTCGACCAGACCCCTTGGCGGGGAGCACAGCGAGGAGGGCCAACGTGGCGTCGTACGAGGGCTACTGCGTGAAGTGCCGCGAGAAGCGGCAGTTCGACGGGCAAGAGGTCGAGCTCGCGAACGGGCGCCGTGCCGCCCAGGGAAACTGCCCCACCTGCGGCACGAAGATGAACCGCATCCTGGGCAAGAAGTAGGCCGCCCCAGCTACCGAGCACGCGCGAGCGGGGACGGGCCCCGGCTCGCCATCACCGGCATCACCGGCACGCCCACCTTCGCGGCCGTCAGCGGCGCGCCCGGCTGCCTGCGGTGGCAGCCCCCGGGAAGCGAGCGAGCGCGTCGAGCAAGGCGCCCTCCCGTAGCCCCCATTCGCTCACCACGAATCGATCCACCCGGAGTTCCGTCGCGACCGTCGCCAGCACCGACGCCCCCACGGGAAGCAGCGGTGCTCGCCGCGCCTGCATGCCGGGCAGCGCCAGCCGACCCTTCAGATCGAGGTGCGCGAGCTGCTCGGCGAGCTCGGTGACCTGACCGGCGGGCAGCTCCACCTGGTTCACCTCGCCTGGGCCGTCCGAGCGCCGGCGACGGGCCCGCCCGGTCCCCAGTCGGGCGAGCGCGCGGACGGTGCCCCCACTCACGACCGTCCGGGCGGCGACACCGGCGAAGCGGTCGACCACCTCCTTGATGGGTGCGAGCTCGTCGACGGTGCGCGCCGCCAGCGCCGCCCGGTCGGCGTCGGAGAGGACGTCACCGGTGCCGAGCTCCCCGCGCAGCCGGGCGGGGCCGACCGGCGCGCTGGTCGCCACGAGCACGCGCCTCGTGTCGCCGATGGCCGCCTCGAGGCTGCCTCCACCGAGGTCGATGCCGAGGGCGAGGGAGTCCCCGATCCACACCCCGGCACGCTGGCCGATGAAGCAGAGGCGCGCCTCCTCCTCACCGTCGAGCACGCGCACCGGGCTGCCGACGACGCGCGCCAGGCGCTCCACGACTTCCGGGCCGTTGGCGGCGTCCCGCAGCGCGGCGGTGCCGAGCGCGACGACCAGGTCGACGCGCCCGCCGTTCAAGCCGCCGCGCAGGCGCTTGACCGCGGCGACGGCTGCCGCGGCCCGCTCCCGGGGGATGGCCCCGCGTTGGCCCACGCTGAGTCCCAGGTTGAGCGAAGCCCGCCGGTGCACGACGGGGACGAGCGCCTGATCCCCCGTGACCTCGCAGACGACGAGGTGGAAGGAGCTGCTCCCCAGGTCCCACACCGCCGCGCGCACGGGCACGGCGGGCGAACGTAGTCGGGTCCCGGTCCCGGCCCCGGCACGGACCCCCCGACAACGGGTCGCACCGCCGGCGCCCGGCCGGCGAGCGGGCGCTCAGCCCGACCAGCGCCAGTTGGCGATGGCCGGTTCGTCCTCGCCGTGCTCGCGCGTGTACCGCCGCGCCTCCAGGCGGGCGTCGACCATCGTCTGGCGCAGGGCAGCGGTGCGTGCCTCGAACCCGGGCACTCGATCGAGCACGTCGATGACTAAGTGGAAGCGGTCGAGGTCGTTCAGCATCACCATGTCGAACGGCGTGGTGGTGGTACCGCGTTCCTTGTAGCCCCGCACGTGGAAGTTGTCGTGGTTGCGACGGCGGTACGTCAGGCGGTGGATGAGCCACGGGTAGCCGTGGAACGCGAAGATCACCGGGCGGTCCTCGGTGAAGATCGTGTCGAACTCCCGGTCCGAGAGCCCGTGCGGGTGCTCGGAGTCCGGCTGCAATCGCATGAGGTCCACCACGTTGACGACGCGCACCTTGAGCTCGGGCAGCGCGGCCCGCAACAACTCGACCGCGGCCAGAGTCTCGAGCGTGGGGATCTCGCCGCAGCACGCCATCACGACGTCGGGGAGCGTCCCTTCGTCGTTGGAGGCGAACGTCCACACGCCGAGCCCGCGGGTGCAGTGCACGAGAGCCTCTTCCGCCGACAGCCAGTCGTGCTGGAGCTGCTTGCCGGCCACGACCACGTTCACGTAGTCGCGGCTGCGCAGGCAGTGATCCGCCACCGACAACAAACAGTTGGCGTCGGGCGGCAGATAGACGCGGATGACCGATGCCTGCTTGTTGACCACCACGTCGAGGAAGCCGGGATCCTGGTGGGAGAAGCCGTTGTGGTCCTGGCGCCACACGTGACTGGACAGCAGGTAGTTGAGCGAGGCCACCGGACGTCGCCAGGCGATCTCCTGGCACGCCTCCAGCCACTTGGCGTGCTGGTTGAACATCGAGTCGACGATGTGGATGAACGCCTCGTAGCAGTTGAAAAGGCCATGGCGGCCGCTCAGGAGGTAGCCCTCGAGCACGCCCTGGCACAGGTGTTCCGACAGCACCTCCATGACCCGGCCGTCGGGAGCCAGGTGGTCGTCACCCGGGATCGTGGCCGCTTCCCAAGTCCGGTCGGTCACCTCGAAGACCGCCTGGAGACGGTTCGACGCCGTCTCGTCGGGGCCGAACAAGCGGAAGGTCTCAGGATTGGCGCGCATCACGTCGCGCAGGAAGTCGCCCAGCACGGTCGTGGCGCTGTGCAGGTTCCTCCCCGGCCCGTCCACCTCCACCGTGTAGCTCGTCCAGTCGGGGAGCTCGAGGGCGCGCAAGAGCAGGCCGCCGTTCGCGTGCGGGGTGGCGCTCATCCTCTGTTCCCCGGTCGGGGTGCAGTCGAGCACGTGTTCCACGGGCCGGCCACCCGAGTCGAACAACTCCTCCGGGCGGTAACTGCGCATCCACGCCTCGAGCTCGGCCAGATGCGCGGGGTTCTCGCGTACCTCGCTCAACGGCACCTGGTGGGCCCGCCAGGTCCCCTCCACCGCCACGCCGTCGACCGTGCGCGGCCCGGTCCAACCCTTGGGCGTGCGCAGCACGATCATCGGCCAGCGCGCCCGATCGCTGACGCCTCGTATGCGCGCCGCCGACCAGATGCCGTCGATGCGGTCGAAGATGTCGTCCATGGCCGCAGCCATACGCCCGTGGACTTCGAGGTGGTCGTCGTCGGGATCGGCGTGCACCACCACGGGCGCGTAGCCGTAGCCGGTCAGCAGCGCGAGGAGCTCGTCCTCGTCGATGCGTGCCAGCACGGTGGGACTGGCGATCTTGTAGCCGTTGAGATGCAGGATCGGCAGCACCGCCCCGTCACGCACCGGGTCGAGAAACTTGTTGGCGTGCCAGCTCGTTGCGAGCGCCCCCGTCTCCGCCTCCCCGTCGCCCACCACGCAGGCCACCACGAGTTCGGGGTTGTCGAACGCCGCGCCGTAGGCGTGCGCGAGCGAGTACCCGAGCTCGCCACCTTCGTTGATCGACCCCGGTGTCTCCGGTGCGGCGTGGCTGGGGATCCCGCCGGGGAACGAAAACTGCCGGAACAGCCGTCCCATGCCCGTGACGTTCTGCGGGACGTGCGAGTAGAGCTCGCTGTAGGTGCCGTCCAGCCAGGCGTTGGCCACCATCGCCGGCCCCCCGTGCCCGGGTCCGCACACGTACAGCACGCGTGCGTCGCGCTGGCGGATCACCCGGTTGAGATGCGCGTAGACGAAGTTGAGCCCGGGGCTCGTCCCCCAGTGCCCGAGCAGGCGGGGCTTGATGTGCTCCGGGCGCAGCGGCTCGGCCAGGAGCGGGTTCTCGAGCAGGTAGATCTGCCCGACGGTCAGGTAGTTCGCGGCGCGCCAGTAGGCGTCGAGCACGGCGAGGCCGTCGCCCCCCTCCCCGCCGTCGTGGATGGGGCCGTTGTGCATGTCGGGGGCCTCCTTGGCAAGGTGGGACCGTGCGGGTGCTGGTGGTGAACGCCGGTTCGAGCAGCCTCAAGTTGAGCGCCCTCGGGCCCGACGACGCCACGATCTTCGACCAGACCGTGCCACGGACCAGGGGGGAGGCCGACGCGCCGGCGCTGCGCGCCGCTCTCGACAGCGTGCCGGACGTCGACGCCGTCGGCCACCGCGTGGTCCACGGTGGTGCGATCTTCGAACGTGCGGTGGTCCTCGACGCGAGACGCGAGCGCGAACTGCACGAGCTCGCCGACCTGGCCCCACTCCACAACGCTCCGGCGTTGGCAGCCGTCGCCGCCACGCAGGCGTGGCGCCCGGAGATCCCCCAGGTGGCGTGTTTCGACACCGAGTTCCACACCACCATGCCCGCGGCCGCGACCCAGTATGCGTTGCCCCAGGAATGGCGGGACTGGGGGCTGCGGCGCTTCGGCTTCCACGGCCTCTCCCACGCGTACGCCACCCGCCGCGCCGCGCACGTGCTCGGCCGCCCGCCCGAGGACCTCCGCTTGGTGAGCGCCCACCTCGGTGCGGGCGCCTCGCTCGCGGCGGTGGCCCACGGACGCTCCGTGGACACCACCATGGGCTTCACGCCGCTCGAGGGCCTCGTCATGGCCACGCGTTCGGGGAGCATCGACCCCGGTGCCCTGCTGTGGGTCATGCGCCACCGGGCCCTGTCGGTCGACCAGGTGGAAGAGGTGCTGGAACGGGGCTCGGGATTGCTCGGGCTATCGGGGACGTCCGCCGACATGCGCGCGGTGATCACCGCCGCCGACGATGGCGACGCTCGCGCCGCACTGGCCGTCGACGTCTACGGGCATCGCCTGCGCGCGCTCGTCGCCGCCATGGTGGCGGCCATGGATGGCATTGACGGCCTCGTGTTCACGGGGGGCGTCGGTGAGGGGTCGGCGCGTGTGCGTCGCGACGCCTGCGCCGGGCTCGGCTTCCTCGGGATCCGGATGGACGAGGTCCTCAACGACGCACCGGTCGACGACCCGGGCTCGGGCTCGGACCGGGTGGTGTCCCCTCCCGGCGCCTCCCCCGCCGTCGTGGTGGTGCACGCCCGCGAGGACCTGGAGATCGCCCGCCAGGTTCGGTCGGTGGTGGGGGCAAGGCGCTGAGAACGCCGCCCTAGTCCGGTCGTGGCGAGGTCAACGTCTCGCCCACTGAGGCGCGACCATGGGCCGTGCGCGCCTGGGAGGTCGACACGCCCGGCCCGGTCACCGGGCACCCCCTGCGACTGGTCGACAGGCCGTTGCCCGAGCCGGGGCCTCACGAGGTTCGCGTCCGTGTCTCGGTGTGCGGTGTGTGCCGGACCGACCTGCACGTCGTCGAGGGGGACCTGCCCGTCCATCGCCCCCACGTCGTCCCCGGGCACCAGGTGGTCGGGACGGTCGACGCCCGCGGTCCCGGGGCCGAGCGGTTCGCGCCCGGCGACCGGGTGGGCGTCGCCTGGCTGGCGACGACCGACGGCGTGTGCCGCTTTTGCCGGCGCGGCGACGAGAACCTGTGCACGGGCGCCACGTTCACGGGTTGGGACCGCGACGGCGGGTACGCGGAGGCGACCCTCGTCGACGAGCGGTACGCCTACCGGCTCCCGGACGACCTTCCCGACGAGCAGGCCGCGCCGCTGCTGTGCGCCGGGATCATCGGCTACCGCGCCCTGCGGCGCGCCCAGCTGCCGCCCGGCGGCCGCCTGGGCCTCTACGGCTTCGGGGCGTCCGCCCATCTGGTGGCCCAGCTCGCCATGCGCGAAGGCGCGGCGGTCCACGTCATGACGCGCTCACCCGATGCGCAGCGCCTCGCTCGCGAGCTGGGGGTGGCGTCCGCCGGGCCGGCCGACGCCGAGCCCCCCGAGCCCCTGGACGCGGCCATCTTGTTCGCGCCCGTCGGCACCCTCGTCCCGCCGGCGCTGCGCGCCCTCGACCGAGGCGGGATCCTCGTCGTGGCGGGCATCCACCTGAGCGACGTTCCCGTCCTGCGGTACGAGGAGGAGTTGTTCTACGAGCGCCAGGTGCGCAGCGTGACGGCCAACACCCGCCACGACGGCGAGGAGCTGCTGCGGCTGGCCCCCCGCCTCGGTGTGGCGGCGGCCACCGTCGTCTACCGGTTCGACGCCGCCGACCGCGCCCTTGCCGACCTGGCGGCCGATCGCGTCACCGGCGTCGCCGTCCTCAGCATGGGAGCACCCTGATCGCTCCGAAGCCGCGGCGCTCGCCGACTGTGAGTGGATGGCGCCTCATGGGGGGTTCGGCAGGAGGCTCACGACGATGCCGGCGACGGCCAGCATGAGCGTGCCTGCGCTGATGAGCGCCAGCACCGTCGAGTCGTACACCCCCCGCCGGGCACGCACTCGCCTCGACAGCCGGCCACCGAGATGCAGTGCCGTCGCCCACACGAACGTGCCCGCGGAGATGACCCCCAGCGCGACCACCTCGTCGGTGCCGCGCAGCGGCCACAGGTGACGCACCAGCACGGCTACACACACCACGAGGGCAAGGCCCGAGCGGTTCCACGCCAGGTCGGTGCGCTCCGCGGCGAGCCCGGCGTCGGAGTCGTCGACTTCGTCGCTGGATGTCATCTCGATCGTGTCGTCACGTTCAGTATGCGGCGAGGACGAGCGCGATGACCGCCACGGCGATGACCCCGATGGCGAGGACGAACGGCATGGGCGAGCGCGGCAACGGCTCCCCGCGGCGCATGGCGCGCTGGTTCGCCCGCCAATGGAGGTAACTCGTGGCGGCCACGAGGGCGCCGAGCGCCACGAGGGGCAGACCGAGGATGCGACGGCCGTTCGCCACGTGGAACCTCGGCAGCAGCTGGGTGGCGGCCACGCCGGTGGCGATGAGCGCCAGCGCGGTCCGGTTCCACGCCAGGAACGTGCGCTCGTTGGCGTAGGTGAACCGCACGTCGGGCTCGCGCTCTCGGTCTCCTTCCGGATCGCGGGCCGCGGGCACCGAGCCGCACCCTACCCAGCGGGGGTTGGCGCGGCCGGGACCGTCCCCGGTGTGGCTCTACGAGAGAAGAGAGGCGGCTTCGAGCTCGCGCACCACCCGCCACATGCCGGCCTGCTCGTCCGGGGACATGTTGGGGTCGTGAACCTTCCACTCGACCGTGGCCCGCACGGAGGGAGCGATGGCTGCGAGATCGAATCCTCGCAGGAACAAGCGGACGAACAACGCCCGGAACCGGCCCATCACCGCGGCACGCAGCCGGCCCGCGGGGATCTCGCCGGCGGCGAGGAGGATCCAGGTGAGGGCGACGTCCACGGCAGGTTGGCCACGCGCCGCGTTCGACCAGTCGATGACCACGGGCCCGCGGTCGGAGAGCAGCACGTTCAGCGGGTGCAGGTCGAGATGCACGAGGCGGTCGCCGTCCGGACCGGGCGCGGCCCGCAACCACGTCGGCGCGGTGATGTCGTGGAGCCGGTGATGGAGGTCGGCGAGCAGGCGGGCCTGACGGCCGAACGTCCAGGGGCGGCTGCCGAGCGCGTCGGCCATGGAAGGGCCGTCGACTCGCTGCATGACGAGTGCGGTCCCGTCGTCGCTCACCTCGGACACGAACGGGACCGGGTACCCATGAGCGCGGGCGTGCTCCATCACCTCGGCCTCTTGCGCCAGCGTGCGGCCCCCGCGGGAGCGGCGCAGCACGAGGCCGGGCCCGTACTCGAAGATGTCCGAGTCCCGTCCCGACGCGATGTGACGCCCGGGTGGGTCCACGCCCACCAGCTTGACACCACGTGGTGAGAGGCGCCCTGTTCTGCCGGGCAGCGCCCGTCAGACCTCGAGGACCAAAGTGACCGGTCCGTCGTTCGTGAGCGTCACGGCCATCTGAGCCCGGAAGCGCCCGGTCGCCACCCGGGCGCCGAGCTGCACGAGCTCGGCGACGAGGCGCTCGACGAGGGGTTCGGCCGCCTCGGGGCCTGCCGACGCCGCGAACGACGGCCGCCTGCCACGGGTCGTGTCGGCATACAGCGTGAACTGGCTGACGACGAGCAACTCCCGGTCGAGGTCTGCGGCGGCACGGTTCATCTTCCCGCTCTCGTCGGCGAACACGCGCGCATGCCACAGCTTGTCCGCCAGGCGCGCCGCCGACCCGTCGTCGTCCTCGTGGCCGACGCCGACGAAGACGCACAGGCCCTCGCCGATCCGGCCGACGACCTCGTCCCCCACCGACACCGATGCCGACGACACGCGCTGGACGACGGCGCGCATCTCAGGTCGACGACAGCCGGCGCGCGATGGACACCACCTCATTCGTCACCAGCTCGGGGCGGCCACCACGGTCCGCGAGAAGCTCCAGGACAGGCTCCCAGCACCAGGCGCCGTGCCACGCTCCGTGGACGAGCAGGACCGGCACCGCGCCCGTGGCTCGCACTTGCGCAGACTAGGGCGACCACCCCGCAGCGGGGTGTGCGGAGTGGACACATCCGCCCGGCGTCGGGTGGTGTGACGAGCCGGTAGGGTCCACACCCGTGCGGGTCGTCCGCATCGTGGCCATGGGCGTGTCGATCGCGCTCGGCACGACATCGTGCAGCTCTCCTGGTCGCGGCCCTCGCGCCGAACGACACACCGGGGCATCGACGACGTCGTCGTCTTCCGGCGCAGCGTCGTCGACCACCGCCGCCGGTGGCGTGCGCACCGTTCTCTCTCCCATCGGCCTCAACATCCGCTCCCAGCCCTCGAGCTCGGCGTCGGTCGTCCGGACGGCAGCGCAGGGTGCCGTCCTCACGGTGCTCGCCCATACCGACCAGGGCGGTGGATGGT
>DATGKD010000232.1:0-2947 GCA_035294855.1 Acidimicrobiales bacterium
GGTGAAACCGATCTGCGCCACCTGGTAGTCGTCGTAGGAGCCGACCACCGAGGTGATCCCGAACAGCACGGCGCCGCCCGCCACCGCCAGCACGAGGTGACGGATCATGGGCTGGCGCGGCAGGCGCAGCTTCCACACCCACGCCGGCATTCGACCCCGGGCGCCGGCCGGGCCGCTCGTGCCGGCCGAGCCGGTGGTGCCGGGCAAGGCCACGGTGCTCAGACCTCCCTCGAGGTCACGCGGGTGAACACGCCCTGGGGGCGCAGCATGAGGACCACCATCAGCATGGCGAGCGCGCCGAGCGCTTCGAGCGTGGACCCGAGGTAGCCCCCCACGTACGACAGGGCGAGGCCGGTGGCGAGGCCGCCCACGACCGCGCCGAGCGGGCTGTCGAGGCCGCCGATCACCGCCGCGGTGAACCCGTAGATGAACACGGCGTCCATGAAGTTCGGCGACAGCAGCAGCTTGGGCGCCACGAGCACGCCGGCGAGGGCGCCCACCACGCCGGCGAGCGCCCAGCCGAGGGTGAGCATCCGCCCCACGCGCACGCCGAGCAGCCGGGCCACCTCGGGGGCGAACGCGCTGGCCCGCATCCGCAATCCGAGAGGAGTGAACCGGAACAGCAGGACGAGGAGGACCATGACGCTCACGATGGCCACGAGCACGTAGATGTCGAAGTGGCTGAAGGCGAGGCGGTGCTTGCCCACCACCACGCCGATCTGCGAGAAGTACGCCGGGAACGACCGCAGCCCTCCGCCCCAGATGATGCCGGCCAGCGCTTCCAGCGCGACGAGCGTGCCGAGGGTGACGATCACCGGGTTGAGCACCGGGCCCTTTTCCACCGGGCGCACGATGACCCGCTCGATGACGCCGCCGATGACGAGTCCGGACGCCAGGGCGACGACCACGGCGAGCCAGTAGTTCGCCTGGTGCTCGACGAGCGTGGCGGCGATGTACGTCGTCACCATGGCCTGGGCGCCTTGGGCGAAGTTCACGATCCTCGTCGCTCGCCAGATGAGCACGATCGCCAGCGCGAAGACCGCGTAGATCATGCCGTAGGTGACCCCGTTGAGGGTCAGGTCGACGAAGCGCTGCATGTCGTGTGTTCGTCTTCCTCTCTAGAACCCGAGGTAGTGGTGACGGAGCTGGGTGTCGGCGGCCACGGCCTCGGCACGGTCGGCGACGACCACGCGGCCGAGGTTGAGCACCACGGCGCGCGACGCGATCGACAGCGCGGTGCGCGCGTTCTGCTCGACGAGCACGACGGTGATGCCCTCGTCGCGCGACAACGACGCCAGGCGTGCCATGAGCTGACCGGTGACGATCGGCGCCAGTCCGAGAGAAGGCTCGTCCAGGAGGAGCACCTTGGGCCGGGACATGAGCGCGCGGCCGATGGCGAGCGCCTGGCGCTCGCCTCCCGACAGAGTGGCCGCGTGCTGGTGGCGTCGACCGCGCAGGACCGGAAAGAGCTCGAACACCGCGTCGAACCCGTCGCGCTCGCTGCGGCGGCGCCACAGCCCGCCCAGGCGCAGGTTCTCCTCGACGGTCAGCTCCTCGATCACGCCCCGGCCCTCGGGGACGTGCGCCACGCCGCGGCGCACGACGTCCTCCACGCGCAGGCGGGTGAGCTCGTCACCGCCGAAGCGCACGCTTCCCCTGTCGGGCCGCACCAACCCGGTCATGGACCGCAGCAAGGTCGTCTTGCCCGCCCCGTTGGCGCCGAGCACCGCGGTCGTCGTGCCTTCCTCGGCCACGAAGCTCACGCCGCGCAGCGCCGCCACCGGCCCGTAGTGAACGGTCAGGTCGGCGACTTCGACGGCGGCCATCAGCCCGACGCCTCGACTGCGGGCGCGGCTCGGTCCACTTGCTCGCCCAGGTACGCGGTGGTGACCTCCTGGTTGCTGCGCACCTCGTCCGGCGTGCCCGACGCGATGACACGGCCGAAGTTGAGCACGACCACGCGGTCCGAAATGGACATCACGAAGTCCATGTGGTGTTCGACGAGCAGGATGCCCATGTCGTCGCGTAGCCCGAGGATGAGCTGGGCGAGCTCGCCCATCTCGGTCTCCGACAGGCCGCTGGCGGGCTCGTCGAGGAGCAGCAACTCAGGCTCGAGCAAGAGCGCCCGGGCGATGGCGACGCGTTTCTGGACGCCGTAGGGAAGCGACGGCGGCAACCGGTCGGCGGCATCGGCGACGCCCAGGCCCTCGAGCATGGCGAGCGCCCTCTCGCGCAGGAGCCGCTCCTCGCGCGAGCTGCGGGGCAGGCCGAGCAGAGCGGAGACGAGCCCCGCCCGCAACGTCGCTTGGGCCCCGGCCATGACGTTCTCCACCACGGTGAGGCCGTTCCAGAGCTTGACGCCCTGCAACGTGCGTGCGATCCGCATGCGAGCGAGGTCGGCGGGCCGGTGGTGACGGAGCTCCTTCCCCCTGAACGCCACCTGACCCGAGGTCGGCCGGACGAAACCGCAGACGACGTTGAACAAGGTCGTCTTGCCGGCACCGTTCGGGCCGATCAGGCTGACGATCTCGTGCTCACCGACGCCGAGGGACACGTCGTCGAGCGCCGCCAGGCCCGAGAACGACACCGTGATCCCCTCCACCGTCAACAGCGGCGCCGCCATCGACCTCCCCCGGTGATGCCCGCCTCAGCCCGGCCGATTCGGTCGAAACGGGCTGTCGGCGTCAAGCCTGCACCAGCGTCGGGGTCCGTGCACGACATCGTGGCGCGCACGGTCGTCGGGCACGTGTTCCAGATGTTTCGCCGCGTCAGCCACTGGTCGGCAGCCGGTCCAGCACCCCGTCGAGGATCCTGCGGAGCTCGACGGCGTCCTTGCGAGCAAGCCGCCCCCCCAGATGCCGCCGGATGCTGTCGAGGTAGACCGGCGCCGCACGGCGGAAGGCGCTCCTGCCGGCGTTGGTGAGCTCGGCGTAGGCGGAGCGCCCGT
>DATGKD010000233.1:0-11434 GCA_035294855.1 Acidimicrobiales bacterium
CCGCGGGCCGGTAGCGCTCGACCTCGTCGGCGGTCTCGGCGAACTCCTCCTTGATGCGCTCCAAGAGGGCTTCCATCGCCTCGGCGCTCAGCGCGTAATCCTCGACGATCACCTCGCGCGGCACGCCCAGGAAGCCGAGGACGAGCGCGGCGACGACGCCCGTGCGGTCCTTGCCCGCGCTGCAGTGGAAGACCGCCGGCAGGGCGTCGGGGGAGGCGAGCACCCGCACGGCGGTCGCGATCGACTCCGATCCCTCGTCGAACATCTGGCGGTACCGCGCCGTCACGAAGTCCGGCTCGCCGTATCGATGGAGGTCCTCGGGGGGTGGCAGGACGTCGGTGAGGGGAAGGTGGTGGTAGTCGACGGGGACGACGTCGTGCGGGAAGCTCCCGCGGCCCTCGAGCTCGCCCACGGTGCGCAGGTCGATCACGGTGGCGAGACCGAGCTCGTCCAAGAGCGCCAGGTCGGCCTCGTGGAGCCGGGCGAGGCCGTCGGCGCGGAACAACCGGCGCCACCGCACCTGCCGCCCGTCCTGGGTCGGGTAGCCCCCGAGGTCGCGGAAGTTCACGCACCCCGCCAGGGGGAGCCGCCGGACGGGGTCGTCCTCCAAGGCGCTGCTCATGATCGAGCGCAGGTTACGCGCTCGGCGTCAACCGCTCGCTACATCGAGGGGGGCGCGGGAACGGCCGATCCGTAACCGACGCTGAAGCCGTTGCCGCTCGCGTCGGGGACCGACGGCGTCGAGATGACGTGCCGTCCCTTCATCATGACGCCCGCCTCCGACGTGCTGAAGCCGACACCGCCGGAGTTCGCGCTGGCGCCGTAGAAGGTCACGTTCGTCTCGCGCGGCAGCGTGGCGATGTGCCGGCCGTACGTCACCGCTTCGTGGATCCACTCGGCAGATCCACCCTGTCCGCTGTAGTTCTGCTCGGTCAAGAACGTCTGCCCGGTGTCGTCGTTCGTGAGCGAGATCATCCACGACCCGGGCAGGACTTCGGAGATGGTGACGGTGATCGTGGTGCCCGGGCCGACGGCGACATTGCCGATGGGGTTCTCGTATGTCTGGGGATACAGCTCCCACCATGCCTGGTAGAAGGCCCCCGGGGTGCGCCCGCCCGTCCACAGCTCCTCGACGCCCGCCTGGATGACGGTGCTGTCACCGCTGCTGAACCCGTCGATGCCCACCCAGTCCGACGAGATCATCAGCTTGTGCATCTGCCGCTTCTTGGCGGGTGGGAGCACCGTGGGGACGACGAAGGTCCCACTCACGCTGGTGAAGGGCGCGCCCGACGTGACGGCGTAGCCCGACCAGTTGCGCGACGCCCACCCCGGGGTGAGCGCCGCGGCCCGGATGGTCCCCGGCGCCGGGGACACCCGGCCAGGGGAAGGTGCCGGGAGGTTGCGCGCCGCGGCCGCATGGGCGGTGGGCGTGACTCCTCCGGCGGCGTCAGACGATGCGACGCCGGACGACGCGACAGCCGCAGCCGACAGGATTGCCGCAGTGACCAGGCCGGATCGCAGCGTCCGGCCTGACCGTGGTCGAGATCGCATCTTCCCCCGCGCCCCATGTGCCGCGTGCGGCGCGACCAGCCGACCGCGTCATACGGCACCCCGTTGACTATCACTGCCGGCGACGGGGGGTCATCCTCACGATTGAGGATTCGCGCTCCGTGCCCACGTGTGCGCTTCGGGCGCGCCGTGAGCGACCGGCACAAGACGAGCCAGGAATCGAGCAGGACGGGTGAACACGCGTCGCCGTCGGCCCGTACCAGGCGCCGGCACCCGCCCGCCCGCCCGCCATCACTCAGGGGGAATCATGCGCGACGCGACACCCATCGCCTCTGCGTCGGAGTACCGGACGCCCGACCGCGCCAGGCGAGCTCGCCGGCTCGCCGGTGCAGGGCGAGCCCGCCGGCGCGCACGCGCCACCGTCGCGGCGCTGGCGGTATCGGGTGCCATCGTCGTGGCGGCGGTGAGCCCCGTCGCGGCATCGGCGCACGCCGCCAAGGCGGCCAACTCTTTCGTGCAGACGAACCTCGTCGCCGACAACGCATCGTTCGGTGCCGCGCTCACCGACACCAACTTGACGAACGCCTGGGGCCTGGCCGCCGGTCCCCAGACGCTGCTGTGGGTGTCCGACAACAACTCGGGCGTGGTCACCGCCTACAGCGGGGGAGTGCACGGCAGCCCGGTGATGTTGCAGTTGACCGAGCCGGTCCCCGGCGGGAATCCCACGGGCCAGGTGTTCAACCCGACCGCGTCGTCGGCCAAGCCGGCGTTCCCCGTCGGCGGCATGTCGGGTTCGCCGGCGTTCTTCATCGTGTCCTCCGATTCCATCGGCGCCACCCAGTCGCCGGGAGAGATCGCCGCCTGGTCGGGAGGGACGAGCTTCGTGGTCGAGGACAGCCCGACCGGCGGCCCGGGGGGAACCACCCCATCGGGAGCGGTGTTCAAGGGTTTGGCCATCACGACGACCGCCAAAGCCGGGCCGGAATTGCTCGCCGCGGACGTCGCCAACGGCACCGTCGACGTCTTCGACCGGAACTTCGCCCCGGTCTCGGCGCCGGGGGCGTTCACCGACCCACAGATCCCGGCGGGCTTCGCGCCGTTCGGCATCCAGGTGCTCAAGAAGAAGGTGTACGTGTCCTACGTCATGCAGAACGCCACCAAGACCGACGGCGTGCCGGGCGCGGGGCTGGGCTTCGTCGACGTGTACAGCGGGGGCGGCAAGCTCGTGCGGCACCTCGTCGCGGGGGGCACGGGCAGTCCGCTCGACGAGCCCTGGGGGATGGCCATCGCCCCGCGCCACTTCGGGCCGTTCTCGGGGAAGCTGCTCGTCGGCGACCTCGGTGACGGGCGCATCAACGTGTTCAACCCGAAGAACGGCATGTTCATGGGCACCCTCATGGGGAAGAACGGCATGCCCCTCACGATCGACGGCCTCTGGGGACTGGCGGTGGGATCCAACGTGTTCGGCGGGAGCACGTCCGTCGTCTTCAGCGCCGGGCCCAACGGCTACGCGGACGGGTTGGTCGGGACGCTCAGCCCGGGCTGATGCCGAACCCGGTCAGGCCAGCCCGGTCTGCTCGGTGAACCGCTCGACCACGTCCGCGTACTCGGTGACCATGTCGAGGAGCACCTGGCGCGCCGGGCGGACGCGGTCGAGCTGCCCGACCACCTGGCCGACGAAGTAGTTGGCGAGGCGGTTGGCACCCGAGTCCGGTGTCGCCGCGGCCCGGTTGATGCGCAGCTGGGCCTCGGCCACGAGCGCCGTCTGCAGCGGCATGGGCATGGGCTCGGGGGCGTCGGGCGCCTCCCATTCGTCGGTCCACGCGCTGCGGAGCATCCGGGCCGGCTTGCCCGTGAGCGAGCGCGAGCGGACCGTGTCGCGTGAGGTGGCGCGCAGGAACTTCTCCTTGACGGTCGGATGTGTCTCGGCCTCTTCGGTGGTGAGCCACACCGACCCGGTCCAGACGCCCTCGGCGCCGAGCGCCATGGCGGCGGCGATCTGCCGGCCCGAGGCGATGCCCCCCGCGGCGAGGACGGGAATGGGCGCCACGGCGTCGACCACCTCGGGGACGAGCACCATGGTCGAGACCTCGCCCGTGTGGCCGCCGGCCTCGGTGCCCTGGGCGACGATCAGGTCGACGCCGGCGTTCTTGTGACGCTCGGCGTGGACCTTGCTGCCCGCCAGCGCGGCCACCACGACGTTGGCACCGTGCGCCCGATCGATGAGGGCCGGGGGAGGCGGCCCGAGGGCGCTCGCCACCAGCCGGATGCGGTGTGCGAAGGCCACGTCCAACAGGGGCTCGTATCCCTTGGGCGAGACGCTCGTGAGCAGGCCGCGGTTGACGGCGCGGCGCATGTCGTCGGGGATGTCGGGCACCTCGTAGCGGCGCAGGATGTCGTCGACGAACTGCTGCTTGTCCGGGGGGAGGAGCTCGCGAACGGCGTCGCGGTCGATGCCGCCGGACTCCGCGCCCGCGTACTTGGCCGGCAACAGGAGGTCGAGCCCGTAAGGGCGGCCCTTGGTCTGCTCTTCGATCCAGGCGAGGTCGATCGCGAGTTGCTGGGGGCTGTGCGCCACGGCGCCGAGAACCCCGAAGCCGCCGGCATTGGTCACCGCGGCGACCACGTCGCGGCAGTGGCTGAAGGCGAGGATCGGGAATTCCACCTCGAGCATGTCGCTCACGCGGGTCTGCACCGTCCGAAACTCTAGGTTCAGACCTCTAGGTTGGCGTTTGTGCTGCTGACAGACGTCGTCGAGACCTCATGGGAGGTCGGCGCCACCCGGGCGCGCTCGGCCAAGGTGCGGGCGCTCGCCGGGCTGCTCCGCCGGACCCGGCCCGACGAGGCGGCCGTGGTGGTGGGCTTCCTCGTCGGCGCGCCGCGCCAGGGCCGGGTGGGGGTGGGTTGGGCCCAGGTGCGCGCCACCGTCGACGCCGTCGCCGCGGCCGCACCGTCCCTCGAGGTGGCCGACGTCGACGCGGCGATCGACGCGCTGCAGGCCGCGGTGGGCACCGGGAGCGGCGCCGTGCGCCGCGGGGTGCTCGGCGACCTGTTCGGCCGCGCCACGGGCGCCGAGGCGGACTTCCTGAGGCGCCTCCTGCTCGGCGAGCTTCGCCAGGGCGCGCTCGAAGGCGTCATGGCCGACGCCGTCGCGGCCGCGGCCGGCGTTCCCCCGATGTCGGTGCGGCGGGCCGCCATGCTCACCGGCGACCTGGCCCGGGCGGCGGAGATCGCCCTGACCGAGGGCGAGCCCGGGCTCGGTGCCGTCGGGCTCAGCGTGATGCGGCCCGTGCTGCCCATGCTGGCCGCCACGTCGGCGACGGTGGGCGATGCACTCACGGCGAACGGCCCGAGCTCGGTGGAGGCGAAGATCGACGGGGCGCGCGTCCAGGTGCACCGCGCCGGTGACACGGTGGGCATCTACACGCGCAACCTGAACGACGTCACCGACCGGTTTCCGGCGATCGTGTCCGCCGTCCGACGGTTGCCCCTCACCGACGTGATCCTCGACGGCGAGGTCTTCGGCGCCTCGCTCGAAACCGAAGCCGCCGACCTCTTCCAGGAGACGATGAGCCGGTTCTCGCGTCACGGTCCCGCGCCCGACGCGCGCCTGCAGGTCCGCTTCTTCGACGTGCTGCACCTCGACGGCGAGGACCTCATCGACCGGCCCCTGGGCGAGCGACTCGGGGCCCTCGGGCGCGTGGCGGACGAGTTCTGCGTGGAGGGCATCGTGACCGACGACGCGGGCGCGGCGGAGGCGTTCGCGTCGGACGTGCTGTCACGCGGCTACGAGGGCGTCATGGTGAAGGCGCTCGACAGCCGGTACGAAGCGGGGCGGCGGGGGAGCGCGTGGCGGAAGGTGAAGCCCGTGCGCACGTTCGACCTCGTCGTGCTGGCGGCCGAGTGGGGTCACGGTCGGCGGCGCGGGTGGCTGTCCAATATCCACGTCGGTGCACGCGACCCGGTGGGCGCTGGTTTCGTCATGGTGGGCAAGACGTTCAAGGGGCTCACCGACGAGCTGCTCACGTGGCAGACCGCACGGCTGCTCGAGCTGGAAGAGCAGCGCCAGGGCATCACCGTGCACGTGCGGCCCGAGCTCGTCGTGGAGGTGGCGCTCGACGGCGTGCAGCGCTCCACGCGCTATCCGGGCGGGATCGCCCTGCGCTTCGCACGCGTCCGGCGTTACCGGTCGGACAAGTCACCGTCGGAGGCGGACACCCTCGAGTCGCTGCGGGCGTTGCTGCCGGCGGGGGTGGCGGGTGACCGCCCCGAAGCCGGCTCCTAGAATTCCCCGGGTCCCGGTCCCGCCGGATCGGCGCGGGAGCCCAGGTCGGAGGAGACAGAGGTGGCACGCTGACATCGGTCGCGGCCTACGTGCACGGCATCTACCCGCGCTCGGCCGGCCTCATCGCGGCCACCCGGGACGTGGAGCGACGGCGGACCACGCCGGAGGAGGTGGCCGCCCGGCGCGCCGAGGACGCCGCCGCATTCGTCGACCGGCAGCGCGCCGCCGGCGTCCACCTGTTCTCGGACGGGCTGTTGTCGTGGCAGGACCTGTTCCGACCCCTGATCGAGGCGAGCGACGGCCTCGAGCCCGCCGGCCTGGTGCGCTGGTTCGACACCAATTCCTTCTACCGGGCCCCGGTCGTGAGCGGCGAGCCCGTTCTGCGCGACCCGGCGGCGGTCACGCCGAGGGCGGAGACGCCCCGACCGTGCGTCGGCACGCTGCCGTCGCCGCTGTTGTTCTCGCGTGTCGCCCACGGCGTCGACGACAGCGCCTCCGGGCGCGATGCGCTCATGCGGGCGCTCGCCACGCGGGTGCTGCGGCCCGCGGCCGAGCACCTCGCGGCGAACGGGTGCGCGCTCGTGCACCTGGAGGAGCCATGGATCGTGTCGCACCCGGTGGAGGAGACGTCGTGGGCCGCGTTCGCCGAGGCCCTCGCCGACCTCGGTGACGGTCTCGGTGTGCCGGTCGCGCTGCACACGTCGTTCGGCGACGCCGGCCCGGTCATCGACCGCCTGCGCCACCTGCCCCTCGACGCGCTGGGCGTCGACCTGGTGGAGACCGATGTCGGCGACCTCGGTCACGACTGGACGGTCGGGCTGGTGGCGGGGGCGGTCGACGGTCGGAGCTCGCTCGTCGAATCGGTCGACGCCACCGCCAAGGTGGTGGCCGCCGCGGCGGAGCACACCGGCGCGGCGGCGGTCTACCTGACGTCGGGGACGAGCTTCGACCTGCTGCCCGAGCCCCTGGCGGCGGCCAAGCTCGACGTGCTCGGCCAGGCAGCCGCGCGGCTGCGCGACGGCGAGGTGCGGCCGTGACGGGCGCCCCCGCGCGTCGCGCGCCGGACGGCGGGTGGGCGGCGGCACCGCGCCCGATGCTCACCCACGAGGTGGGCTCGCTGGCCAAGCCGGCGTGGCGCGTGAAGGCGGCCGCGGGGCGCCCTCTTCTCCCCGATGACGTCGAGGAGGCGGCCCGCTGGGGCGCCCGGCTCGGGGTGCCCGGCCACACCGAGCTCGTCGAGTTGCTGCGACGGTTCCCGCTCTCCGCGGACGAACGTCAGCAGGTGAAGCTGTGGTCCAGCGCGTACGGGCTCCGTTTCTTCGAGTCGGCGGGCCTCGACGTCGTCTACGACGGCGAACAACAGCGCGTCGAGATGTACGAGTGGGCCGTCCGTCACGCGCGCGGGTTCGAGGTGCGCGGCACGGTGCGCAGCTTCGACAACAAGTACTACGCCAAGGCGGCGGTGACGGGGCCGGTGTCCCTGGAGGCCCCGTTCCACAACGAGGAGTTCGCGGTCCTGCGCGCCGTGGCCAAGGCCGACCTCAAGATCCCCGTCACCGGCGCCTACACCCTGGCGGACTGGTCCTTCGACGAGCACTACGGGGCCTCGTCCGACCTGTCGGTCTCGGCCGCCACCCGGCGCGCCCGTCGCCACGACGGCCGTCGGCGTCTCGTGCTGGACGTGGCCACCGAGGTCATCCGGCCCAACCTCGAGGCGCTCATCGGGCTCGGCGCGCGGTGGATCCAGATCGACGAGCCCGGCGCGTCCACCGAGGCCGACGAGCTCGACCTGTTCGTGCAGAGCTTCAACGCCTCGGTGGACGGGTTGGAGGCGTACTTCTCGACGCACCTGTGCTTCTCGGACTACGACCTGTTCTTCCCGGCCATCGCGGACATGACCGGCTGCCGCCAGTTCTGCGTGGGCTTCGCCAACGACGACACCCGGGAGCTCGGGGTGACCGCGGCCGCTCGTCCCGGGTATCGCGTCCTGCCCCAGTTCCGCGACCTTCCCGCCGCGCCGGCCCTCGGTGTGGGCGTGCTCGACATCCACACCGACTTCGTCGAGCCCCCCGAGCTGGTGCGGGACCGGCTGCTGTACGCCGTGGACGTGTTCGGCGGCCCCGATCGCATCCACGTGTGCCCGGACTGCGGGCTGCGGACCCGCTCGTGGGAGGTCGCCTACGCCAAGCTGCGGAGCATGGTGGCCGGCGTCGAGCTGGCCAAACACGCCCTCGGCCTCTGACCCCTCGTTCGTCGCCCCGGCCACCGTGGGGCGGGACCGCCACCGTTCACGGTCGGGACTTTCGGCACTGTCGCGGCTCACGGTGCCGGCCGGACAATGCCGGTATGGCAGTCACCAGGTCGTTCGAGGCGGCCCGCGAGGGCCTGCGGCAGACGGGCGCCAGCGTGGGGGACCGCGAGCTCGTCGAGATGATCATCCGCCACGGCGAGCACGAGGGGGAGATGGTCGCCCGGTACCGCCGCTTCGCCACAGAGGCGTCGTCACCGGCGGTCCGATACCTCGTGCACCTCATCGTGGAAGACGAGGTGCGCCACCACCAGCTGCTCGTGGAGCTGGCCAACCGCATCGCGTGGGGCTTCACGCCTGAGCGCCCGGCCGCCTCGACACCGGACGCCTTCGCGATCGACGGGGCGGCGAGCGAGTTGGCACGCGAGACCAAGGCGCTCCTCGAAGAGGAGGAGCGGGATCGGGACGCGCTACGGACGGTGCGTCACGAGGTGAGCGACTTCGAGGAGACCACCCTGTGGCCCATCGTGGTCGACATGATGCTCGCCGATACCGACAAGCACGCCGCGATCCTGCGCTACATCCTGCGTCACCTCCCCGCCTCCGAACGGGGCTGAGGCTCGGGACGTACCGACTTTCGGCCCTATCGGCTCCTCCACTTCCAGCGCAGACTGCAACTGATGGTGCGGAACGTGGTGATTCTGGGCGGTGGGACCGGCGGGACGCTCGTGGCCAATCGGCTCCGGCGTGCCGACAAGCGTCACGAGTTGCTGATCACCGTGGTCGACGAGGACGACGACCACGTCTATCAACCCGGGTTGCTCTTCGTGCCGTTCGGCCTGGCCCGGCCCGAGGCCCTGCACCGCTCCCGCCGCCGCCAGCTGCGCCCGGACATCGACTTCGTCCAGAGCTCGATCGACCGTGTGGACCTCGACACGAACGAGGTCCACCTGGCGGGCGGCCACGTCCTGGCGTACGACGTGCTCGTCGTGGCCACCGGGGCGCGTCTCGTCCCCGACGAGACCGAGGGCCTCACCGGGCCCGGGTGGATGGAACGCGTCTTCACCTTCTACGAGCCGAAGGGGGCGGTGGCGCTCGGCGCCGCTCTGGATTCGTTCTGCGGCGGCCGGATCGTGGTGAACGTCGTCGACATGCCCATCAAGTGCCCGGTGGCCCCGCTCGAATTCTGCTTCCTGGCCGACTCGTACTTCACGAAGCACAAGATGCGCGACCGCGTCGAGCTCACCTACGTGACCCCCCTCGACGGTGCGTTCACCAAGCCGGTGGCTTCGCAGCGATTGGGCGGGCTGCTGGCCGACAAGGGCATCGAGCTCGTCACCGAGTTCAACACCGGCGAGGTGGACGGGGTGAGCGGGCGGCTCGTGGGCTACGACGGCCGCCAGCTTCCCTTCGACCTCGCGGTGGTCGTCCCCCTCCACGCCGGGGCCGGGTACGTCGGGCGTTCGCCGGGCCTGGGCGACGAGCTCGACTTCGTACCCACCGACGAGCGCACGCTGCAGTCGAAGGCGCGCCCGAACGTCTTCGTGATCGGCGACGCGGCCGCGCTGGCGGTGTCCAAAGCCGGCTCGGTGGCGCACTTCGAGGGCGACGTCGTGGTGGACAACATCGTGCGCTTCCTGGCGGACGAGCCCCTGCGGGCTGACTACGACGGCCACGCCAACTGCTTCGTCGAGTCAGGGTTCGGAAAGGCGATGCTCATCGACTTCAACGACGACACCGAGCCACTCCCGGGGCGATACCCGATGCGCACCGGCCTGCCGCTCATGAAGGAGTCCCGGCTGTGTCATCTCGGCAAGCTGGGGTTCCGGTGGCTGTACTGGCATGCGCTCCTGCCCGGGCGCGACATCCCGGGAATCGCGTCGGCGATGCCGGCGGCGGGGAAGGAACTCGTGAGCGCAACACCCGAGGAGGCATGACCATGCGCACCGTCACGCTGGCAGGTGTCGATGTCGAGCTGGACGACGACGGCTTCTTCGCCCGTCCCGAGCAGTGGACCGAGGCCATGGCGCCCGAGATCGCCGCCACCCAGGGCATCGACCACCTCACCGAGGACCACTGGCGGGTCGTCAAGTTCATGCGAAGCCAGTACCTGGAGAACGGGGCCGGTCCCACGGTCCGGGTCCTCGGCAAGATCTCCGGAGTACCGATCAAGGAGCTCTACCAGTTGTTCCCCAAGGGCCCGGCGAAGCTCGCCGCCAAGATCGCCGGGATACCCAAACCGCGCGGCTGCATCTGAGAGGAGCCGACCATGCCTGACACCGTCGAACGGGAAACGGTCGACAGCGACGACGTCGACCGGGCCTCGATCGGGCCACCCTCGATCGAAAAGGTCTCGATCATCGTTTCCAAGGGCTCGCTCGAGGGCGTCTACCCGGCGCTCATCATGGCCAACGGCGCCCGGGCCGAGGGGATGGAGGCCAACCTGTTCTTCACGTTCTTCGGCCTCGACGCCATCCACAAGGCCCGCCACGATCACATCAAGGTGGCCACCGTGGGCAACCCGGGACTCCACCTGGCGACGATGCTGGGCGGCGTACCCGGCGTGTCGGCGGTGATGACCCATTACCTGACGCACAAGATGGGCAAGCTCGACATTCCGTCCATCCCCGAGTTCATCGAGATGATCGCCGACACCGGGTGTGGCCTGTACGCGTGCCAGGCGTCGGTCGACCTGTTCGGGCTGGAGAAGAACGACTTCATCCCCCAGGTGCACGACATCATTACGGTGGGCGAGTTCTACGAGATGGCCGCCGGCGGCCAGATCATCTTCACGTGATGAGCGCCGACCGTTACTCCGAGGTCATCGCCGAGCTGCGCGACCCCACCCGGCGCCTGCGCCAGGCGATCCCCGAGACCTGGCGCGGCTTCGCCCATCTGCACGACGCCGCCATGGCGCAAGGCGCGCTCTCCCCGGCGATCAAGGAGCTCATGGCGCTCGTCATCGCCGTCGTGAAGCGGTGCGACGGCTGCATCGCCTACCACGCCCATGCGGCGGCGCGCCTCGGAGCTTCCGAGAGCGAAGTGGCCGAGGCCCTCGGCGTGGCGCTCCTGATGGACGGGGGGACGGCCTCGGTCTACGGGCCCCGGGCGCTGCAGGCGTTCCGTGAGTTCGCCGACACCGACGGCCGCCCCCAGCCCGTGGAGGCGTCCATCTCGGAGGGTCCGGTCCGGGCGAGGACATGAGCACGTCGCCGGGCGCGGCGACCACCACGATCGAGGAGATCGCGCTGCTCGGCCCCGCGCTCGCGGTCGTCGCCCACCCCGACGACGAGAGCTTCGGGCTCGGGGCGGTCCTCGCCGCCTTGGTGCGCTCGGGGGGAGACGTGCGCGTGCTGTCGTTCACCCACGGTGAGGCGAGCACCCTGGGGGCC
>DATGKD010000234.1:0-7968 GCA_035294855.1 Acidimicrobiales bacterium
GAGGAGAAGCGAGAGCGGGAGAGAGACGAAGAACGTGCGCACCAACATCGAAGGGCTCTGCCGGTACACGGCCTGAATGGCCGCACAGCACGCCATGGGCAGGACCACCGCCGCAGCCAACCCGGCCATCACCGCCTCGTGCGACGCGAACCACGACGCGCCGAGATCGACCGACGTCGTGGCCGACATGGCGTTGCCCACCTGACCAAGGAGCCACACCGCACCTGAGGCGACCCATCGGCCGGCTGCGGCGAAGACGGCGTCCACACCGACGCCCGCCGCCGTACCGGCGACGTTCCCGGCGACACCGGTCGCACCCGACACCGCCGAGCACGCAGTGCCGATGACGGGGACGGATCCGGGACAGAGCGGGAGCGCGGCGTGCACCTCGGTGCGCCCTCAGTGAACGTTCGTGCCCGAGTGGAAGAAGAAGTTCACGAGGCCGGGTGCCGCGCCGATGAGCAAGGCCGCCAGCCCCGAGACGAGGACCGTGCGTCGTCCCGCGTACGACTGGTGGTAGTTCTGCGAGTGGGCTCCGATGGCCCACGCGGCCGCGCCGATCACGAGACCCACGAGCGCCAACACGAGCGCCCACCACCCGAGACCGTTCGTCAGGCTGCGAAGGACATCCCCGCCCGGGAGGCTCGACGGGTCCGGCGTCAACGTCACCTCGGAAGCGGCCACGTGCACTGCCCACACCACGCTCATCGGACCTCCCCGACCCGCCGACGCGTGCCGGAGAGCGCCGGCGGTGCGCGTGGGACGGAGCGACACACTATGAACGCCCCGGTGTACTTTCAAGTGATTTCAATGTTTTTTGCATCGAACCCTGGCTCCGCGTGCGGCCCACCCGGGGCCCGACCGGGACGGAGAAGACGTCGAAAAGCGTTCCGACGAACGTCGCGCGCTGGTCCACGCCGCGCACAGTCGGACGAGACGTGTGACCCGTCCACCGGCCCGTGACCGCGCACCAGAAGCGACCGCGGTTCGAGCCCCACCTGTCATGCTTGTGCCGATGGTGATCGCCAGCGGTCTGTCCACGGGCGTGGCGATCATCGTCTTCGTCGTGCTGGTGGCGGCGGGCGGGGTCGGCATCGTGATCGCCACCGCCCTCGGACGTCGTTCGGGCCGGCACGCCCTCGAGCAGCGTCTCTCCGCGCTGGCGAGCCGTCTGGGAGTCGACGCGCCCGTCGAGGACCGCACCGGCGTGGAGCCGGCGCTCCACCATCTGGAGCTCGTCACCGACCGGGCCGCCGAGGCGGTCGCGGAGTCGTCCTCGGACGCCATCCGGCTGCGGCGGGCGCTCGACACCCTGCCCCAGGGCGTGATCGTGTGCGACGAGAGCGGGGCGGTCGTGTTCCGCAACGCGCGCGCCGTCGGCCTCATGGGCGGCCGCCACGGGGACGCCCTCGCCGCCCAGGCTGTCGTGGACCTGCTGGCCGACGCCTGGAAGGCGGGATCGGCCCAGCGCACGCTCGACCTGTACGGGCCGCCCCGCCGCACCCTGGCGGTGAGCACGCGGCTCATCGACGACGGCCGGCGCACGCTGGGGGTGATCGCCGCCATCGACGACATCTCCGAACGCCGTCGGCTCGAGGAGATCCGGCGCGACTTCGTGGCCAACGTCAGCCACGAGCTGAAGACGCCCATGGGGGCCCTCGGTCTGCTGGCCGAGACCCTGGTGGCCGAGGAGGATCCCGGCGTCGCCCAGCGCCTCGCCAGCCGCATCCACTCCGAGGCGTTCCGGGTCAGTCGCATCATCGACGACCTGCTCGACCTGTCCCGCATCGAGGCCGAGGAAGCGCCACCACGTGAGCCGGTGCTCGTCAACCTGGTCATGGCCGAGGCGGCGGAAAGGGTGAGGGCCGCGGCCGAACAGCGCGACGTCAAGATCGTCATGGAGGAGCCCACGCCGGCGGTGACGGTGTCGGGCGACCGACGGCAGTTGGTCTCCGCCCTCTACAACCTGCTCGAGAACGCGGTGAAGTTCTCCTACGACGGCAGCTCCGTGCGGTTCGTGGCCACCGCCTCGGACGGCCAGGTCCGCCTGGACGTGGAAGACCACGGCGTCGGCATCCCGGCGCGCGACCTGGACCGCATCTTCGAACGCTTCTACCGGGTGGACCAGGGCCGCAGCCGGAACACCGGGGGCACGGGCCTCGGGCTGTCGATCGTCCGTCACGTCGCCGCCAACCACCAGGGGCACGTCGAGGTGGACTCGCGCGAAGGCGAGGGGTCGACGTTCCGTCTCGTCCTGCCGACACACTCCGAGGTTGCGGAGCGGTGACGGGTTCCGCTGGGCTCTTGGCGTCGTGAGCAACCCCTCCGCCACACCGCAGGCCCGCGGCGGTCGACGGCCCGAACGTCACGACGGTCGCGATGCCACCCACGAGGGCGCCGGGTCGGTCTCGGTCCTCGTCGCCGAGGACGAGGAGTCGTTCGTCGACGCCCTGGCGGTGGGTCTCGCCCGCGAAGGCTTCGAAGTCTCGGTGGCGCGCGACGGGCCGGAAGCCCTGCAGCTGTTCGCCTCGCTCGAGCCCGACCTGGTCCTGCTCGACATCATGCTGCCGAAGATGTCGGGCGTCGACGTGTGCCGGGCCATCCGGGCACGCTCGCAGGTGCCCATCATCATGGTCACCGCCAAGGGGACCGAGATCGACACGGTCGTCGGCCTCGAGGTGGGGGCCGACGATTACGTGACCAAGCCCTACCGGCTGCGCGAGCTGGTCGCCCGCATGCGGGCCGTGCTCCGCCGCGCCCCCCTCGCCCACGCCGCCGCGGGGCAGGGCACCGACGAGGCGGATACACCGGGTGCCGTACTCGAGGTCGGGGACGTGCGCGTCGACGAGGACCGTCACCGGGTGTTCGTACGGGGCCAAGAGGTCCACCTGCGACGCAAGGAGTTCGAGCTCCTCGCCCTCCTCATCGAGAACGCCGGACGGGTGCTCACCCGTGACACCCTCATCGACCGCGTGTGGGGCACCGACTACGTCGGCGACACCAAGACGCTCGACGTGCACATCAAGCGCCTGCGCACCCATATCGAAGCCGACCCCTCGGCCCCCGCCATCATCACGACGGTCCGGGGCGTGGGCTACCGCTTCGAGATCCCCGCCGACCGGTGAACGGGAGCGGCCGGCCCGAGAACCCGGTCGGTCGGCCCGCACACCCGAACGGCCGGTCGGAGGAGTCGAACGGCCGGCTCGACGAGCTCGTCGGCCAGCTACGGGTACGCGGCGTCCGGGTCACCTCCGCCCGCCGAGCACTGTTGGCGGCCCTGGTCGACGCCGAGAACCATCATCTCGACGCCCAGGACCTCTCCGCCGCCGTGCAACGCGCCGTGCCCGACGTCCACCTGTCGACCATCTACCGCTCGCTCGACTCGCTCGAGGAGCTCGGCCTCGTCGACCACGTGCACTTCGGGCACGGGCGGGCCATCTACCACCTGGCCGACGAGCCCCACCAACACCTGCTCTGCGACGTTTGCGGCGCCGTGGTCGAAGTGCCCGACGACGTCTTCGCCGAGCTGACGTCCACCGTTCAGCGCGCCTACGGCTTCACCATCCGCCCGCACCACTTCGCGGTGATCGGCCGGTGCCGCGCGTGCTCGAGCAATCCGAGCCCGTGAACGTGGCGGCCGAACACAGACGCCCGAGCGTCTTCGAGCCCGCACCGCTCGGGCCGGTCACCCTGCGCAACCGCATCGTCAAAGCGGCCACGTTCGAAGGCGCCAGTCCCCGGGGGGCCGTGACCGACACGCTGGTCGACTTCCACCGGCGCGTGGGCGCGGGCGGGGCGGCCATGACCACCGTCGCCTATCTGGCCGTCTCGCCGGAGGGTCGCACCGACCGCCACTGCATCTGCCTGCAACCGGACACCATGGCCGACGGCGTTGTCGACGGGCTGAAGCGTCTCGCCGAGACCGTCCACGCCACCGGGGCGGCCGTCTCCGCCCAGCTCGGTCACGCCGGGCCGGTCGCCAACCCGCGCTCGAACCGGCTCCCGTCCCTGGCGCCCTCCCGTTACCTGAGCCCACTCGGCACCCGGAGCCGGGCGGCGTCGACCGACGACCTCGACCGCATCATCGGCGACTTCGCGCACGCGGCGCGCGTGGTGGCCGACGCCGGCTTCGACTGCGTCGAGATCCACCTCGGCCACAACTACCTGCTGAGCGCGTTCCTGAGCCCCAAGTTGAACCGCCGTCGCGACGAATACGGCGGAACCGTCGAGAACCGAGCCCGGCTGGGTCGTCAGGTGGTGGCGGCCGTGCGCGCGGCCGTCGGCGACCGCGTGGCCGTCACCGCCAAGCTCAACATGGCGGACGGTGTCCCCGGCGGGCTGTGGCTCGACGACAGTCTCGAGGCGGCCCGCCTCCTCGAGACCGACAGCAAGCTCGACGCGCTGACGCTCACGGGCGGCAGCTCGCTCGCCAACCCCATGTACCTGTTCCGGGGGGAAGCACCCCGCGAGGAGTTCGCCGCCACCCTTTCGAAACCGCTGCAGCTCGGCTTCCGCCTCTTCGGTCGGAGGTTCATGCCCGACTACCCGTTCGAGGAGGCCTTCTTCCTGCCCTACGCCCGGCAGTTCCGGGCCGCCCTCGACATGCCCCTCGTCCTGCTCGGCGGCGTCAACCGCCTCGACACCATCGACGCCGCGCTGGCCGACGGGTTCTCGTTCGTCGCCATGGCGCGTGCCCTGCTACGCGATCCCGACCTGCCCAACAAGATGCAATCGGGCCAGTCAGCCGAGTCGCTCTGCATCCACTGCAACAAGTGCATGCCCACCATCTACCGGGGCACCCACTGCGTCCTCGCCTCCTCAGAACGGCGCTGACGCCTCGGTCAGCTCGCGGACGCCGGCGGCCACAACCTCCCTACGGCGTGCGGCCGAGGTAACCGAGCAACCGGTCCTCGTCGGACGCGGAAGCGGGAACCTGGACCTCGGGGCCGAACGCGCCGTGGGCGCGGTATTCGTCCATCGGCACCTGGCGGTAGAAGCCGTAGAGCAACGACGCGACCTGCGGGTCCATGGAGGCATCCTGCCCCGTCGCCTTGGCGAGGTCCCATGCGTGAAGGGCCACCTCCCCGAGGTTGATCATCAGTGCCGCCTGTGCGGGGAAGGTCCCGAACGGATAGGTGCGATCACCCTCGAGCGCGTCGGGCTGACACCAGGCATCGACGTTCTCACGCGAGACCTGCGCGATCGCTCCGACCAGATCGTCACCGATGATGTCCCCGGCGTGCTCGCCGGCGGTCTCGCCGCGGTTCACGAGCGTGAACATCCAACCAGCCCCGACCGCGTGGTTCATCATGGCCCGCACATCCCAGTCGGCACACGGCGTGGCCGCAGTGATCTGGTCCGGTGCGACGTTCGCGGCGAGCTTGGCCAGCTGTTGGTAGGAACGTTCCAGCGCGGCGACCCCGTCCATGGGGACCTCCCTTGTCGTCAGCTTCGTACTGTCCGCCACCCCTCGATTCGCCCCGGGTGCGACGGTCGGATCACTTCAGAGGCCGCGACCCTACTCACCCCGGCCCGACGGCACCCCGATGACCGTGCGCCCACCCAGGTAGGGCGCGAGCACTTCGGGCAGGACCACCGACCCGTCCTCCTGCCGGCCGGACTCGACCAGCGCGGCCCACAGCCGCCCCCACGCCAGTGCCGAACCGTTCAAGGTGTGCACGGCGACCGGCTGGCCACCTTCGGACCGCCGGTAGCGGATGTTCGCCCGCCGCGCCTGGTAGTCGGTGCACCAGCTGACCGACGACACCTCGAGCCACATGTCGCACCCCGGTGCGTACACCTCGATGTCGAAGGTGCGTGCCGAGGCGGTGCCCAGGTCGCCGGCGCAGAGATCGAGCACGCGGTACTCGAGCCCGACCGCCTCCACGATCTCTTCGGCCCGCCGCAGCATCTCGGCGTGGAGGCCCGGCGCCTGCGACGCGGTGGCGTAGACGAACAGCTCGACCTTGTCGAACTCGTGCACCCGCAGCACGCCGCGGGTGTCGCGGCCGGCGGCCCCCGCTTCGCGCCGGTAGCAGGCCGTGAACGCCGTGAGGCGAAGCGGCAGCGCCGCCTCGTCGAGAATCTCGTCCCGGTACATCGACGTGAGCGGGACCTCCGCGGTGGGGATGGCCCACAGGTCGTCGCGTTCCACGTGGTACGCCTCGTCGGAGAACTTGGGCAGGTGTCCGGTGGACACCATGGTCTCGGTGCGCACCAGCGTCGGCGGCCGGACCTCCTCGAAGGCCTCGTCGAAGGACCCTTCCCCGGATGGCTCGGTGTGGCGTTCCAGCGCGAAGGTCGTGAGCGCCCGCAAGAGGCGCGCACCGGCTCCCCGGTAGAGCGGGAACATGGAGCCGGAAAGCTTCGCTCCCCGCTCGAGATCGAGAATGGCGAGCTCCTTTCCCACCTCCCAATGCGGCACCCGCTGGTGCTCGGCGTACGAGCGCTCCTCGCTCGGCCAGCGACGCACCATCACGTTGTCCTCGGGTCCCGCGCCGTCCGGGGCGTCCTCGGACGGCAGGTTGGGCAACCACAAGAGCCGCTCGCGCACCTCGGCGTGGGCGGCCTCGGCCACGTCGTTGGCCGCCTTCTCCTCGTCGCCGAGGGCCCGGCTCTGCTCGGCCAACTCGGCGGCACGCGCCGTGTCGCCGCCCCTCCTCGCCTCACCCACCTGACGCGACAGGTCCTTGATCCGGGCCCGCAGCTCGTCACGCCGCGTCATGTGCTCGCGCCGTCGATCGTCCGCCTCGAGCAGCCGGTCCACCTCGGACGGCTCGACGCCGCGCCGGCCGAGCGCCGTCTTCACGGCGCCGGGGTTCTCCCTGGCCAGGTGGATGTCGATCATGTGGGGGCCAACGGTAGCTTGAGCGCCGGTGCCGGCTTCCCCTGCGATCGAGTGCCGCGACCTGGTCGTGCGCTACGGCGCGCTCACTGCCGTCGACGGGCTGTCGCTTGCTGCCGAGTGCGGTCAGGTCCTCGCGCTGCTGGGCCCGAACGGCGCGGGGAAGACCTCGACGGTGGAGACCCTCGAGGGCTACCGGCGCGCGGCGTCCGGTACGGCACGCGTGCTCGGGCTCGACCCGGTCGCCGACCACGGCGCGCTCGTCGCCCGCATGGGCGTGATGCTCCAGCGCGGCGGTGTCTACCCCACGATGCCGGCGCGGCGCGCGCTGCGGCTCTTCGCGTCGTACTACGACGATCCCGAGGACCCCGACGCCCTGCTCGACGTGGTCGGGCTGCGCGCCGTGGCGCGCACGCCGTGGCGCCGGCTGTCCGGGGGCGAGCAGCAGCGCCTGTCGTTGGCGTTGGCGGTGGTGGGCCGGCCCGACGTCGTGTTCCTCGACGAGCCCACCTCGGGCGTCGACCCCGAGGGACGCCTGGCCGTGCGCCGCGTCGTGGCCGAGCTCGTCCGTCGTGGCGCGTGCGTCATGATCACCACCCACGAGCTCGCCGAGGCCGAGCGCATGGCGGACGACGTCGTCATCATCGCCCGCGGACGCGCCGTGGCGAGCGGCACGGTCGCCGAGCTCGCGGCCGCGGGGCCCGACACCGGCATCCGCTTCGAAGCGCCCCCCGACCTCGACCTCGTCGCCTTGGCCGCCGCCCTGGGTGCCGCGCCCGCGGACGTGAGCGAGGACGCTCCCGGCCGCTACCGCGTGGCCGGCGAGGCCACCGCGGCGCGCGTCGCCGCCCTCGCCGGCTGGCTCGCCGAACGCGACCTCCCCCTGGGCGACTTCCGCACCGGCCGTCGCTCGCTCGAGGACGTCTACATGGAGTCGACGAAGGGGTCCGCGGAAGTAGGCGCCACGATTGACGCCGCAGAAGATGGGGCCAAAGAGGATGGGGCCGGAGAAGATGTGGACAGTGCCTCCGGTGCGCCGGGCCCCGGTGATGACACACACGTCGGTGGAGGAAGGGCGTGAGCACCGTCCGCGCGCTGCGCGCCCAGTCGGAGGCCGAGGTGGG
>DATGKD010000235.1:0-7184 GCA_035294855.1 Acidimicrobiales bacterium
ATCCGAGTGACATGTAGATGACGAGTCGCCCCGCCGCGCGGGTGTCCCATCGGGGGAGGTCGGATCCCTCGTAGCTCGTCGCGAGGAGCACGAGCGCGACGCCAGCCACCATCGCGAAGGCCCACGGGTAGGAGATCGGGAGCAGCAAGGGAACGAGGAACACGGCGAGCGCGGGTGCCGGGTACTCGAGAGGGAGGCGGTGGAAGAAAGGCCGCTCGAGGGCGGCGTGCGCGTACCGCTCGTACTCACGGACGTCGAAGGGGTGCAAGAGCGTCGTGGTGACCACGGCGGCGAGGAGCCACAGGACGAGCACCGGCAGCACGACGGGACGCCACTGCGCCCGGATGGCCCGCAGGACCCTCGTCGCCTCGTTCAAGGCGAGGGGGAGCCCGGGCGCGGAGGACCCCGACGACGCCGCGCGCATGCGTCCATGCTGGCGCGGTCCGCGCAGCTACCGAGGGATGGCCCGCAGCCGAGCCTCAGACAACGTCCTCGGAGGCGCGATCGATGGTCTTCGGTCATCCCACGCAACGTCCGTTCGGCCGGGAGAACGGGGCCACGACGACGTCGCCGGCAACCCGTCCGTCGATGCCTCGGGCGGCCACTTCGACCAGCGGTCCCGTTTCGCACAGGTCGGACACTTCGCCGGGGAACGGGGGCAGCGGGTGGAGCAGCGCCGTGGGGCCGTGGTCGAGCACGTACCGGGCCGACCACGGCAGGGGTGTGTCCGCGTACCAGCCGCGTCCGTAAGGGTTCGTGATCCCTTCGACGACCTCGTGCGACAGGGCGTATGTCGGGGGGCGGTCGGTCGGCAGCGTCCGGCACGAGGGACGGATGGAACACGAGGAAAGGCCCCACGATGCGTAGCCGTCCGACAATCCCGCCACGGCCAGTCCGTGGCGCCGGCCGGGCCACGGCACGGCCCCGTGGACAGACACCCCGCCCAGTGCGTAGACGGTGTCGGGGTCGAGCCAGACGACGACGAGCGCGTCGCGCGGGAGCACGGGCGGCGCGGCGGCGGGCGACGTACCCGGGCACGCGGCGGCCGGACGATGGTGGGTGAACACGGCGCGCACTTCCTGAGGGAACACCCCGGCCACGATGCTCGTCGCCCGTGACCCACGCGGCGCCGGCGTCGCGTCGACGAAGCAGCCGCCCGACACGATCGACCGCACGCCGAACCCGCCTCCCACGACCTTGGACGCCCACGTCGAGCTCGCGAGCCCGCTCTGGAACGACCGCGCGGCGGCGAGAGCGGGCGACGGGGGGCTGCTCGTCCACGTCGTTCCCCAGAAGAGCTGATAGACGACCGCCCGCTCGAGGACGGGGCCACCGTGGTCCACGGGGACGGCTGCGCCGCCGGCGAGTGAGGCCGCGTCGAGTGCCACGGCGGTGCCGCCCGTGGCGACGAGCCCCGATGCCAGAAGGACAGCTCCCAGGGCCGCAGCGGTCGCCGCCATGCCGGCGGGCGGCCGACGGAGAAGAAGGTGCAGCAGGGCGCTCACGGCGAAGAAGCCCACCGTCACCGCCGCGGCGATCCCGAGGTCCCAGTACCACGGCCGCAGTGCCCCCAGCGTGCCCATCACGATCAGGGCGCTGACGCCTGCCATGCGCCGAAGTCGCCGCGCCCGCCGCACCTGGCGACGGCCGTGACCATCTCGGACGAGGAGCCAGACGCTGCCACCCGCGGCGAGGACGGCCGCGACCGCGGCCAGGATGAGCACACCGCCGACCACTCGCGCGCCTCCTGCTGGCTACCGGCTCGGTGCCGTTCGGTCGATCGTGGCGCCCGGGGTCATCGCCGCGACGAAGGTGGCCAGCCCGAATGCTTCGCTTTGCCGTGCAGATGCGCCCCCGACCATCGCAACCCATGCTGTCTCAGGTGAAGTCAGTATGTCGGTACTGTGCGGGCCCGGCGACGCAGAAGCACACAGAGAAGGCCACAAAGAGGGCGTCGGAAGGATCGGAAGGACACTGGGACGAGGAAGGAGCACTGTGGACGCACAAGGCGCGGCACTCGTCACCGGCGCGAGCAGGGGACTGGGCCGGGCGCTCGCTCTCGAGCTCGCGCGGCGCGGGTTCGACGTGCATGCGACCATGCGCGACCCCTCCAAGAGCGCCGGCCTCCAAGAGGAGGCGGCCGGGCTGAAGGGTGGCATCCGGGTTGTGGAACTCGATGTGACCCGACCCGAAAACATGACGCTTCCCTCCGGGCTGCGGGTGCTCGTCAACAACGCCGGCATCGAGCGCGACTACCTCCCGGTGGAGACGGCTCCCATGAGCCAGTGGCGCGAGGTGTTCGAGACCAATGTCTTCGGCCTCGTCGAGGTGACCCGACGCGCCATCGCGCTCATGCGCGCCGCACGCGGCGGTGTCATCTGCAACATCACCACCTCGTCCCTGCTGGTGTCCGTGCCGTTCTATGGCGTGTACCGGGCATCGAAGGCGGCGGTCGCCGCGCTCGGCGAGTCACTGCGCGCGGAAGTCGCGCCGTTCGGGATCCGCGTCGTCGAGGTGCTCCCCGGTCCGATCGACACCGACATGCTGGCCTCGTCCTCCCGTCGCCCCGAGGCCGCCGACGTCGACGGGTACGAGATGCTGGCACAGGCGTGGGCCGAGGGCCGGGCCGCCATCGCGGGGTTCATCACACCGCCGGCGGACGCCGCCGCGGCGATCTGCGACACCATCCTCATTGACCACGGGCCGTTGCGGATCTGGTGCGACGAGCTCGGCGGGCAGCTCCTCGGCGCGTGGCAGGCAGATCCGGAAGGAACCCTCGGGGCGCGCTGAGGTCCCTCATGTCCCACCACCAGGTCGGCCTCATGCGGCCGTTCTCCAAACCGACCCGACATGAGACGACGCGCGACATGGGCGGCTGCCGTCGTCCGCCTGGCGGTGACAGGCGGCCTGGCGGCCTTGTTCCTGGCCGTTGCGAATACGTCCGCCGCCACGGACACCGCGGCGACGGTGGCGGGCACCTCATCGCCGCTCACGCCGTCGCCCGGTTGTCCCGTCACCGACCCGGTCTCGGATCCAGGCCCGTACTTCGTCACCGACTCCGTGCCTCTGCCGGCGAAGATGAGCCCCACGTTCGTCGACAACCACGTCGACGTGATGCTCCCCGCGGGCTATTGCACGAGCCGGCTCCGCTATCCCGTTGTCTATCTCCTGCACGGGGCGGGTGACACCTACCAGTCGTGGGAGAAGAACACCGACCTCGACGCGTTCCTGACCGCCCATCAGGCGCAGTACCCGTACATCTTCGTCATGCCCGATGGTGGCCACAACGGCGACGCCGGCTGGTACTCGGACTGGGCCGACGGCTCGCGGCACTACGAGACCTATCACGTCGTCGTTCTCCGGCACTACATCGATGCCTCGTATCGCACCCTTCCGGGTGACATCGGCATCGCGGGGCTTTCGATGGGCGGATTCGGCGCCCTGTCCTACGCGGCCCGTCACCCCGGGATGTTCAAGGTGGCCGCCAGCTTCTCCGGCGCGGTGGACATGCTCTACGGCGCGCCGGCGTCGGGTGTGGCGTTCGGCACGCTGCACAACCAGTACGGCACCCCCGATGCCCACGTGTGGGGCGACCAGACCGCCGACGCGGCGACGTGGGCGGCGCACAACCCGGCGAGCCTGGCGCCGGAGTTGGCGGGAACCCGGATCTTGCTCGCCTCTGGCACCGGCACACCCGGAGGCGCCCAGGGTGACGCCCTTTACCCGGTGGGCGGCCCGTTCGATCCCGGCGGCTATGCCATCGAGAACACCATCTTCCAGATGAACGTGTCGCTCGTCCGGGCGCTCGACCGCGCCGGGGTGCCCTTCACGGCGGACTTCTACCTGGGCGGCTACCACGGATGGCCGTACTGGCAGGCCGACCTGCACTGGGCTCTACCGCTCATGGCCCAGACGCTCGGCCGGCCCGCCTGATCCGGTCCGCCTGATCGGACCCGCCTGATCCCGCTCGCCTGATCCCGCCCTCGCAGGCACCCGCCGCCGCGCGGGACAATGACGCCAGTGCCCGTCTGCCCCACGTGCAAGTCCGACAACCCCGACAGCTTCCGGTTCTGTGGGAGCTGTGGCGCCGCCCTGACGCTCGCGGAGTGCCCGTCGTGCGGCTCGCCCAACGCACTCGGCCAGGGCTTCTGTGGCCAGTGCGGGTCCGCGCTGGAAGGCGCGCCGGTGCGCTCCGCGCTGGGCGTGCCCGAGGAGCGCAAGCTGGCGACCGTCCTGTTCGCGGATGTGGTGGGGTTCACGTCGCTGGCGGAGCGCACTGACGCCGAGGTCGTGGCGCGCATGGTCGACACCGCCTTCCGGCGCCTGGGCGAAGTGGTCGCCGAGCACGGCGGGGTCGTCGACAAGTACATGGGCGATTCCGTCATGGCGGTGTTCGGCGTCCCGGTCGCCCACGACGACGACGCCGAGCGTGCCGTGGCGGCGGGCTTGGCCATGCGGGAGCTGACCGGGGACCTCGCCTTCTCCATCGGCATCAACTCGGGTGAGGTCATGGCCACCGCAGTCGGCGGTTCCGAGACGGTGACCGTGATCGGCGACACGGTCAACGTCGCCGCCCGCTTCGAGAAGGCCGCCGGGCCGGGCGAGGTCCTGTGCGGCCGCCTGACGGCCGAGCTCGTCGGGCGCCGAGTGATCTTCCGTGAGCGCCAGCCCGTGGTGCTGAAGGGCAAGCGCGAGCCGGTCGACGTGTTCGAAGCGGTGAGTTTGCGCGCCGGCGACGACGTGGGATCTCCCGCTGACGTGCCGCCGCTCATCGGGCGCGACGACGAGCTCGCCTTCCTCGTCGCCCAGTGGCGGCGGGTGCACGCCGATCGCCAATCGCGGGTGGTGCTCGTGTGCGGTGACGCCGGGTCGGGCAAGACGAGACTGGTCACCGAGCTCGTCGCCGTCGCTGGCATCGACGGCTCGGTGGTCCGTACGACCTATCCCTCCTACGGGGCCATCGGGGGCGTCCGTGTCGCGGCGGACGTCTTGCGCCAGCTCGGCCCGTCGACCGATGCCGAGGTCGACGCCAAGGTGCGATCCATCGCGGGCGACGTGGATCCGTCGTTGCTGGCGATCGACCCCGCCGGCATGGAGCAAGAGCAGGTGTGGGCATTCGGCCGGCTCCTCCAGGAGAAGGCCGCCGAACAGCCGATTCTCATGGTCGTGGACGACATGCACCACAGCGGGCCGCGCACGCTCGAAGTTCTCGGCGCGCTCACGGGGCGGACGAGCAGCACGGCCGTTCTCACCGTGCTCGCCGGTCGCAGCGACCCGGATCATTGGCTCGCCCACTTCCCCGGGGCGACGACCGTCCGGCTCGGGCCGCTCACCCGCTCCGACGCCGTCGCGCTGGCCGGCTCGCTCGTGTGCGATAAGCCCCTGGCCGCCGAGGCCGCCGAGTTCTTCGCCACCCGCGCCGCGGGCAACCCGCTGTACGTGCGGGAGCTCGTGGCGATGGCCAGGTCCCGCGGAGCGCTGGTCGACGAGGGCGAACGCTTGGGCCTGAAGGCCGATGCCGCCATCCCCGCCACGCTCCAGGCCTTGCTCGCCGCCCGTCTCGATGCCCTCGATCCCGAGCAGAAGCTGGTGTTCCAGCATGTGTCGTTGCTCGGCGACGCCGCCGAACCCGCGCAGGTGGCCGCCTTGGGGTCGCCGGGCGCCGGCACCACGTTGGTCGCCCTGGCCGACGCGGGGTTGTTGCGACGGAGAGTGGACGGGCGCTTCGACACGGTGGACCCGCTGCTGCGCGAGGTCGCCTACGAGACCTTGCCGCGCGGAGTCCGCGGCGAGCTGCACCGGAGAGCGGCCGAGGTCGTCACCCGGCCCGAGGACCGCGCCCGTCATCTGGAGCGGGCCGTCGAGTTCGTCGGTGACGACGACGCACTCGTGTCCGAAGCCGCTGAGGGGCTCGCCCAGGCGGGCGAATTCCTCGTCGAGGCGTCGCGCCACGTCGACGGTATGCGGTTGCTCGAACGGGCGGTCGCGCTCGGGTGCCGGCGGCCCCGCGCGTTGCTCACGCTGGGACAGATCCAGGGCTTTTGCGGCAAGCAGGACGAGGCGCTCGTCACGCTTGCGCTCGTCGATGACGATCCCGCCGACCCGGCCCTGGCCGTCGAGCGTGACCACGCCGCCGCCAACACGAGGACGTTCACCGACCCCGAGTGGGCCCTGCCTCGCCTGGAGTCGGCCGCCGAGCGGTGGCATGCGCTCGGCAACACGGTCAAGGAGGCGTGGGCGTACGCCAATGCGGGGGTGGCGTGCTTCTACCTGAGTCGCATGGACGAGGCGGGCGTGCGGCTCGAACGCGCGTTGAGCTTGTTCGAGCAAGCCGGCGACCGCGCCGGGGCCGTGTCCACCTCGTCGTTCATGTGCCTGGCCAAGCCCACGGACCGCCGTGTCGAGGGATGGCTGGCCAACGCCCTGGCGTTCGCCGACGAGGCCGGCGACCGCTCGCGACAGATCACCACCCTCACCACGTTGGCGTGGCACCACTTCTTCCGCTCGTTCTGCGGTCGTGGCGACGACATGGCCGACGCCGACAGGTTCGCCCGCCAGCTGGCCGAGCTGGCCGAGGAGCTCGGCGCAGACGACATGGCGACGCAGGGCTGGAGCTTGCTCGTGTTCATGGCGCGTCTGTCGGGACGTCTCGACGAAGCCGCCGAGCATGTCGTCGCGCTGCAGCGCGTCCTCGGCAGCTCGAACCACGGGGTGGAGCCCTGGCTCGGCTGGGCGGCGACGTTCTCGGCCGCCATGGCGCGCGGCGCCTCGGGCGCCGCCCCGCCATTCCCGCCCGAGAGCTCGCCGGACCCCGTGCTCGGGATGGCCAGCGTGGTGGTGGAGGCCGAGCTCGTCCTGGCCGGCCGAGCCGAGGAGGCCCTGGTCCGCATGGACCGGTCCACCTGGGACGCCCTCGGCCCCATCGGCCACCTTTCGGGAGTGACCTACGCGCTCGCGCTCGTGCTCGTCGGGCGAGGTGAGGAGGCGACGCCGGTGCTGGCCCGTGCCGCTCGGGCGGCGCGGGCGCTCGACGCGCCCGCGGCGTTGCGCGCGGTCGAGGCGCTCCAGGCCGAGATCACCGGCGACGTGGACGCCCTGCCCCCCGCCCCCGACGATCCGCGCGGCCTGAGCGATGCGCTCCTCCTGCGGGCGCGCGTCGTGTGCGGGGACGACGGCGCCCGCGG
>DATGKD010000236.1:0-4721 GCA_035294855.1 Acidimicrobiales bacterium
TCTTCTTTGCAACTTTGACCATTTTCAGTCGGGACGTGTCACGGAGAGCGCGAGCGTGCGCGCGTGACATGTCATGGCCTGCGGCGACGCGACGGCGGCGAGAACGTGGCGGCGCCATCGCGGCGATGGCGACGGCGGGACGGGGGCGCCACGAAACGACGAGGGACAGAACGACGAGTCGGCGCGGGTGTCGGCCAGCGGCCGCAGTCGGCCCGCAGCGCCTCAGCCCGCCACGTCTCCCACGTCGAGGGTCGAGGACACGCGGCGCAGCGTCGTCTCCTCCTCGTGCGTGGCCCCCTGCACGAGACTGCTGTGACTCAGGGCCACCACCCCCGCGACCAGGGACACCAGGGCGACGACCTCGATGGCCAGCGCCACCGGCCCGAGCTGCAGATGCTCTTTGAAGATGAACACCCCCAACAGGCTCGCCACGAGGGGGTCGACGATCGTGAAGCCCGGCTGCGAAGCGGCCAACGGCCCGGCCTGGAAGGCGTGCGTCGACAGCAGCATCGACGCCGCGCCCACCACGACCAGTACGTAGGGCGACCACGTGAGGAAAATGCCGAAGCCGCTCGAGGTGTGCGCGCTCAGCTCCTTGATCACGGCCGCCACGAACCCCCAAGAAATGCCGGTCGCCACGCCGAGCGTGGCCGCTCGCCGCGCCGGTGAAGGCGGCGCACCCCGGCGGAACGGGGTGAACGCCATGCCGGTCGTGATGAGGGCGAGGCCCAGGGCCGAGATCCCCGCGAACCACCACGACGACGCGGACGCGTGCAGATGGCCGCCCGAGGGGTTCGCCGTGAACAGGAACACCCCCAGCCCGGCAGCCATGGCGGACGCCGCCAGCCAGTCGTGGCGAAGGACACGCCGAGACCCGATGAGGGCCATGTACGCGAACACGAAGAGGAGCTCGGTGGCGAGGATCGGCTGGACCATCGCCAGGGTGCCGTAGTGCAGCGCCGCCACCTGGAAGACGAAGCCGAGGATCATGCTCCCCACCCCCGCCAGCCAGATCGGCTGGCGCAGGACATAGAGCAGGATCCGAGGACTGAACTTGTCGCCCCCCGGAGCAGGGGCGGCGCCCAGCCGCTGGCAGACCGACGAGGTGGCGGTGCAGAAGCTCGCGGCCAAGGCCAGGATGACCGCCTTCACCATCTGCCGCCACTCCTCGGACGCGGGCCACGTCCCCTCGAGAAACCCTCTGCGCGCATGCTAACGGGCCGGCCGGCCCCCGCCCGCGGAGCGCTATTGCAGCGCCCTCAGCAGGGACCTGGTGGCGAGGTCGGCTTCGCGCCCGAGGTCGTCGGCGCGCTGGAGGAATCGCTGCGCGCCGTGCAGGAACGGCCACCGCAGCGCCACGGGGGGAAGCGGCACGGGGCGCTTGGTCACCATGGGCAGCTCGAGCAGATCGGTGCGCCGGTCGAGCAGCATGTCCCGCAGGATCTTGGCGGACAGCTGCGACGGGCCGACGCCGTGGCCCGCGTAGCCGACGGAATACGCGATCCGCTGCCGCTTGCCGAGCCATCCCGCTGTGGCGAAGCAGTTCACCGTGCCGCACACCGGACCGGCCCATCCGGCCGTGATGGCCACGTCGGACAACTGCGGAAAGGTCCAGCGAAACGTCTCCTCCAGCCGTTGGTACACGCGCGGTGTTCGCTCCCGCCGGGCGTCCGGGCCGCGGCGCGCGACCGGCGCGTCGCGCCCGCCCCACAGGATGCGGCCGTCCGGGGTGGGGCGGTGGAAGTGCGGCATGATCCGCTTGTCCTCGATGCCCATCCGTCGGTCCCAGCCGATGCGGCCCCACTGCTCGTCGGTGAGCGGTTCGGTCACCACGATGTGGGCGAAGACAGTGAAGACGTAGCGTCGCAGCTCGGGGAGGGCGTGCGCGTACGCGTTGGTGGCGATGACGGCACGGTCCGCGTGGACCGTGCCGAAGGGCGTCTCGGCCTCGACGCCGTCGGCGGTCTCCTGCAAGTGGGTGACCGGCGTCATCTCGCACACGCGGACGCCGCGCCGCAACGCGGCGTCGCGCAGCCCCCGGCTGAGCGCGGCGGGGTCGACGAGGAGCGAATCGTCCTCCAGGTGTCCGCAACGCAGCTGGTCGCTGTGGACAAGCTCGCGCACCTCGCGGCCCGACAACTCGTGGAAGTCGTCGAGCCCCAACCGCGCGGCGGCCTCCAGGTCGTGGCGGATCCGGACGTCCTGTTCGGGTCCGTTCGACACCGTGAGGAGGCCCGGGTTCGTGATGTGGGCGTCGATGCCCTCCTTGGCGCAGAACTCCTCGATCTCGCCGAGGGTCTCGCGCATGGCGAGGTGCGTGGCGCGGGCGCGCTCGGGCCCCACCTTGCGCAGCAGGTCGTGGATGTTGCGTCCCACCATCGTCATGGCGAACCCACCGTTGCGGCCGCTCGCGCCGAAGCCGGCCACCTCGCCCTCGAGGACCGTGACCGCCAGCCCCGGGTCCGCCTCCTTGAGGTGGATCGCCGTCCACAGGCCGGTGAAGCCACCGCCCATGACGACGACGTCGCATCGGTGGTCGCCGTCGAGCCTGGGCTGGGGCTCGTAGTCGCCCCGGCCCATCCAGAAGCTCGTCTTGCGCCATGGCTCCCGGGCGTTCGGCACCTCGGCCTGCGTCGGGTCCTGGAGCTTGCGGTCGATGCGCGAGCTCGCGCGGTACAGCGATGGGAAGGCCGTCTTGGCGACGACCGCGGCCCGCAACCACCGCGGCACGAACACTTCGTCGCGACCTCCGTCGACCGCCTCGACGATGGCGTCGGCGACCCGCTCGGCGGGGATCGCCTTGGGCCGCGTGCGCGAATAGGGCACGCCGCGCGCGTCGAAGAACCCGGTGTCCACGGGGCCGGGGTCGACGAGGCAGACGCGCACCCCGGTGCCGTCGAGTTCGGCCTGAAGAGACTCGGACATCCCGACGATGGCGAACTTGGTCGCGGAGTACGCGCCCTCCATCGGGGCGCCGATCCGTCCCGCGATCGAGGCGACGTTCACGACAACGCCCCGGCCCCGCTCGACCATCGCGGGCACCACGGCCCGCACCGCGTAGTGGGCACCGACCACGTTGACCCGCCAGAGCCGATCGAGGTCCTCCGCCGACGTGTCGAGCACGGGGGCGTAGTGACCGACGCCGGCGTTGTTCACCAGGACGTCGATCGGTCCGAGCGCCTCGGCGATGCGGTTCAGCGCCGAACCCAAGGCGGCGGCGTCGGTGACGTCCGCGGTCTCGGCCACCGCTGTCCCGGACGGAAGGGTCGTCATGATGCGCGCGAGGTCCTCCTCGCCGCGCGCCACCAGGCCGACGCGCGCCCCGAGGCCGACCACTCGGCGCGCGAGGGCCGCGCCGATCCCCCGCGAGGCCCCGGTGATGACGACGACGCGGCCTTGCCAGGTTTCGGGCCCCCCCTTGTGGCGTGTCCCATTCGACGTCCGAGCGGTCATGCGGTTTGGCCTCCTCAGCCTGTCGTTGCGCCCATCAAGCGGAGTGGGCGGCGAGCGCGGCCGCCGACCGGCTGGCCGCCTCGGGGGTGCGGAGCCCATCGAGCAGTTGGTGGACGACCTCGATGGTCGGCTCGGCCCGACCGGTGCGCAGCACGTGCAAGGTGGCCTCCTCGAACATGCCCGTGATGACGGCGGCGAGTGCGTCGGCATCCACCGGTTTCACCTCACCCTGCGCCATCGCCGTGGCCAGCAGGGCGCGGACGAGCTCGGTCCCCCAGTCCTGCTCGCCGCGTCCGGCGGCTTCGAGGAAGGGGTCGACCCATCCTTCGCGCAGGAAGAAGCGCGCCGTACCGAGGTCGTCGAGCCCGCTGAGCAACACGCCGAACGCTCGCTTCAGGTTGGTGACGGTGTCGAGGGCCGGGTCGAACGCGTCCTGGGCGTCGGCGGCGAGCCGGTGCCAGAGGTCACGCTGCAGGTCACGGGCGACGTCCTCTTTGCCCTCGAAGTAGTAGTAGAAGGCGCCGCGCGTGGTACCGGCGCGTTCGACGATGTCGTCGATCGACGTCCCCGCGTAGCCCTTCTCCGAGAACACCTCGAGCGCGGCCGCCGCGACCCGCTCCCGTGTGTCGCGCACCTTGGGTTGCCGTCGTGCCACGCGGCGACTTCCTCCGGGGTCGTGCGGACAAACCTTGTCCGACACTCTGTCAGGGTTTCATACACACTGTACGAAACTCTGACGGAGCGTTCAAACCCGACGGATCACCCCAGGTGGGCCGGGCCCAGCAGCCGGGTCCCGGCCCGGACCAGGAGCACGCCCACCGACCGCGTCAGCCGGGAACCCGCCCTGCCAGGGGAAACGGCGGTCGCGTGGTATCGGGCGACGGCCCGGAGGAGGTCCGCCTCGGAGAGCGCCGTGGCTGTGGCCGGCGACCGATCCACCAGGGCGCGCCGGTGGGCGGCCCCGCGGAGGTCGCCGCGGAGGTCGGCGCGGTGGTCAGCGGCCAGGCGTGCCATCGACCAGGGGTTCATCGCAGCCTCCTCTGTCCCGTGCACGAGGTTCTCGTTCACTCCCCGCCCTTGCAGGATAGGCGTATATACGTATATAGTCAAACTGCTATGCCACTGATGGAAGACGACGTCACGGCCTCGGGTCCCCACGTCTCCATCCGCCCGTCGGCCGCGGTCGAACTGTCGTGGGTGTTGCACGCCGCTCAGCGGGAGGACTTCCGGCACGGCCACCGAGCGCTCGAGGACCTCGACGAGCGACA
>DATGKD010000237.1:0-3628 GCA_035294855.1 Acidimicrobiales bacterium
TCGACATCCGGGCCGTCAACGACCTCGGTGACCACATCACCGGGACAGCCACCCTGTCGCTGCCGCTGACGCTGCCGCTGACTCCGGCCGCCCGGCGTCCGTCGAGCGGCCCGGGAGTACGTTGAGCGAGCGCATCGAGCGAGCCCATCGAGCGGGCACGAGCACGAGCGAGCGGGGGGTAACGCGATGAGCGTCGACGTGCGCACCCGGGTGGACGGTCCCACCCCGGCGGTGGACCCGGCGGCCTTCTTCGACCACGAGCTGCCGGGCGCGTTGGAGGCCAACGGCGCCCTGCTCGAGACGCCGGTGCGCGCCCTGGCGCCGCCGCCGTTGACCGTCGAGGTGGACGGTGCCACGTGGCACCTGTCCGCCGCCGACGGCCGGGTCGTGGTCCGGCGCGGCGCGTCGGTGTCGCATGCGGTCGACAGCCCGAAGGTGAGCCTTCGCCTCGGCGTGGACCAGCTCGGCGACCTCGTCCACGACCAGGCCACGCCCATGGGGTGGTTCTCCAGCGGACAGCTGGCGCTGGAGGGAAGGCTCGAGGACCTTCTCGACTGGTGGCTCGTGATCCGCGGTGCCCTCGACGGCACCGCGCCGCACGTCACCGGCGCTCCGGAGTTCCGGGCGTCAGACGGACGGCCGCTCGACCTCGCCCGGAGCTTCGCGTGGACCGACCCGGACGAGGACATGGCGCGGTTCCTCGAGCAGACCGGCTTCCTGCACGTCACCGGCGTCTTCGGTGAAGACGACATGGCCGCCGTGTCCGCCGACATGGACGAGGCCGCGCCGTCGTACGCGCCGGGTGACGGGCAGTCGTGGTGGGCACGCACTTCCGACGGCACGGACCGTCTCGTGCGCATGCAGGGCTTCGACCGTCGCTCCGGCGCGGTCCGCTCGTTGCTCGGCGACGACCGCCTGGCGCGGCTCGGCGCGTTGACGGGCGACGGGCACCTGGTCGGGGACATGGACGGCAACGCCATCGAGGCGCTCGTGAAGCCGATCGGGGTCGTGCGGGGCATCTCGGACGTGCCGTGGCACAAGGACTGCTCCCTCGGACGCCACAGCTACGAATGCTGCTCGCTCACCGTGGGCATCTCGGTCACCGGGGCCGATGCCACGTCGGGTCAGTTGCGCGTGGTGGCCGGCAGCAACCGGGTGTTGGTCTGGCCCGCGTTGCTCAAGCGCGACAACCCCCTGCCGGTGGTCGACCTGCCCACCGCCACCGGCGACGTCACGGTCCACCTGAGCTGCACCCTGCACATGGCGCAGCCGCCCGTCGACCGGGAGCGGCGCGTGCTCTACACCGGTTTCCGGCTCCCCCCGCGCGCGCTTGACGACGCCGGCGAACAACGGCGGCGCCTGCGCGCCGTCCGGGAGGCCGCGGCCGTCACCGTCTCCCAGCCACCGAGCCGCATCTGAGGGACCGTGCCGGCGTCCCGGGACGCGGGCTCGCTCGCGGCCTCGGCGGCGTTCAGGACGACAGCGCCTTCGTGATGGTGAGCACGCCGGTGGCGAGGAGGAGGACGTCGACCGCCCACACGAACTGCGTGGACCGCATGAAGCCGCCCACCACGGCGCCGGCGAACATGCCCATGACGCACGGCACGAGGGCGGTGGCGGCCACCTCGACGTCGAACGACGTGACCAGCCCGGCGGCGACCAGCAGCGGCAGCCCGATGACGTTGGAGAAGACGAAGACCACGGAGATGGTCGCCCGGAACCGGTCGTCACCGAAGCCCGACCGGCGCAGCGCGTAGACGAGCGGTGGCCCGCTGGTGGCCAGCGAGGTGTTGAAGACCCCGCTCACCACACCGAGGGCGACGGTCGTGGCGCCGTGCCCGACGACGGGCGCGCGCCGCAACACCCGGGACGACACGACGACCCACAGCGCCGCCGAGCACGTCGTCACGCCCAGGAACAGGCGCAGGGTGTCGGCGGGGACGTCGCGCAGGATGACCACGCCGACGGGCGCGCCCACCAGGCACCCGACGGCCAGACGGCGGGCGGTGGGCCACTCGATCCACTGACGGAGGCGGGCGGCCACCCACACGCTCGTGACCCATCCGCTCAGGAACACGATGACCACCGCGCTCTTGGTCGGCACCACGAACGCGGCCAGCGGCACGGCCAGCAACGCGAACCCGAAGCCGACGGCGCGCTGGAGGACGGCCGAAAAGAAGACGATGCCCGCGACGGCCGCCACCGTGCCGAGGGTGAGCATCCTCAGGAGTTGGCGCTCGTCAGTGCGAGAGGCCGAGTGACGCCAGGTGCTGCTGGTATCCGCTTCCGTACGCCGTGGGCGTCCCGGCGTAGCTCGTGATGAGGGAGGGCTCTCCCGTGCAGCTGCCCACGAACCACGCCCACGCCAGATACGAGATGCCGTGCTGGTCGGCGAAGTCGAGGAACGGCGGGTAGAACGACGATCCGCAGTCCAACTCGCCGAACTCGCCGGCGACGACGGGCACCCGGGCGGCGAGCGGCGCGATCTGGCCGGTCCAACAGGACGAGGGGGCGCACGGCGTCCAGAAGGGATGCGCCGCGTCCTGCCAGTAGACGTGGATGCTCGCCGCCAGCTGGCCGATCGGGTCGGACGGCTCGTCGCCGAGCCACCGGTCCACCGTGCCCGCGTACTGGGGGCCGCCCACCATGACGACGTTGCGGGCGCCGGTGGCCCGCACGGCGTCGAGCAGCTCCTGCAGACCGGCCGCCCGGTAGCGAAAGCCCCGGCACTGGCCCCCGGCGGTCCCGGACATCGTGCAGTTCCACGAGGCGTCCGAGTCGGTGTTCCTGTTCGGGAAGGGCTCGTTGAACAGGTCGAATACGACCGCGGGATTGCCCTTGAACGCGTTCGCCACCGATGCCCAGAAGGCGGGGGCGTAGCGCTCGTCCGGCATGGCGAGCTGGCCCCTCGCCTTGGCTCTCCCGCCTTTGGACGCCCAGTGCAGGTCGAGGATGACGTACATCCCCGCTGCGTTGAGGGCATCGACGTACTGCTCGATCGCCTGCTGGTACGCGGCGCCGGAGTACGCGGGCTTCACGCCCTGGATCCCCAGCCAGCACGACTCGTTCAGCTGGACGCGGGCGGCGTTGAAGCCCCAGGCGTGCATCGCCGCGATCGAGCCACCGGACGCTTCGTCGGGACCGTCGAAGATGCTGCGCTCCTGGACGCACGCGTACTCCGTGCCCGAGGTATTGGCGCCGCGCAAGACGACGGTGGCGCCGTTCTGGTCGACGAAGTGGTTGCCGCTCACCGCGATCGAAAGAGCCGTTTGTGCTCCGGCCCGGGACGCCGCCGGCAGGACGGCCAGCAGAGCCACGAGCGCACACCACACCACCGTCCGGCGTGCCCCCGCGGCCACCCGGCCACGGTACTGCCGGCCCGATCAGCCCGCCTCGGCCATGGGCGTCTCGGCCGCGGCCGTCACGCGCGCCGTCTCGCCGATTTGCCGGTCATCGACGCGCCGGTCATCGGCGCGCCGGTCATCGGCACGCCGGTCATCGGCGCGCCGGACCGGCAACGGCACCGGGGCGGGGGCCGCCACGCGACGGACGCCGGCCGCCACGAGTGCGAACGCCGCCAGCGCCAGCAGCACTCCGAGACCGAAGACATCGTGCAGACCACCGACGA
>DATGKD010000238.1:0-20683 GCA_035294855.1 Acidimicrobiales bacterium
GCCGCACCGCCGCCCATCGCGCGCCGCTCCACAGACGTTGGAACGCCTGGTCTTCCGGATCCGGATACCACCCCGGCGCCGGCAGGTCGACGAGCCGGGCCAGGAGGTCAGACGGGTCATCCGCGATGACGCGGCCCTCGGCCCCCCCAGGCGACTGCATGGTGCGCCAGCGTAGTCACGGAACGTGACGCCAAGGTGACGACCCGATGACGTTTTCCCACGCACGGCGGACGAGCGGCGAAGACCCTGCGGCCTGGCATGTTGGTCACGGCTGGCCGAGCCGCTCCATCGCCGTCACCAACGTCGGCAGTCCGTCGGCGGACGTGATCGCCCTCTGGGCGAACTTCGTCCGGCCCATCTTTGGTCGAAGCGATGCCATCAGGTCCGGATGCGGTCGTGCTTGCACGAAAGCACCGAGGGACTCTTCGCTGTCCCACACCGACAGCGTCCAGTAGTGCTTCGCCGCCGGCTTCGCCAGCAACGTGTAGCGCCGAGCCCAGCCGCATTGGCGAGTTGCTTCCGGATGGTGTCGACCGCCCGGAAGAATCCGATCGTCGACGACAACCTCGACAGAGGGAGGGGCGCAGGCCGTGTACGTGTGTCCCGGCGTCGTCTCAGTTCGAGCGGTCCAGGGAAGGTCCGCCATGTCGTGCGTCGACCCCGCGCCAGTTACGCCGGGGAGGGGACCGGCGAGCTCACGGCGAAGACGGACACTGGATCGTCGAAACCCTTCAGCTGTCGGCGCCCCGCCGCTTCGAACACGAGCGTCGGTTCCTCCACCGTGTCTCGGACCCGGGTGTCGACGAGGACCTCGCCCGGGATGGCGAGCTCGGTCAGGCGAGACGCCAGGTTCACGACCTCGCCGTAGTAATCGCCTTGCCGGGCCACGACCTCCCCAAACGCGAGACCACCCCGCGGTTGGATCCGCTCGTCCGCGAACTCGTTCACCAGAGCGAGTGCGAGCTGGCAGCCGGCGGCGGGCTCGAAAGCCACGAACATGACCTCGTCGCCGATGTGCTTGACGATCTGACCACGATGATCCGTCGCGACACGAAACGCCTTGCTCTCGAACCGGCTCACGAACGCGCTGAGCTCGTGGGCGCTGAGCCGATGTGCAAGGGGCGTGAACCCGACGAGATCGACGAAACCGACCGCCACGCGGAAGACGGCCCGGTCGGTGACGTTCGCCTGGGCGAGGCGTTGTCGCGCCACCGCCGCTCTCATGTGATGGGCGAACACCGCACCGAGGCCTTCGCCCAGTCTGAGCACTTTGGTGGCGGCTGCCGCGCTCGCCTCGGCGAGCTGGGCGGGCGTCGCTCCCTCGGATTCCAGGTCGGACTCCACCGTCTGCACATAGAAGGCCACCGCGGCGTCGGCGACGCGCGCCAGGGAACTGCCGACCACGCGCAAGAGCTCGTCCGCGTCCCCGTGGGCGGGCAGGTCCGCCGCAACCACCTCGCGGGTGAGGACGATGTCGTTCGCAGAGAACAGAGCGGCGTCGGGGTCCGGTACATCGACGCCGAGGGCCCGCCAGATCGCCATGGCTACGTCGAGTCCGATCCCAGCCCCCTCGGCCAGCTGGCGCGCACTGGTGTCCTGGGATGCAGAGAGGACGAGGTCGGCGGCCAGGCTTCTGAGTCCGAGCGCGCCGGCCGTCGCGATCTGGTCGGGCGTGGCGCCGTGCGCTCGCACGAGTTCGACGAGCGCGTCGTCTTGGCCGTCAGAGGAGGCGCACGGAACGCCCGCTGCCGCACCCGCCGTCGCAGGCACGGCCCCAGCGCGCTCGGACGTCGTCATCCGCTTCGACTCCGTCGCCACGTCTTTGGCGCTCCGCAGGCGAGCGACGCCAGGTAGGCGTTGTACTCGGCCAGCTCGGCGTCTTCCGCTTCGCCGTGAGCAACGGCCTCGGGCGGTGGCCCTTCAGTGACGCCATCGGGCGACGCGCTCGTCCGGGCTTCTTCGTGCAGCCCGGTCTCAGAGGACGGCGCCCCCGAAGTTGACGCCTCGCGCAGAGCCATGTCACGCAGGCGCTTCAGCCCGCGGGCGCCCACCATGTCCGGATCGTCATGGACGAAGTGCCACCAGACCACGAGCCCGAACACCGCGAAGCAGGGCCACATCACCGAGTACGCCCATCCGAGCCCATCCCCGGACAGCGCGATGGTCACCTGCCACCAGCAGGCCACCGCGCACCCGGGTACCCACATGGCGATCGCCGCGGTGGCGATCCAATTCCGGGGGCCCCGCCAGCCCCGCGCCCCGCCACCCGATGTGGTGTGCACTGCGGCGGAGTGGGAGGCGATCGGCGTCGTCACCGCACCCGATTGTAAGGTGCCTGGGGTGACGTACCGCTCGCCGCAACGGCGCCACCGGCGCCTGCCAGCGTGACGCGCTCAGATCGTGGCGGAAGACGCTACCGAGGCCTCGACGTCGCCTCTCTCGCGCGCGGGCGCAGCGGGGCGCGTCCAGTTGCGACGCAGAGCGAGGAACGGCGCCTCGACGAGCCGGTAGCTGACGACGGCGACGACGCAGCTGGTCGGCACGCAGACCGCAAGGAGCACGGGGTAGCTGTGTGGCGCCCATGACGAACTGGCGATCTGGTTGACGATGGGGAAGTGCCACAGGTAGAGGCTGTACGAGGCGACGCCCAGCGCGGCCAGTGGCTTCCACTGCAGGACGCGACGCACGGCCGTGCCGTCGAGCGGCAGGACCACCGCCCCGACGACGAGGAAGACCGCCGGCACGACGAGGACGTCGAGGTTGTAGCGCCACATGACCACAGCCCAGAAGGAGAGCGACGCCACCAACCATGCCGAGCTGCGGGCCCTCAGGCCGCGCAGCCACGCAGGACGCTGCTCGGGCCAGGTGGAGTGGAGGGTGGCGAGCACCATGCCGGGGACGAAGAAGACGAACGTGGCGGGCAGCGAGTACTGCCAACGCACGTCCAGGTTCGGAGCGGTCGTCACCGTGGCCAAGCGCACGAGCTCAGCGACGACGCCGATACCGCACAGCAGGATCAGGGTCACCCGGCGCGAGAGACCGGACAGCGCCCGGATGGCGAGCGCCAGGAAGGGAAGGAGCACGTAGAACTGGACCTCGACGACGAGCGACCACATGACGCCGTCGACGTGATTGAGTGTCTTAGGGTAGAAGTTCTCCAGGAACAGCACTGACCGCCACCACGTCGTCGCCGTACCGCCGTGATCGATCCACAGGATGTAGACGATCAGGACGACGTAGTACAGCGGCAGGATGCGCAACGCGCGGTTCGCCGCATACCGGGCGAGGCTGAGGTTGCGTCCGTCGCCCAGATCGCGGCGGGCGAACGGCCGGTACAGGAGGTAGCCGGTCAGCGCGAAGAAGAGGTAGACGCCGAACCCGCCGCCGAGCAGCGTCCGATCGAGGAACGTGGCGTACGCGCCGGCGCCGTAGCCCCGGCTGACCCCGAAGACATGACCTTCGAGCACCGCGAGCGCCGCCAGGGCACGCAACGACTCGATGGCGGACGAGCGTGTCTCGCCGGCCTGGTTGATGGTCTGCGCCGTGGCAGCCGGGCCACCTCGTGCGGCGTGGGCGCCTCGAATTCCTGGCACTCGAATCGACGTCGTCAAGTGTCCTCGCCCCTGTCCCGTGTTCGGGAATCGCTTCCCCGGACTCAGGGACAACGTGGCGCCCGGCGCGACCTGGCGTTTCGGCGCCGGCGTCGAGGCGCCTCAGGCTCGTGCTCGTCAGCGCCTGCGACGGCTGCCATCACCCTCGGTCGAGGCCGGCCAGCCTCCCTGGACGCCCGCCGCCCAAAAAGCGGAACAAGGCGCACGGAACAGCGGCTCAGGTGCTCATCCCGGCTGCCTCCCGGTGGATGCGTTCGAGCCCGTCGCAGAATCGCTCCATGGTGAGGGCACGCGCCGTCTCGGTGCCTCCCGCGGTGATCGAGTGGCGGAGCGAGGCGTCCTGGGCGACCCGGCGGGCCGCCGCCGCGAGGTCCTGAGGGTCGCCGGGGCGGAACAGCACGCAGTTCACCGCGTCGTCGAGGAACTCCCCGGAACCGCCCGTGCCGGTGGCGATCACGGGGACGCCGCATGCCATTGCCTCGAGCGGCACGATGCCGAAGGGTTCGGGCCATTCGCTCGGGAACACCACCAGATCGGAACGGCGATAGCGCTCGCGCAGGTCGGCGCGCGAGGTCGGCCGCCCGAACGACACTCGATCGGCCACGCCGCAGCGGGTCGCGAGCTCGGTCATCTCGGCGAGCTGGTTCTCGTGCGCATGGCCCACGACGTCGAGCGTCGCTTCGGTCGGCAACTCGGCCATGGCGCGGATAAGGGTGGGAACACCCTTGGACGCCACCACGCGTCCGACGTACAGCAGTCGCCACGACCAACTGCGTGACACGGCTGCGGTGATCGGGAAGTCGTCGGTGTCGACGCCCAGGGGAACGATGGCAAGGTCGGGAAGCCTCCAACGACCGTCGCTGGCCACCTCGTCGGCGATCATCCGACTGGCGGCGCTGGCCCGGGCGGAACGGAACGAGGGCAGTCGCGTCTCGAGCCCGAGCGCGGCCCCGAGGGGACGTGCCCAGGGACGCCGGTCGAAGAGGCGAGTCCACGCGTCCAGCTCGGGAGTGGTGCATACCCACTGATCGAGCATCGTGAGGACGATGGGGACCGAGCGCCGCTCCAGGATCGTGGGCATGGTCCACGACACGAACCCCAAGCTCCAGATGGACGCCACATCAGGGCGGAACTCGTCGAGGGCCCGGCGCAAGGCGCGTTCGTTGTGTCGCTCGATCTTCACTCGGGCTGCGAGCGACGGGTTCGCTGGTGCAAATGCCTCCCAGTCCCACCACGTGCGCAAGGTCCGGACGACCTGGGCGCGGTCCGGTGACGACGGTTCGTCGGTACCGTCGAGGTGCGTGTCGCTGGTGAGGACGACGACCTCGTGACCCCGAGCCACCATGCGCTCGACGACCCCCCGGCAGGCGATTTCGTACCCACCGAGATGATGCGGCGGGTACAGGTGCGAGATCGTCAGGATCCTCATGGCGGTGCCGGGCGATCCTAACGGCGGGGCATCGGCGCCAACCGGTTGACCTTTTCGCGGGGTCAGCGGGATCATCGACGTTCTCGCTGTCGACCGACAGTCGATGGGCCGCCCCGCACGGCACAGCCGATGGGCCCCGTCGAACGGCACAGCGTCGACAGCACCGAGGGAGGAGCACGAAGCCGTGGCATCGATGGCACAGAGGTGGGCAAGCTGGGCCCTCCCGCTGCGCAAACGCCTCGCGCACGTCGGCTGGACGAGTCGACGCATCCCGTGGCGGCTCTGGTGCCACCTCTGCGCCTACGACTCCATGGCCGTCGCATTCGTGGCGGCGGAACGCGCCGGCCGGCCCATGCGGTTCGTGCAGGTGGGCTCCAACGACGGCGTCGTCTTCGACCCGCTCCACAACGTAGTGAAGACCTATGGATGGACGGGAGTGCTGCTCGAACCGCTCCCCGGGCTCTTCGACTCACTGGTGGCCAACTACGCGGGCTACCCGGGCCTCGCATTCGAGAACGCCGCCATCGCCGACCATGACGGGGTGGCGACCTTGTTCATGGTCGAGCCCCGTCCTGGCGATCCCTACTGGGTGAACCAGCTGGCTTCGTTCGACAAGCAGGTGATCCTTTCCCATGTCGGCAAGGTCGACGACCTCGAACGCCGCCTCGTGGAGGTCCAGGTGCAGGCCCTCACGTTTCCCACGTTGGTGGAACGGCACGGGCTCAGCGAGATCGACCTGGTGCACACGGACGTCGAGGGCTTCGACCACGAGGTGGTCGGGCAGATCGACTTGGACGCTCCTTGGGCACCGCAGTATCTGATCTTCGAACGGCAGCACATGGACGCCGCCACCTTCCGGGGCACGCGCCGGCGCCTTGTCCGAGCGGGGTACCGGTGCATCAACATCTGGCCGGACGAGCTCGCGTACCGGCCCGCGGCGCGCTACGGACGCCCCTGAGCCCACCACGCCAGACAGCAGATACTGAGACCAACCAGACAACCGTGCGCGTCCTCACCATCATCCATCTCTACCCGCCACATCACCTCGGCGGCTACGAAGTCGCCTGCCAGAGCGCCATGGAGCGGTTCACCGAGCGGGGTCATGACGTGCTCGTGCTCACCGGCGACTGGCGCAACGACGATGTCGACGACGTCCCGCCCGCGGCGCCCGTCGGGGTGCGACGCGAGCTCGACGGTTGGTGGGACTTCGCCAACTGGAGCCCTCTCCGTCCCACCCCTCGCCAGCGGATCGCCATCGAGCGTCACAACCAACGGGTGCTTCGACGCGCCGTCGAGGACTTTCGTCCTGAAGTCGCGTCCATCTGGGATCTCGGGATGATGTCGTGGTCCATTGCCACCCTCCTCGAAAAGCGCGGTATCCCCGTCGTCCTCACCTTCCTTGACGACTGGGTGACGTTCGCCTACGTGTTCGACGGCTGGACGAGAATTTTCGACAAGCGCCCGTGGGCCCGCCCCCTCGGCGCGCTGACGGGGCTCGAGACGCGGCTGCCTTCGTTCGGTTCGGCCCGCGCCAGCGTGGCGAGCCGGATGATAGCCAGATCCATCGAGCGCAACGGGCGCTGGCAGTTCCCCGACGCCGTGCTGGTGCCCATCGGCGTGGACACGAGAGACTTCCCGGTCACCGCGCCGGAGGAGCGACCGCCCGGCTGGCGGGTCCTGTACGTCGGACGTGTGGTGCCCCAAAAGGGCGTGCCCACGCTGGTGCGCGCCCTCTCGCGTCTACCCCACGATGCCGTGCTCGACATCGTGGGTCATGCCCACCCGAGCGAAGAACAGGCGCTCGTCGAGTTGGCCACCGAGCAGTGCATCGCCGATCGGGTGCGCTTCTCGATGGCCTCCTCGAGGAGCGACCTACGCGAGCGGTACCGGAGCGCCGACGTCTTGGTGTTCCCGAGCGAGTGGCCGGAGCCGTTCGGCATCGTGCCCATCGAGGCGATGGCGTGCGGGACGCCGGTCGTCGCCACCGGCACCGGAGGCTCGGGGGAGTTCCTGGAGGACGGCGTCAACTGCATCCTCTTCAAGCCGGGTGATCCGGTCGACCTGGCAGCCGCGGTCCGGCGCGTCGGCGAGGACGCCGAGCTCCGCGCCCGCATCGTCGCCGGCGGCCTCGACACGGCGCGACGACTGAACATGGATCGCTTCACCGACGGGATCGAAGCGCTCCACCTCGACGCCGTCAGCGGAGCCGCGCCAGGTGCGGACGAACGGCGATGAAAGCGTCGCGCGTGGGCTCGACCAGGCACGCCCCGAAGGGCAGGCCCGGGACGCGGGGTACCGTGTCGTCTCGCCACATGCCGGATCGTCGTGGTCGAGCGCGGTGTGAGCGGGAGGACGATGGAACCAGACGAGCTGCGCGCCGAGATCGAGAAGTACCCCTGGTACCACACGATCGACCTGGGCGGCGGCGTGACCACCCCGGGCATGTTCGATCACCGGGGATTCGAGAACAAGCATCTGATCCCCGCTGATCTGTCCGGCATGCGGTGCCTCGACGTGGGCACCATGGACGGCTTCTGGGCGTTCACCATGGAGCGGCGCGGCGCGGCCGAGGTGACGGCCCTCGACATCGAGGACCCCAGCTCGCTCGACTGGCCGGCGAGCCTGCGGCCCACGGTCGTGAAGACCATGGACGAAACGAAGGCCACCCGGTTCGCACTCGTGCAGGACGCCCTGGGTTCGAAGGTGAAGCGGGTACCGCGCTCGGTGTACCAGCTGGACACCGACCTCGGTGAGTTCGACCTCGTCTTCTGCGGCGACCTGCTCGTGCACCTGAAGGACCCCGTCACCGCCCTCGAGCGGATCCACCGCGTCTGCCGGGGGAGCGCGATCATCTGCAACCCGGTCAAGCGGTTCGTCCTCTACGAGCGTCGGCCTCTTGCCGAGATCGACGGCATCGGCGAGTTCCAGTGGTGGGTCACCAACCTGCGAGGGCTCGAACGGCTCGTCCGCGCGGCCGGGTTCTCCCGCGTCGATGTCGGTCGACCCTTCGAACTGCCTGCGGTGGCCGGCGGCGACTGGAAGGGCCGGCGGGGCGTGGTGCGCGGCTACGTCTGAGACGCCGGGAGCAGGTCCGCGGTCGCGGCAGCGTCAAGGTCGACAGAAGCCGAACCGTTGACCGGAGCCGGACCCTCCATGGCCCCCGCACCGTCGACCCGCGCCAGCGCAGCCATCTGCGGTGGCGTCAACCCGTGCAGGCGGGCGAAGCGCGCCATGGCGCGCACGTGCCACACCGTTGCCCACGTCAGGAAGCGCTTGCGGGTGGTCTCGGCCAGGTCGTGCTCGACGACGGCGCTGGGCAGCAGCGCCACGCTGAACCCGGCGGTCCAGGCCCGGCGGCACAGGTCGATGTCCTCGCAGTAGAGGCGGTACCCGTCGTCCATGCCGCCGAGCTCTTTGTACACGTCGGCACGGATGGCGATGGCCGCGCCCAGCACCCAGTCGACCGTGTGCGGAGCGAGGGTGAGTGTGGGCGTCTCGTCGACCATGAGATGGCGGCGTTCCACCCGCGAATCCTGCAAGACCCAGCGCACCGGCGTCCTGCGGACGAGCGTGGCCGACACGGTCGGGAAGCGGCGGGCGGAGGGCTGCTGCGTGCCGTCGGGGTAGACGAGTCGCGGCCCCACGACGGCGACGGTGGGGTGCTGGTCGAGGAACTGCACCAGCCGCTCGAGCGCGCCCGGCATCACGCGGGTGTCGGGGTTCAGGAACACGAGTGCCCGCCCGCGGCAGGCGTGGGCGCCGGCGTTGCAGTTGCTCGCGAAGCCGTGCCGCCGGGCCCGGCGGATGACGCGCACGTCCGGATGTCCCGACCATACGATCCGGACGGTCTCGTCGGACGAGGCGTTGTCGACGACGATCACCTCGTAGGCGACACCAGGGGGGTGCTCGCGGATGCTGTCGAGGCACGAGTCGATCGTCGCCGCCGACTCGTGCGTGACGACCACCACGCTGACTGGCACACCGCTGTCCGGCACACCGCTGTCCGGCACACCGCCTTCTACCGGTGCGAATCCGCCCGTTGCCGCGGTCGTGTCCTCCACCTAAACCCCCATCCCCTGGGTGCGGGTTGACGACCAAGAGCCCGACAGGGCCCGACGGGGTTCTCGGTCGTCCTCCTCCGAACCGGGAAACGGGGGAAGCCGCCGAACCTTGTGTGGCCGATGGACCCGGGGGCGGACCCCCCGGGGCCGGGAACCTCCAGGTCACCGTGGTACCGTGCGCCGCCATGCCCGCTCGGGAGGGGGCGTCTCGGGAGGTGCCGTCCCGAGGTGCCGCGCCACATCCGGGGCTGCCCGACGCGGCCGAGGACGTCCGCAGCACCGCCTACGACGTCGGCCCGGTGCCCGGCACCACCGTCGTGGTGTCGACCCACGACCGGGTGGCCTTCCTGCCCGGCCTCTTCGACGCACTGGAGTGCCAGCGGCTCGGGTCCGAGCCGTTCGAGCTCGTGGTGGTGGACGACGCTTCGACCGACACCACGTGGCCGGCGCTCGTCGACTACGCGGCCCACACGCCCCTGCGCTTCCGCGCGTTGCGCCTGGGCCGCAACGTGGGTCAGGGCGTGGGTCGCGCCGTCGGCACCGCCGCGGCTCGGGGCGACGTGGTGGCGTTCACCGACGACGACTGCCTCCCCACCGACCGCTGGCTCGAAAGACTGCTGGCGCCCTTCGAGCCGGGTCCCCTCGGCGAGCCCCGGCCCGTGGTGGTGCAAGGCGAGACCCACGGCTGGCCGGACGACCTCGCGGAGGCGGGTCCGTGGTCGCGGACGGTCTGGGTGATGCGTCCGACATGGCTGTTCGAGACGTGCAACATCGCGTACCGACGATGCGACCTGGAGCGTGTGGGCGGCTTCCCGACGCGTGACGAAGCACACGTGGCCGCGACGGGAAGGTTGGTCGGCGAGGATGCCATCACAGGGTGGCGGGTCACGGGATCGGGCGTCCCCCTCGTGTTCGCTCCGGACGCGCTCGTGCACCACCGTCACCTCCCCGGCTCGTACGCACAGTGGTTGCGGGAGCAGACCGGCCGGGGCGCGTTCCCTGCGCTCGTGAAGCGCAGCCCGCTCGGCGCCAAGGTGTTGTGGCGCGGCCTCTTCCTGGCGCCGCGCACCGCTGCGTTCGACCTCGCCGTGGCGTGCGTCGTCGCTGCCGCGGCGACGCGGCGGCCCCGGTTGCTCGTGGGCGCGCTGGCGTGGGTGTGGATGGCCATGCCTGAAGCACGCGACCGCCGCGGACGCCATCCGGTCGTGCGCGTCGCGCAGATCGGTGCAGGCGACTTCGTCGGCATGGTGAGCCTGATCGTGGGCAGCGTCCGCAGCGGTCGGATCGTCCTCTGAGCGTTACCCGGCGGGTCCTACACTGACGGCATGGCGACGGGCAGGGACCTGCGCGCGCTGCCGTGGAAGCTGCGCTACGAGCTCGGCGCGCGTGCTGCCAGCACCGCGCGGCTGCTGCTGATCGAGGCCACGCACCTGCACTGCACGGTGTCCATCGCCCGGCCCGTGCGGCTCGGCCCGGGCTTCAGCTTGTACATCCCGAACGGTGGCACGTTCGTCGTCGGCCCGGGCGTGGACTTCCGGCGCGGGTTCCGCTGCGAGATCCAGGGCGACGGCCGCGTCGACATCGGGGCCGGCTCCATCTTCAGCTCGAACGTGATGATCCAGTGCTCGACCTCCATCACCATCGGCCGACGTTGTGCCTTCGGCCAGTCGACGCTCGTCGTTGACGGGCAGCACCGCTACCGCGACCCCGACGTGCACTGGCTCGAACAGGGCTACGACTTCCACCCGCTCGTCATCGGCGACGGAGCAGGCATCTCCGACAAGTGCACCGTCCAGGCGGACGTGGGGGAGCGCGCCGTGGTGGCGAGCGGGTCGGTGGTGAGCAAGCCGATCCCCCCGTTCGCGCTGGCGGGCGGCACGCCGGCGCGGGTGGTGCGTTCCTTCCGGCCAAAGGACCGTGAGTCCGAAGCCGCCGAAGCCGACGCCACTGTGGAGCTCCGCGCCGACGGCAACGGGGGTGCCCGGAAGTGAACGCGATCCCGGGATTGTCCTCCACGCTCGTGGGCAGCCTCGAGCAAGCGGCCGAGCGCGGCCACGACGTGACGTTCCTCGTCACCGACGAGCCCGAGCGCGTGCCGTGGTCCCAGATGTACGACGACGCTCGCCGCTTTGCGTCGGCCATGCAGGCTCGCGGCGTGGGCCCCGGCGAGCGGGTGGCGCTCCTGGGCTCGACGTCACGCGAACTCGTCACCGCCATCGAGGCGACGTGGCTCGCCGGCGCGGCGGTGATCGTGCTGCCGCTGCCCACCCGGCTGGGCTCCGAGGAGGAGTTCCGGGCGCAGACCCATGCCCGGATCTCGCTCGGCGACGTGACGCTGACGGTGTCTGACCCCGACTTCCTCGCCGCCGGGATCGTCGAGGCGGACGAACCGGCCGTGGTGAGCTTCGGCCAACTCGTGAGCGACGCGGCGGGTGACGCGGGCAAGCGTTACGAGCGCCCCCCCGACGACCCCGAGGCCACGGCCGTCCTGCAGTTCACGAGCGGGTCGACCGACGACCCGAAGGGCGTCGTCATCCCGGTGCGTTGCGTGCTCGACAACCTGGGCGGCATGGCCGACCGCGTGCCCATCTCTGAGGACGACGACGCCGTCGTCAGCTGGCTGCCGCTGTACCACGACATGGGTCTCGTCGCGAACACGGCGTACGCCATGGCCCACGGCGCGCACTTCGTGGTGGCGCCGCCGGCGCGCTTCATCACCTCGCCGGCCAAGTGGATGCAGTGGATGGCGGAATACAAAGGGACGTGGACGCTGGCGCCCAACTTCGCGCTGTCGATGGCGTCACGGCTGCTCGCCACCGCCGACCCGCTCGACCTGTCGAGCGTGCGGTGCCTGGGCAGCGGCTCGGAGCCCGTGGCCCCGGACGTCATGCACCGCTTCACCGACGCGGCGCGGCCGCACGGGCTCGATCCGGGCGTGATGTACGCCGCGTACGGCATGGCCGAGGCGACGGTGTGCATCAGCGTCGCGCCGATGGGCACGGGCTTCACCGTGGACGTCGTGGACGGTGTCGCGCTCGAACAAGACCTGCGCGCCGAGCCGGTCGCGCCCGACCATCCCCGGGCACGTGCGCTGGCGCGTTGCGGGCCACCCATCCGGGGCATGGAGATGCGCATCTGCGACCCCGACAGCGGTGCCGCGCAGCAACCGGGCATGTTGGGTGAGATCGAGATACGCGGGCCCTCTGTCGTCCCCGGCTACTTCGAGCGTCCGGACGCCACCGCTCGGGCATTCCGGGACGGGGGATGGCTGCGGACGGGCGACCTGGGCTACCTGGCGCAGGGCGACGTCGTGATCTGCGGCCGCTTGAAGGACCTCATCATCGTGGGTGGCCGCAACCTGTTCCCCGAGGACCTCGAGCGCGCCGCGCAGGGCGTGGACGGTGTGCGCACGGGCAACGTCATCGCCTTTGGTGTCGACGGCGGCCGGCGGGGCGACGACGTGGTGATCGTGGCGGAAGTCAAGACCGAGGACACCGCCGCGGTGCGCGACGGGATCGCCAAGGCCGTCACCGACGCCGTCGGTGTCCGGCCGGAGGACATCGTGCTGCTCCGCCCCGGGACCCTGCCCAAGACCTCGTCGGGCAAGTTGCGGCGCAGCATCTGCCGCTCGCGCTACCGCACCGCCGAGCTCGACCCACTCTGATCCGCACCCGGCCCGCGGGCGCACCCGCCTGCACGGATTGTGATGATTTTGGTGCGAAGCGTGGTAAGTGTTGTGAGCCGGTGCGTGAAGTGGACTCGGCGCATGCCCCGAGATGGCGCCCCTCGGCACCGGGACCGACAGCCTTCACGGACGGCGACGCGTTGACGCAAGGAGAGCGCAGGCCTCCCGTTATCGCTAGCGATGACCAGCGGAATCGTTGAGGGAGCCCTAGACCCCGGCTCGCTTGCGTCGGCCGCGACTGCGCTACCCGAGGCCCCGGTGCTGCCGCCTTTGCCCGAGACCTCGATCGGAGCTCTTCCTGAAAACGCGGTCGTCCAACCGCTCGCAGTGCCGCCGGACCCGTTCCAGGCGCCGGCGGATGCCCTGCAGCTGCCGCGCGCGCAGTCGGTCGCCGAGCGACCCCGTTCCACCGGCCTGCGCGGCACCGCCGCACTCGTCGTGGACGCGAGCGGGCTCCTCGTCGCGTCCGTCGTCGCCGCGGCCGCGATCGTCGTCGACGGGCCCGATCCTGTGGCGCGCTTCTGGCAGGCCTTTCCGATGACGTTCGTGCGACTCGTCGTGTGCGTGCCGGCGCTCATCGCCGTGCTGGCGACGACGCGGCGCCCGGAGGGTTCGGTGCTGCGGCCGTCGCTCACCGATCAGCTGCAGAACGTGGCGTTGCCTCTCGGCGCGGGTGGCATGGCGGCTCTGGCGCTGTGGCGCGCACTGGGGTCGCTCACCGGGCTGCATGGCCCGTCGCTCGACGGGGTGCTCGTGCTGTGCGCGGCAGCGGTGACGCTCGTGTCCCTTGCACGCCTCGCGTACCACTCACCTCGGCGCACCGGGGTGGCCCGGCGGGTGCTGATGGTCGGCAGCGGCGAAGTCGCCGACCGCGTGAGCGCGCAGCTGGGCGCGACCGCGGGGGTCGAAGTGATCGGCTTCGTCGACGACGACCCCAAGGAGCCCACGGGCCAGCTGGGCACGCTCGGCGACCTCGCTGCGGTGTGCGAGCGCGAGCAGGTCGACCACGTCGTGGTGGCGTTCAGCAACGCCGCCACGACGGAGATGATCGAGGTGCTGCGACCCGTGCAGACGCAGCTGCCCATTACGGTCGTTCCCCGCCTGTTCGACCTCCTCCCGCCGACGGCGCACGTCCAGGAGGTGGCGCCCGGCTTCCCCGGCATCAGTGTCGCCCCCGCCACTCTCGACGGCTTCCAGCACGGATTGAAGCGCCTGACCGACCTCGTCGGCGCGACGGTGGGCCTCGCGCTGCTGTCGCCGGTTCTCGTCGTGGTCGCGCTCGCCATCCGCCTCACCACGCCGGGTCCGGTGCTCCTGCGCCAGGCGCGGGTGGGGCGCAACGGCGAGGTCTTCCCGATGTTGAAGTTCCGCACGATGCGTGTGCGGCGGCCCGAGGACGAGTCCGTGGCGGTGATCGGCGAACCCGTGAAGGGGCCGTTCCCGAAGCTGAAGCGTGACCCACGGGTGACGCCGGTGGGACGCGTGCTGCGCCGTCTCAGCCTCGACGAGCTTCCCCAGCTGTTCAACGTCGTCTCCGGCAAGATGTCGCTCGTCGGGCCCCGCCCGTTCGTCATCGACGATGCGGCCTCGATCGGCGGCTGGGCGCTGCGCCGCTACTCGATGCGGCCGGGCATCACCGGGCTCTGGCAGGTGTCGGGCCGCAACGACCTCACCTACGAGGAGATGTGCCGCCTGGACCACCTGTACGTGAGCTGCTGGTCCCTCGGCCTGGACGCCCGCATCCTCGTCCGGACCGCGCGCGCGGTGGCCGCCGGCCGTGGCGCTTACTGACAGTCCCCCGACGCCGGCTGGCACACGCCTCATGCCGGCGCCCGTGCAGGCCACCGCCCAGGCCACCAGGGCGCGCATCGGGCTGAACGCCCGGGCCATCGCGCCCGAGCCGACCGGCGTGCAGCTCTACGCCCGCGACCTCGTCTGCGCCCTCGCACACACCTTGGACGCGGACGTGGTCGCCGCGGTGCAGCCGGACGGTTTGGGCGAGCTGCCCGAGGGCGTCGAGGCGATCGAGCGACCCGGCGGACGTGGCCTGCGCCGCGCCTGGGCCGACCGCCAGAACCTCGGCGAGGTCGACCTCGTCCACGGCCTGGACGTCGCCGTCCCCGCGCAGCCCGGCGCCCCCACCGTGGCGACCGTCCACGACCTGGCGGTGTTCGACGTGCCATGGTCCTTCACGCGGCGCTACGCCACCGCGGCACGGGCGATCATGCGTCACACGATGCGCAGCGCGGACGCGCTCATCGCCGACTCGGCGTTCACCGCCGAGCGGATCCACGACCGCTTCGGCCGCGAGGCGCGCGTCGTGCCCCTGGCGCCAGGGAGCGGGCTCGTCCCCGCCACCGAGGGCGAGGTCGCCGCGGTGCGCCGCCGCTACGGGTTGCCCGCGCGGTTCGTGCTGTACGTGGGCCGGGTCGAGCCCCGCAAGGACGTGGCCAGCCTGGCCACTGCGTGCCGCCGGGCGGGCGTGCCGCTGGTCGTCGCGGGGCGCGTCCCCCGGGCGAGCCACCTGGTGCCCGGCGCCCAGCACGTGGGCTACGTGCCTCGTGCGGACCTGGGCGCGCTGTACGGCGCGGCGCTCGCGCTCGGCTACCCGTCGCGCTACGAGGGGTTCGGGCTCCCGCCGGCGGAGGCGCTCGCCTGCGGGACGCCCGTCGTCGCCTACCGCGTCCCGGCGTTGGTGGAGCTGCTGGCGGCCGGGGCGGTTCTCGTGCCCACCGGGGACACCGGGGCGCTCGCGGATGCCGTCCGCCTGCTCGCCGCCGACGAGGACCAGCGGCACAAGCTGGCCACCGACGGCGCCCGCCTGATGGGCCGGCTGTCGTGGGAGGCCACCGCGGCGGCCACCGCCGACGTCTACCGCGAGCTCGGCATCCCCTGCTGAGTCCGAAAGTCCGCGGCGAGCTCAGCTGGCGGCGGCGTAGGCGATCACCTCCCGGTACACCTCGAGGGTGAGGCGCGCCGTCTCCTCCCAACTGAACTGGCGCGCCCGCTCGAGGCCCCGCTGGATCAACGCTTCGCGATCGAACAGGGCCCGCCGCACCCCTTCCGCCAGTGCGCCGGGCTCGCCGGGGGGGACGACCAGGGCCGCGTCGCCCGCGACCTCGGGCAGTGCACCGGCGGTCGTCGTCACGACGGGGGCGCCACACGCCATCGCCTCGAGCACCGGCAGGCCGAAGCCTTCGTAGCGCGACGGCAGCACCACACACGCCGCGCCGCGGTACAGGCTGACCAGCTCGGCGGGCTCGACGTGGCCGCGCAGTTCCACCCGCTCGGCGAGACCGAGGCGGTCGATGGTGGCGCGCACCTTGGGCAGGTCCCCTTTGTCGGGCCCCACCATCACCAGGCGCAGCTCCGCCGGAAGAAGGGCGAACGCCTCGAGCATCCCGAGCGGGTCCTTGCGGGGACGCAGCGCCCCCACGAAGAGCAGGTAACGGCGGTCGGCATGGTGGCTGCCCGAGCCCCGGTCGGTCGAGCGCCGGCCCGGGGAAAAGGCGGGGTCCACGCCGTTCGGCGTCACCACGATCCGCTCGGGCGCGATGCCGTAGCGCTCGACGATGTCGCGCTTGGTCCACTGCGACACCGTGAGGACGCGCGCCGCGCGCCGCATCGAGCGCGGCACGAGCGTGCGCAGCACCCAGCCGTCCACGCGGTCCTCGAGCTCCGGCATGAGGAGGAACGAAAGGTCGTGCACGGTGACGACTGCGGCGCCGCGGTAGGCGGGGGGGATCACGTACTGGAAGTGCGCCACCGACGGGGCGAGCCTCGAAAGGCACCGCGGCATGCCCCACGCCAGGCGCGCCGCGTAGCTGCGCACCGGCAGCACTTCCGGGAGCACGCCGCCGGGGACGACCTCGGCGCGGCGGGCGACGGCGCGGATGTCCAACCCGGAACCGAGAGCGGCGAGGCCGGTGAGCAAGTGGCGGACGTACGTTTCGTCGCCCGTCCGCTGGCGGCCGAGCACGTCTGCGTCCACCACCACGTCGACGTGGCCGTCGGGGTGCTTCACGCCGCCACCGTGGCACTGTCGTCGGCCGGAGCTGGCCGGGCCCGCAGACCCGAGGCGCGCCCGTCGGGGCCGACCACGCGCGCCATGGCCCGTTCGACGAGGCCGGGGTCGCCCTTGGCCCGCCCCAGCTGGCGCGCCAGCTGCTCGACGGCGAGCACCGCCGATGCCCGGGGCGATCCGGTGGCGAGCGAGCGGAGGACCCCGGCGCGCTTCGCCCATCCGTCGCCCTGCAGCATCCGCACGTGTGCCATCGCATACCTCCGGCACACCGGCGGCATCCCATCACCGTGCTTGGCGATGAAGCGCTCGAGGCCGCGGTGCTCCGAAGCGGGCGCGGAGAGATGCGCGCCGCCGTGCACGACCAGGCGGCACAGGGGCTCGGGCACGACGACGGCGGGGCCGTGCCGCATGCACCGCAGCCATAGGTCCCAGTCCTCGACGCTCGGGAACGACTCGTCCAGCCACAGCTCGTCCCCGACGGTCGCCCGCCGTGCGGCCACGAACGAGAAGCTCCCCGGGAAATTCATCCACTGCACCTGCGCTGCGGTGAAGGTGGTGGGCCCGCGGTGCACGCTCGGGCGCGCCCCGGGGCGCTCGTCGACCACGAAGTGGTGGCACGACACCAGCGCGGCCTCTGGGCTCTGTGCGAATGCGTCGACCTGGCGGCGTACCTTGTCGGGCTCCCAGCGGTCGTCGTCGTCGAGGAAGGCCACGATCTCCCCCGACGAGCGGGCGATGCCGGCGTTCCTCGCCGCGGCCGCGCCGGACGGGCGATCGAGGCGCACGACGTCGACGCGTGGATCCGACGCCAGCTCGCGGACGGTCTCGTCGGCGCGGACGCGCGAGGCATCGTCGACCACGACGACCTCGAGGTCCGGGTAGCTCTGCGCGAGGACCGAGGCGAGCGCGCCGATCAGGCGGTCGGGACGGTCGCGTGTCGGCAGGACGACCGACACGAGGGGACGGGGCGCGGTCTTCACGGGTAACACCGCCGTCAGGATGTCAGGGCGCGTTCGCCAGTGCCGCCAGCACCGGCATGCCCGACGCGGCCGGCTCGTACGGGCCGGTCACCGGGCGGGTGGAGAGGAGGCCCCACGGCCCCGAGTCGTCGAACACGAAAGCGTTCCAGCCCCACCCGTGGGCCTGGGCGAAGGCGATCACGTTGCGGACGAAGGTGCCGTCGAACTGGCTGGGCCATCCGAACTCCGTCACCATGACGGGCACCGACGCGGACCGGGCCACCCAGCTGCCGAGGATCGGCGTGGGGTCGCCGGGGTCAGGGGTCGAGCAGTCGGGGGGTGGGCTGCCCGGGCACGAGTAGTCGTGCACGCCGTAGACGATGTTCGTGCCGTTGACGAGCGTGGCGGGGAGCTCGTTGCCCCACACGTTGCCGCTCACGACGACGAGGTTCTGCGCGCCGGTGCCGCGCACCGCGTCGTAGAGCTGCTGCATGCCGGCCGCCTGGAACGGGACGAGCCCGCTCCACGCCGTGCCGCCGTTCAGCCACACCTGGTCCGAGATGTCGTGCGGCTCGTTGTAGAGGTCGAACGCCACGAGCGGGTTGGCGGCGTAGCGGCCGGCGACCGAGTTCCAGAAGGAGATCGAGCCGGGGGCGTCCGCCATCATCTGCGAGGCGCCGGTCGTGCACGGCAGGATCGTGTTGAAGTGCAGGTCGAGCAGGGCCACCATGCCGAGCGAGGTGATCCAGTTGACGACCTGGTCGACCTCCGCCGGATAGGTCGGCACGTACGAGCAGCTCGACGACGACCAGAACGGCTCGCTGAGCGAGACCCGCATCATGTTGGCGCCCCACTCCTTCGCCTGGGCGACCATGTCGGGGGTGATCCACGCCGGCGACGGGTCGGACTGCAGGCCGAACAGCTGCATCCCCCGCAGCGTCACGGGCGCGCCGTTCGCCTGCACGATCTGGTTGCCGGCGGTGTGCAGCGGGCCCACGACGGGGGGAGCGCCCGGGTCCGACGACGCCACGATCGACGGGGACTCGACGAGGGTCTGCTGGCCGAGGAGCGACGAGGACCACGCCACGACGCCGAGCGCGGCCGTGGCCGTGCCGGGCGGCGCGATGCCGATGGCGCCTTGGAGCGGGATCCACGACCCCGGCGAGGTCTGTGACCCCTGGCCGCCGACCTGGGTGATGAGGTTGCCGGCCGCGTCGTAGAACTGCACCGACGCCTGCACGACCTCGGCGGTGCCGTCGCTGCGGATGGTCGCCGCGCCGGTGTAGAGGAGTCCGGGCGCGGCGGCGACGGGGCCCGAGAACACCGACGTCGGCGACGGAGACCCGACGAGCGATCCGAACGACAAGGCCCCGGACTTGGTGCTCGCCGGCGCCGCCACCCAGGTGAGGGTGGCGTCGTGGGGGATCCAGTTTCCCGTGGTGCCGTCGAAGGTGGCTGCCCGCCCGGTGAGCAGGTTGCCCGAGGTGAACGGCCCGGGTCTCGAGCCCCGGGCGCCGGTGGTGGTGGCGTGGAGGGCGCTCGTGGCAGAGGCCGAGCCGTCGGCGCCTCGGCCCGAGGCGAGGCGGCTGAGTCCGCTCGGTCCGCTGCCGACCGTGCTCGGGAGGAGCGAGCCCACTGACTGGAGGGGGGACGTCCCGGCCGTGCCGTCGGCGGGCGCCATGGCCAGGTTGCGGTCGACCCCCGGGGAGCCCGGAGACGACGCCACCACGAGCGGCACCACAAGCGCGGCCACGCCTGCGACGTACAGCAGCGCCAGCCGAGCGCGGTGCCCGGTTCGAACCCTCACCCTCCCAGGTGGCCCGCCCGGCACGGAAGATCAACGGGCATGCGCGGCCCGACTTGCGCCCGGAACGTCATCTACCTGGACTTGGGCACGCTTTGGGCGTGTGAGATGACGATCTGGACGCCGCCCGTTGCAACTCTCGGGGTTTGCGGGGCCGGTGAGCACACGGGGCGCGCATGTTGGTGCCGCGCTGTGCGTTTTTCCTCCGTGGGGACGAAGACGGCGACGGGGACGGCCCAGAGCACGCCGGTGCGCGCCGCTTGCGCCGCACTGCTGTGGGAGGCGTGCCGCCGGGAGACAGATGTCGAGGCAGTCGCCGCGGCGGTGCCGGGCCTTCGTGCCGGCGTTGCCGCCGGCTTCGATCCCGAAGCTCTCGTCCGGGCGGCCGTCGACCACGGCGTCGGGCAGCTGATGTGGCGGGCATTGACGGCGGCGGGCTGCGAGGACGTGCTGGGCGACGCCGGCGCATTGCTCGACGCGGCCGCGGAGGTGCACCGGTTCGAAGCGCTGCTCCTTCTGCCCCGCGCCGTCGCCCACGCGGTCGGGCCACTCGTCGACGCGGGGCTCGAGCCCGTCGTGTTCAAGGGTCCCGCGGTGGCGTCCCGCTATCCGGAGCCGGGCCTGCGCCACATGGAAGACATCGACCTGCTGTTGCCGAAGCGCTCCCACCGCGCTGCGCTCACGGCGCTCACCAGGTCGGGATGGGACGTCGTGCGCGGCGCGGCGGGCGATCGCTACGACACCGTGCTCCGGCACCCCGACGTGTCGCCGCTCGTGCTCGAACTGCACTACGGGCTCGAGGCCTGGTACGAAAAGACGACTCGCCTCGACGCCGAGCAGCTCTGGCGGCGGCGCGTGGAGGCGGACATCCTCGGAACGGCCGCGTTCGTTCTCCCCGTCGAGGACGAGCTGGTGGCCCTCGCCGCGCACGCCGGCAAGCCCTTCCACGGCTTCCGCCGGCTGGTGTGGATCGCCGACCTCGCCATGTGTGTGGGCGCGGCCGCGGCCTCGTCCGCTCCTGTTGACTGGGACGCTGTGCACGAGCTCGCGCGGCGCAGCCGGTGCGCCACGGTCGTGTCCGTCGCGCTGGCCATGGCCGGCCCTATCGGT